>NZ_JBDYQK010000005.1:0-250164 GCF_043832615.1 Klebsiella sp. KE9456
ACGTCCCCCTGCCCGTTCACACGCTGTGGATATAACGAATATCCGCGAATTTATCGTGAACGGAACAGACCACGGAATCTGAATGGGTGAAAACGAAAAATGCGTCATGCTCGCCAGAACCACCGATCGACAGAACCGCTCAGCCAGCCATAAACACAACTGACACCCCTTAACTGACCAGCATCAGGACGCAGGCAGGGCCTGTTCAGGCAGCGAACAAAGATGCAGCTTGAAGTATGATGGGTATATAGATTAACTTTATTGCAACATGAATGCTCACAACGCCGTAATGGCGACTTAATAAAAGGCATGTACCAATATGATTACGCTGTGGGGCAGAAATAACTCGACCAATGTGAAGAAAGTTCGCTGGGTACTGGATGAACTTGATCTCCCGTATCAGCAAATTCTGGCAGGCCTGGAGTTCGGCCTGAATCGTGATCCTGAATATCTGGCCATGAATCCTAATGGTCTGGTGCCGCTGCTGAAAGATGCGTCTACCGGCATTGTGCTCTGGGAATCGAATACCATTATTCGCTACCTGGCCGCGCAATATGGTCAGAATCGACTGTGGCTTGAGTCGCCAGCCGAGCGCGCGCAGGGCGAAAAATGGATGGACTGGGCCAATGGTTCGCTCTCTCCCGCCCATCGGCCGGTTTTAATGGGACTGGTAAGAACGCCGCCGGAAAAGCGCGATCCTGACGCAATCGACGCGGCTATCGCGCACTGCGAGACGCTGTTCGCTATTCTTGATGGCGAACTGGCGCAACATCAATGGCTTTCAGGCGACGCCTTCGGCCTGGGCGACATCGCCGTCGCACCGTTCGTTTATAACCTGCTGGAAACGGTGAAAACCTGGCAACCGCGCCCGCATCTGCAGCGCTGGTATCAGCAAATTAGCGCGCGTCAGTCCTGGCGCGATGTGATCGCGATCCCGGTGACCTGATTTAGCCCGTCGGGCTCACCTTCAGCAGTTCGCCGTTGGATTCGTCGGTTAAGACATACAGATAACCATCGGGTCCAACGCGCACATCGCGGATGCGTTTACCGCGATCGCGCAAAATTCTCGCCTGTTCAGTCACCTTATCGCCATCAACATTCAACACAATCAACGACTCATCCTTCAGCGCGCCGATAAACAGCTTATGTTGCCACTGCGGGAACCTCTGCGCATGATAAAAGGCCATACCGCTCACCGCCGGAGATTTTTCCCAGACAAACAGCGGCGCTTCGGTTCCCGCCACCACCTTGCCTTTCGCTTCCGGAATCGGCAAGCCGCTATAGTTAATGCCATGTGTCGCCAGCGGCCAGCCGTAGTTCTTGCCTTTTTGCGGAATATTAATCTCGTCGCCGCCGCGTGGCCCGTGCTCATTCAGCCATAGCGTATCGCTCCACGGATTCATCGCCATTCCTTGCGGATTGCGGATGCCATAAGCCCAGATCTCCGGCCTGACGCCGGACTGACCGACAAACGGGTTATCCGCCGGAACATTACCCTCCTCCGTCAGGCGCACCACTTTTCCCTGTAGCTTGTCCAGGTCCTGAGCGGTCGAACGCTGATTATTTTCCCCTAACCCGATAAATAAATGGCCATGACCGTCGAACACCAGCCGTCCGCCAAAATGATTTCCGGTTGACAGCTTCGGCTGCTGGCGAAAAACAACCCTGAAGTTTTCAAGGCTCCGGCGATCCTCGCTCAATCGGCCATAGCCCACGGCAGTCCCGGCTTTACCGTCGTTACCGCCTTCGGCATAGCTTAGCCAGACCCGGCGCGATTGGGGAAAATCAGGCGCCAGCGCCACATCCAGCAGACCGCCCTGACCGTGGGCCCACACCTGCGGGACGCCGGATAGCGGAGTTGAGAGGCCATTATCCTGCTGCCAGTGCCTGAGTTCTCCTCCACGGAGAGTAATCAGTATTCCCTGGTCATCGGGAAGAAAGGCCAGCGACCACGGGTGTTCAAGCTGGTTATGCAGCACGTCAACCCGTTCACCGGTAGCAGCGGAAGCGGCGGGAAACAACAGCACGGAAAGAGCAATCAGGGTAACGGTCTGGCGCATGGCATACTCCTCGTGTCAGCGATGCTGATAAGAGTAGCCAGCGTGGGGAAACAGAAATAGATTTTTACATAACATTAATAAGGGGGAGCACGCTCCCCCCGGTTTCAGGCATGGGTAACTGGCGCTAACGCATTCAATTTATGAATATTTAACGTCAATACCGCCAGACAGCGTTCCAGCTTATCTACGTTGATAGCAATGTAAGCCGGGCAGTCATGATGCCCACTCATCAGGCATATGGCCGCAGAAGCAACGGCCTCACCCGCAAGTCGCAAGGATTCCCTTTCCTCCGGCGTGGCGGCGTACTGCAGGAGCGGTGCGTGTTCACGCATTTCATGACACAATTCAAACAAGTTATCACGCAGATGGTCGTTTTCGCTGACTGACATATAGCCTTTTGCTTTACGCAACTGCAGATAAGCATCAATGTCAATATTGGCGTTAATCAGCTTATTCATCAGGTTACGATATCGTCTGTCAACGGTCATCACAGGCCCTCCTCTGTCATCCTTTACCCTGTTTATAATATGGCTATTTTTTGTACAAAAGGATGCGTGAGATCAATAATCCTCAAGCCATTAACATCATTTACAATGTTGCAACGATGATAAAGCGTGTTTTTCCCGCTCGGTGTCGCGGTCAACGCAAAAAACGGGCCTCGCAAGGAGGTCCGCTATCCGTTGCAAACATTAAGTTGATATTCTTATTCGGGGGCCGATTAAGGAAAATCATCCGCATAAAAAGAAAAACTTATCGCGCGGCGCGAACAAGAAAACTAGTATAAACTTTCTGCCAATCCCGGTAGAATCCCTGCCCTCATCATCCCAATAACTGAACACTTTTTAAGCTATGAGCAATGTCACCCATCAGCCGAAAATCGGCTTTGTCTCTCTGGGCTGCCCGAAAAACCTCGTGGACTCAGAACGTATCCTGACAGAACTGCGCACCGAAGGGTATGACGTCGTTCCGACCTACGAAAACGCCGATATGGTTATCGTTAATACCTGCGGCTTTATCGATAGCGCCGTGCAGGAGTCTCTGGAAGCGATTGGCGAAGCGTTGAAAGAAAACGGCAAAGTGATTGTCACCGGCTGCCTGGGCGCGAAAGAAGATCAGATCCGCGAAGTGCATCCGAAGGTACTGGAAATCACGGGTCCGCACAGCTACGAGCAGGTGCTTGAGCATGTCCATCACTACACGCCGAAGCCGAAGCACAACCCGTTCCTGAGCCTGGTGCCGGAACAGGGGGTTAAGCTGACGCCGCGCCATTACGCCTACCTGAAAATCTCCGAAGGCTGCAACCATCGCTGCACCTTCTGTATTATTCCGTCAATGCGCGGCGACCTTGTCAGCCGTCCGATTGGTGAAGTGCTGGCTGAAGCCAAACGTCTGGCGGATGCCGGAGTAAAAGAGCTGCTGGTGATTTCTCAGGACACCTCTGCTTACGGCGTCGATGTGAAGCATCGCACCGGTTTCCACAACGGCATGCCGGTAAAAACCAGCATGGTGAGCCTGTGCGAAGCGCTGGCAGAACTGGGTATCTGGGTGCGCCTGCACTACGTCTATCCGTACCCGCACGTGGATGACGTCATCCCGTTAATGGCGGAAGGCAAGATTCTGCCATATCTGGACATCCCGTTACAGCACGCCAGCCCGCGAATTCTGAAGCTGATGAAGCGACCCGGCGCCGTTGACCGCCAGCTGGCGCGCATCAAACAGTGGCGTGAAATCTGCCCGCAGCTGACCCTGCGCTCCACCTTTATCGTCGGCTTCCCTGGCGAAACGGAAGAAGACTTCCAGATGCTACTCGACTTCCTGAAAGAAGCCCGTCTGGATCGCGTTGGCTGTTTCAAATACAGCCCGGTAGAAGGCGCGACCGCCAACGAACTGGCGGATCAGGTGCCGGAAGAGGTCAAAGAAGCGCGCTGGAACCGTTTTATGCAGCTTCAGCAGCAGATCTCCGCCGAGCGCCTGCAGGAAAAAATCGGCCGCGAGATTCTGGTACTGATCGATGAAGTCGATGACGAAGGGGCGATTGGCCGCAGTATGGCCGACGCGCCGGAAATCGACGGCGCGGTGTATCTGAACGGGGAAAACAAACTCAGGCCCGGCGACATTGTGCGGGTAAAAGTGGAACACGCCGACGAATACGACCTGTGGGGCAGCCGGGTTTAATCCCGCTCTCTGAAATTGTCCGGGGCGACAAAACGACGCCGCTCCCCAGGCCCGGTAAGCGCCAGTTAGCGCCGCCGGGCATATAAGCCACCGCATCCAGTGGTGGCTTATATCTTATCCGACCTGTGGTTCCGGCCGGGAATAACCCCGACGACAACCGCCCGCCTACTCAGCTTCCCGTTACCCTTTTATCTTCGGATCCAGCGCATCGCGCAGGCCGTCGCCCAGCAGATTAAACGCCAGCACGGTGAGAAAAATGGCAATCGCCGGGAACAGCGCTACGTGCGGCGCCATCACCATATCCGCCCGTGCCTCATTGAGCATCGCCCCCCACTCCGGGGTCGGCGGCTGCGCGCCGAGGCCAAGAAACGAAAGACTGGCGGCAGAGATAATCGATACCCCGATGCGCATAGTGAAATAGACCACAATCGACGATACCGTACCGGGCAGGATGTGATTAAACAGAATATTGGCATCGCTGGCGCCAATACTGCGCGCCGACTCGATAAACGTCTGCTGTTTAAGCACCAGGGTATTGCCGCGCACCAGGCGCGCGAATGCCGGGATCGAAAAGATCGCCACCGCAATGATCACGTTTGACATCCCGCTGCCCATCACCGCCACCACGGCAATGGCCAGCAAAATGCCGGGGAAAGCAAATAGCACATCGCAGATGCGCATAATGATACGATCCCACCAGCCTTCGTAATATCCAGCCAGCAGCCCGAGCACAGTGCCGATCGCTGCGCCAATCAGTACCGCCAGCACGCCAGCGGCCAGCGAGATCCGCGCCCCGACCAGTACCCGGCTAAAAATATCCCGCCCCAGCGAGTCAACGCCGAACCAGTGCGTCATCGACGGTCCATCATTGAGCCGATCGTAGTCAAAATAGTTTTCCGCATCGAACGGCGCAATCCACGGCGCAACGATCGCCACCGCAATCAGCAGCAGAACAAATATCCCCGCCCCCACCGCCACCGGTTGATGGCGGAAACGCCGCCAGAACTCATGCCACGGCGTACGTATCTGTCCAGGTTTCACCCCCGGCATCGCGTCGATAATCGCTTGTCTTCTCCAGTTGAGCAATCGCACCTTACTTATACCTGATAGCCGGATTAATGGCGGCATACAGTACATCCACCACTAAATTGATAAGAATAAATTCCAGAGAAAACAGCAGTACTTCCGCCTGGATCACCGGATAGTCGCGCATCTCCACTGAATCCACCAGCAAACGCCCCAGCCCAGGCCAGTTAAAGACCTTCTCCACCACGATTGAACCGCCGAGCAAAAAACCAAACTGCAGGCCCATCATGGTCACCACCGGGATCATCGCATTACGCAGGCCATGTTTAAGCACCACCAGCGTTTCGCGTACGCCTTTCGCCCTGGCGGTACGCATGTAGTCTTCATGCAGAACATCGACGAACGACGCACGGGTAAAGCGCGCCATCACCGCCGCCACCGCCGCGCCCAGCGTCAACGAAGGCAAAATATAATGCCGCCAGCTATCGGCCCCCACGGTCGGCAACCAGCCCAGTTCGACGGAAAAAACCTGCATCAGCAGCATACCGAGCGCAAACGCCGGAAATGAGATCCCGGTAACCGCCAGCGCCATGCCGAGACGATCCGGCCAGCGATTACGCCAGACCGCCGCCACAATTCCCGTCGCCATACCAAACAAAACCGCCCAGCTCATACTGGCGAGCGTCAGCCAGAGCGTGGGCATAAAACGGCTGGCGATTTCGCTGCTCACCGGACGGCGTGAAGCCATCGAGGTGCCAAAATCCCCTTGCAAAATATTGCTGATATAGTGCCAGAACTGAACATACAGCGGCTGGTCGAGCCCCAGTTGCTGGCGCACCATGCCCACAACCTGCGCATCCGCTTCCGGTCCGGCAATCAACCGCGCCGGGTCACCGGGCAGCATATGCACAAACAAAAACACCAGCACCGCCACAATCAGTAGCGTCGGGATCAGCCCCAGCAGGCGTTTAATTACATAATTGAACATGCTTCTCCTTGCGCAACCTACCCACAGCCTGTGTCAGGGAGCGATGGCTATCCCTGAACAGGTCATACTGCAGAATAGCGGTAAATGCGTAAATCCTGGTCACCAACGTAAGCAAGTGACCAGGACGGGCAACACACCGGCCTGAAACAGGTTTAGACATCCCAGAATGCGGCCCGTACTCATCAATCGACCGTCTATTTGTAGCCAATACATCTGCAATGTGAAATATCACGGGGAGACTACTGCAGATCCGCGTGATCGAAGCTAAATCCCGTATCCGGCTGGATATAGAACCCGGTCAAATTTTTACTGTGCGCCAAGACCAGTTTCTCCACCACCAGCGGCACCCACGGCGACGCTTTCCAGATGATGTCCTGCGCATCCTTATAAAGCCGCGCTTTTTCCTGCGTGTCAGTGGTTTTCAGCGCCTCCTTCAGATCTTTATCAACCTGAGGATTGCTGTAGAACGCGGTATTAAACAGAGTGGGCGGCCAGTTTTGCGAAGCAAACAGCGGCGACAGCGCCCAGTCGGCTTCGCCGGTCGACGCTGACCAGCCGGTATAGAACATCCGTACACCGCTCTCTTTCTGCCCTTTGTCTTCCACTTCCGCCGCGCGTTGCCCTGCGTCCATCGCCGTCAGTTGCGTTTTAATCCCCACCTGCGCCAGCTGCTGCTGGGTGAATTGCAGTACTTTCTGCGCGGTACTGTGGTTATGCGACGACCATAGCGTGGTGCTAAAACCATTCGGATAACCCGCTTCTTTCAGCAGCTCACGCGCTTTCGCCGGATTGTATGGCCAGGCGGGGAAGCTTACAGCATACGCAATCGATGGCGGCACCACGCCGGTCGCCGGGGTGGCATAGCCCGCAAAAGCCACTTTCACCAGCGCCTGACGATTGATCGCGTAATTAATCGCCTCGCGTACTTTCGGATTATCAAACGGCTTCTGCGTCACGTTCATGCTGATATAGCGCTGCATAATGGACGGGCTGGTCACCAGCTCCAGCTTACTGTTCTTCGCCAGCAGCGGGGCCTGCTCATAAGGGATCGGGAAAGCAAACTGCGCTTCGCCGGTCTGCAACATCGCCGCACGGGTGTTGTTATCCACCACCGGACGCCAGGTGATGGAATCCAGTTTTGGTAATCCCGGCTGCCAGTAGCCAGCAAACTTCTTCACTTTAACAAAATCGGTCTGATTCCAGGTGTCGAGCTGATACGGACCGGTGCCGACCGGATGAAAACCAATCTCTTTACCGTATTTCTTCAGTGCCGCCGGAGAAATCATCGCCGTCGCCGGATGGGCCAGGATATTAATAAACGCGGAGAAAGGCTGTTTGAGGGTGATTTTCACCGTTGTCGGGTCAACCGCTTCGGTGCTGGCGATATCTTTATACAGATTATAGCGCTTGAGGTGATTGTCCGGGTTGCTGGCGCGATCGAGATTGATCTTAACCGCTTCGGCATTAAAATCAGTACCGTCCTGGAACTTCACGCCCGAATGCAGCTTGATGGTATAAACCAGCCCGTCCGGGGAAACGGTATAGCTTTCCGCCAGCACGTTTTGCAGTTTCATGTCTTTATCAAGACCGAACAACCCTTGATAAAAGGACTTCGCCACCGCCTGCGATAACGTATCGTTGGCGTCGTACGGGTCGAGGGTCGTAAAGTTAGAACCGACCGCCACCACCACATCTTTTGCGGCAAACGCTGGCGTCACGACCAGCGCCGAAGCGATGCTTATTGCCAACAGCCATTTACCTGAAACACGTTGAGTCATGTTGTTCTCCTGAAATGCTGCGTTATTGGTGTCGTTGTTATCTTGCCAGTACGTCGGCGACAGGTTCTCTGGCCACAAAATGCCCTGGCCCGACCTGCTGTAACGGCGTACCGATCCCCGCTTCCCCTCGTTGGTAGATATTGCCCGGCAGTTCGTCGGAGAGCAGTATGCGCTGCGGATGACGATGCGCCGGATCGGCCACCGGAACGGCGGCCATCAATTTCCGGGTATAAGGGTGTTGCGGCTGTTCAAACACGGCGCGGCGCGGGCCAATCTCAACAATGCGCCCGCGATACATTACCGCCACCCGATGGCTGATTCGCTCAACCACCGCCATATCATGGGAAATAAACAGAAATGCGATGCCCATCTCACGCTGTAAATCGAGCATCAGGTTGATAATTTGCGCGCGAATCGACACATCCAGCGCCGATACCGATTCATCGGCGATAACCACCTTCGGATTGAGCGCCAGCGCGCGGGCAATACAGATGCGCTGCCGCTGGCCGCCAGAAAACTCGTGCGGATAGCGCCACGCGTGCTCCGGCTCCAGCCCGACGCGCTCCAGTAGCCAGGCCACGCGTTCACGGGCTGCATCACCTGCCAGCAGCCGATGCACGCGTAGCGGCTCCATAATCGAATAACCCACCGTTTTCCGCGGATCAAGCGAGGCGTAAGGATCCTGGAAAATAAACTGAATATCGCGGCGCAACGCCTGAAGCTGACTACCTGTCAGGCGATCGATTTTCTGGCCGTTGAAAGTAATACTCCCGCCCTGGGTTTCCACCAGCCGCAGCAGCGCCCGGCCGGTCGTGGATTTACCGCAGCCGGACTCCCCCACCAGGCTTAAGGTTTCGCCAGGCCATAAATCAAAGCTGACTTTTTCAACCGCATGCACCTCACGGGTAATACGATTAAGAATACCGCTGCGCAGCGGGAAGCGCGCCACCAGATCGCGGACTGAAAGAATCGGTTCACCGGCAACGACGGTATTCTGCCCCTCTTCCTCCACACTTTGGTTTGATAACGGAAAACGACGCGGCAGATCGCTGCCATGCATCGCGCCCAGTCGCGGCACAGCCGCCAGCAGCGCCTGAGTATAAGGGTGCTTCGGCGCGCGAAAAATGGCTTCAACGCTACCGGTTTCCACCGCTTCACCACGATGCATCACCAGTACGCGATCGGCGATATCGGCCACCACGCCCATATCATGAGTTATAAAGATAACGCCCATCGCCATCTCTTTTTGCAGGACGGCGATCAGCTGTAAAATCTGCGCCTGGATGGTCACGTCCAGCGCGGTGGTAGGTTCGTCGGCAATCAGCACCGCCGGACGGCACGATAACGCCATGGCGATCATCACCCGCTGACGCATCCCACCGGAGAGCTGATGCGGATAGCGCGAAAGCATCGTTTCCGCTTCTGGTATCCGCACCTGATCGAGCATCTTTTTCGCTTCGCGAAGCGCCTCATCATGCTTTAAGCCTTGATGCAGGCGGATCGACTCGGCAATCTGTTCGCCGATAGTGAACACCGGATTCAGCGACGTCATCGGCTCCTGAAAGATCATTGCCATATCCGCGCCGCGCACTCTGCGCATGGCCGCATCAGACTGTTCGCTGAGCGAAATCACCTGTCGGTTACGACGACGCAGCAACAGCGCATCACTGCGTACTTCGCTGGTCGTCCGATCGAGCAGGCGCATTAATGCCAGCGCGGTGACCGATTTCCCCGAACCAGACTCCCCGACAATCGCCAGCGTCTCGCCTCGCCGCAGAGTGAATGAGAGGTTGCGAACGGCGACAAAAGTCTGCTGCTGGTTAAACGCGACGTTCAGACCGCGCACCTGCAGAACATCATTAGCTTCGATTTCTTGACTCTGCAGCAACGCCCTTTCCTCTTATTCGCGATAAATACCAATCGTGGGCGTATCACCCGCATAACACCAGGCCCGGTACATGCCTTCGCTATTAAACGGCAGCGCAACGTTGCCTTCTCTGTCGATGGCAATCAGGCCGCCGCTACCGCCCAGCGCGGGTAGCTTCTCCATCACTACCCGCTCACACGCCTCCTGCAGACTAAGATGGCTGTACCCCATCAGCGCCGAAATATCGTAAGCCGCCAGCGCGCGTATAAAAACCTCGCCGGTGCCGGTACAGGAAACGGCAACGCTGGCGTTATTGGCGTAACAGCCCGCTCCCGGCAGCGGGCTATCGCCGACGCGCCCCGGTAGCTTATTGGTCATCCCGCCGGTTGAGGTCGCCGCCGCAAGGTTACCCGCCAGATCCAACGCCACCGCGCCGACGGTGCCCATTTTGTGCCGCTCATCCAGCGGAGCGGCGTGATGATCGAGCACGATATCGCCGCCCTCCTGCGCCCGCCGTAGCTGTAACAGGCGATCGGGCGTCGAAAACAGATCGTTTTCCACTCGCGTCATACCGTGGGAAGCGACAAAGTTTTCCGCGCCTTCGCCAATCAGCAACACGTGCGGGCTTTGTTCCAGCACCAGACGCGCCGCCAGCACCGGATTACGTAAATGTTTCACTCCCGCGACGGCTCCCGCCTGTAAACTGTAGCCATCCATCACGCAGGCATCGAGCTCATGAGTGGCATCGCGGGTAAACACTGAACCAATACCGGCGTTAAATAATGGGCACTCCTCCAGTAGTCGAACCGCCTCGGTCACCGTATCCAGCGCACTGGCCCCGGCAGCCAGCATTTTTTGTCCGCTATCGACAATCGCCGACAGCGCCGCCACATACTCCTGTTCGCGTTCCGGCGTCATCTGGGCGCGGGTAATCGCCCCCGCGCCGCCGTGAATTGCTATAACCGCCTTACCCATTGCGCCATTCCTTAACCATAAAGTGTATACACACAATCATTCGAGATGCATCAAAGCGACAAAGGAAGAAATCCCCAGAAGCATAGATAACTATGTAACAGGGAGTTCTGAGCTCAGCCGACAAAGAGGCAGCTTAAAAGATAACGTGTATAAATATCATTATCTTGCTGACAGTCCTATACAATTTTTGAATATAGAAAGAGCAGACATTGATGTAAAGCTTGTACTCAGATGGCATATAGCCCGCCTCTCTTTTCTGCCATAATAGGCGTTTTCGATGTTTGCCCGCAGGAGAAAACCATGGATTTTACCGCCGGACTGATGCCGCTCGACACAGCCCTGACCCAGATGCTCAATCGTATTACGCCGCTGGATGCGACGGAAAACGTACCGCTGTTGCAGGCCTTTTCGCGCGTGACCGCCCATGACATTATTTCACCACTTAACGTTCCCGGTTTTGATAACTCGGCGATGGATGGTTATGCCGTACGCCTGGTGGAACTCACCGACGGCGCGGTGCTGCCGGTGGCGGGCAAAGCCTTCGCGGGTCAGCCTTTTCACGGCGTCTGGCCCGCAAATACCTGTATCCGTATTATGACCGGCGCGTCCGTGCCGGAGGGCTGTGATGCGGTGGTCATGCAGGAGCAGACCGAACAAACCGATACCGGCATTCGCTTTATCGCCCCGGTGAAAAACGGGCAGAACATTCGCCGTCTTGGGGAAGATATTGCCTGCGGAGCGGTCGTTTTCCCTGCCGGAACCCGTCTGACCGTCGCCGAACTGCCGGTATTAGCCTCGCTGGGGATCGCTGAGGTTACCGTGATACGTAAAGTGCGCGTCGCGGTTTTCTCCACCGGCGATGAGCTACAGCTACCGGGGCAGCCGCTCGCCGACGGGCAGATTTACGATACCAACCGTCTGGCAGTACATCTGATGCTGCAGGCGCTGGGCTGCGAGGTCATTAACCTCGGCATTATTCCCGACGATCCGGCCAAACTGCGCGAAGCCTTTATTCAGGCAGACCAACAGGCAGATGTGGTCATTAGCTCCGGCGGCGTTTCTGTCGGCGAGGCGGACTACACGAAAACGATCCTTGAAGAACTGGGTGAAATCGCCTTCTGGAAGCTGGCGATTAAACCGGGCAAACCTTTCGCTTTCGGCAAACTCAGCCACAGCTGGTTCTGCGGTCTGCCGGGCAACCCGGTTTCCGCCACGCTGACCTTCTATCAACTGGTACAGCCGCTGCTGGCGAAGCTATCGGGCAACATCGGGCAGTCACAAGCGATGCGTCTGCGCGTGCGCGCCGCTTCACCCCTGAAAAAATCGCCGGGGCGCCTCGATTTTCAGCGCGGCGTGCTGCAACGCAACCCGGACGGGGAACTGGTGGTGAACAGCACCGGCCACCAGGGCTCGCATATTTTCAGTTCATTCAGCCTCGGCAACTGTTTTATCGTACTGGAACGCGAACGCGGCCATGTTGAAGCCGGTGAATGGGTGGAAGTTGAGCCGTTTAATCATCTGTTCGGAGGCATGTAATGGGCACAGAGCTGAGCGATGCGGAAATGCTGCGCTATAACCGACAAATCATTCTGCGCGATTTCGATTTTGACGGTCAGGAGCAGTTGAAAGCCTCCAGCGTGCTGGTTGTTGGCCTGGGCGGGCTCGGCTGCGCTGCCGCGCAATATCTGGCGGCGGCTGGCGTCGGTCAGCTCACCCTGCTCGATTTCGACACCGTGTCGCTCTCCAACCTTCAGCGCCAGATCCTGCACAGCGATGCCGCCATCGGTCAGCCGAAGGTTGACTCAGCCCGCGCGGCGCTGGCGCGAATTAATCCCAACGTTAAGCTCACGACGCTAAACGCATTGCTGGAAGAAGAGGCGCTATCGGCGCAAATCGCCGCCCACGATCTGGTGCTCGACTGTACCGATAATGTTTCTATCCGCAACCAGCTTAACGCCGGATGTTTCCGCCATAAAACGCCGCTGGTTTCCGGGGCGGCGATTCGTATGGAAGGGCAAATCAGCGTCTTTACCTGGGGAGAAAACGAACCCTGCTACCGCTGTCTGAGCCGCCTGTTTGGCGAAAACACCCTTACCTGCGTCGAAGCAGGAGTAATGGCGCCGCTGGTCGGCACCATTGGTTCGTTACAGGCGATGGAAGCCATTAAGATACTGACCCACTACGGCAGCCCCGCTGTCGGCAAAATCGTGATGTATGACGCGATGCGCTGCCAGTTTCGCGAAATGAAGCTGCTGCGGAATCCGCAATGTGAGGTGTGCGGTACGCCTTAGCCCCTCTCCGGCGGTACTTTCCGCCGGATTATTTGTGACCGCCCGCGACTTTTCCTTCCTGCTTTTATCCCTCACCCGGCTTGTTGATTTATATCAATGTAACTTTCATTCGAAAGTAATTTAATCTTCATATGCAAAATAAAGGGTGAAATATGATCTTCAATATTCAGCGTTACTCAACCCATGATGGCCCGGGGATCCGCACCGTCGTGTTCCTCAAAGGTTGCTCGCTGGGCTGCCGCTGGTGCCAGAACCCTGAAAGCCGCGCCCGCGCGGAGGATTTGTTGTATGACGCTCGTCTTTGCCTTGACGGCTGCGATCTCTGCCAACAGGCCGCGCCGGATGTGATGACCCGCACGCTGGATGGCCTGATTATCCACCGGGAAAAGCTCACCGCTGCGCATATCGGCAAGCTGCGCGACTGCTGTCCGACGACGGCATTAACGGTCTGCGGCGAAGAGAAAAGCGTCGAAGAGATTATGACCACGGTATTGCGGGATAAACCCTTTTACGATCGCAGCGGCGGCGGCGTCACCCTTTCCGGCGGCGAGCCATTTATGAACCCGGAACTGGCCCGCCAGCTGTTTGCCGCCAGCCGCAGCGCGGGGATCCACACCGCGGTCGAAACCTGCCTGCACGTACCGTGGAAATACGTTGAACCTTCCCTGCCTTTTATCGACCTGTTTCTCGCCGACCTGAAGCATGTCAATGAAGCCATTTTCCGTCAGTGGACCGACGGCAGCGCCCGCCGGGTGCTGGAAAACCTGCAACGGGTCACGCAGGCGGGAAAGAAGCTCATCATTCGCGTACCGCTGATTCAGGGTTTTAACGCTAACGAAGCCGATATTACCGCCATTACCGATTTTGCCGCTGACCGTTTAAAGGTCGGGGAAATTCACTTCCTGCCCTATCACACGCTGGGAATGAACAAATATCAATTACTTGGTCAGCCCTATACCGCCCCGGATAAACCCCTTGCCGCCCCTGAACTGCTCACTTTCGCGCAGCATTACGCGCAAAGCAAAGGTCTAACGGCGACTTTACGAGGATAAGCTTATGACAACATTGAAACTGGATACCCTGAGTCCACGCATTCAGGCGCATAAAATGGCGCTGGTGCATATCGTCAAGCCGCCGGTTTGCACCGAGCGCGCCCGCCACTATACCGAAACCTATCAGCAGCATCTGGATAAACCGATTCCGGTGCGCCGCGCGCTGGCGCTGGCTCATCATCTGGCGGAGCGCACAATCTGGATCAAGCATGATGAACTGATTGTCGGCAACCAGGCCAGCGAGGTCCGCGCCGCGCCGATCTTCCCGGAATACACTGTTAGCTGGATAGAAAAAGAAATTGACGATCTGGCGGATCGTCCCGGCGCGGGCTTTGCGGTCAGCGAAGAGAACAAACGCGTGCTGCATGAAGTGTGCCCGTGGTGGCGCGGCCAAACCGTGCAGGATCGCTGCTACGGCATGTTTACCGATGAGCAAAAAGCGCTGCTCGCCACCGGGATCATCAAAGCGGAAGGCAATATGACCTCCGGCGATGCTCACCTTGCGGTCAACTACCCGCTACTGCTGGAAAAAGGCCTCGACGGTATGCGCGTTAAAGTTGCCGAGCGCCGTTCGCGCATTAATCTTACCGTGCTGGAAGATCTGCACGGCGAGCAGTTCCTGAAAGCCATTGATATCGTGCTGGAAGCGGTAAGCGCACACATCCAGCGTTTTGCCGAACTGGCGCGCAGTATGGCCGCCGAGGAGCCCAGAGAATCCCGTCGCGACGAACTGCTGGCGATTGCCGAGAACTGCGACATCATCGCCCATGAGCCGCCGAAAACCTTCTGGCAGGCGCTACAGCTGTGCTATTTCATTCAGCTAATTCTGCAAATCGAATCCAACGGCCACTCGGTCTCTTTTGGCCGTATGGATCAGTACCTCTATCCGTACTATCGTCGCGACGTCGAACTCGAACAGTCTCTGGATCGTGAGCACGCCATTGAACTGCTGCACTGCTGCTGGCTGAAGCTGCTGGAAGTGAACAAAATTCGCTCCGGCTCGCATTCCAAAGCCTCCGCCGGGAGTCCGCTGTATCAGAACGTCACCATCGGCGGCCAGAATCTGGTTGACGGCAACGCGCAGGACGCGGTGAACCCGCTCTCTTACGCAATCCTGGAATCCTGCGGTCGTCTGCGCTCGACTCAGCCAAACCTGAGCGTGCGTTACCATGCCGGCATGAGCAATGACTTCCTCGATGCCTGCGTACAGGTGATTCGCTGCGGTTTCGGTATGCCGGCGTTCAATAACGACGAAATCGTTATTCCGGAATTTATCAGGCTGGGGATTGCGCCGCAGGATGCTTACGATTATGCCGCAATTGGCTGCATCGAAACCGCCGTCGGCGGCAAATGGGGCTATCGCTGCACCGGGATGAGCTTTATCAACTTTGCCCGGGTGATGCTGGCGGCGCTGGAAGGCGGTCGCGATGCCACCAGCGGTCAGATCTTCCTGGCGCAGGAACATGCGCTATCAAAAGGCAATTTCGCCAATTTCGATCAGGTGCTGGCGGACTGGGATACGCAGATCCGCTACTACACGCGCAAATCCATCGAGATTGAATATGTGGTCGATACCATGCTGGAAGAGAACGTCCACGATATTCTCTGTTCGGCGCTGGTCGATGACTGCATCGAGCGGGCGAAGAGCATCAAACAGGGCGGCGCAAAATATGACTGGGTTTCCGGTCTGCAGGTGGGTATCGCCAATCTCGGCAACAGCCTGGCGGCGGTGAAAAAACTGGTATTCGATCAGGGCGTGATTGGTCAGCAACAGCTGGCGAAAGCGCTGGCTGACGACTTTGCGGGCCTGACCCACGAGCAGTTGCGCCAGCGTTTGATCAACGGTGCGCCGAAATATGGCAACGACGAAGACAGCGTCGATATTCTGCTGACCCGCGCTTACCAGACCTATATCGACGAACTGAAGCAGTATCACAACCCGCGCTATGGCCGTGGCCCGATTGGCGGTAATTACTATGCTGGCACCTCGTCCATTTCCGCGAATGTTCCATTTGGCGCGCAGACCATGGCGACGCCGGATGGCCGTAAAGCGCATTCGCCGCTGGCGGAAGGAGCAAGCCCGGCTTCCGGCACCGACCATCTGGGGCCGACCGCGGTTATCAGCTCAGTGGGTAAACTGCCGACCGGTGCCATTCTTGGCGGCGTGCTGCTCAATCAGAAGCTGAATCCGGCGACCCTGGAGAACGAATCCGATAAACAAAAACTGATGATGCTGCTACGCACCTTCTTCGAAGTGCACAAAGGCTGGCATATTCAGTACAACATCGTGTCGCGCGAAACGCTGCTGGCGGCGAAGAAACACCCGGATCAGTATCGCGATTTAGTGGTCCGGGTCGCCGGGTACTCGGCGTTCTTTACCGCCCTGTCGCCGGATGCCCAGGACGATATTATCGCCCGTACCGAGCATACGCTGTAAGGTGGACAATAAATTCGTCACAAGGAATTGACCAGCCCAAGGCCGTAGAGGCTGCTGACAAATCCGTATCAGTCAGTGGCCCCGTTTACGCCGGGTGGCGGCTAACGCCTTACCCGGCCTACATTTCCTGCAATATCCATCTCCTGTACCTCACTTTTAGACCTGTGCAAGCGAATGGCGTGCCGCCGGGCAGTTCCTGAACAACGCTCGTTGTCAGTAATCTGGTGAGGGACGCGGATGTTCCTCATGCATCCTCGGGAGCCGGGCTTCCATAAACGGACGGGATAAGGCAGCGCATCTGCGGTTCAAAAAGCGCTGGATAAACTTTCATTCGAAATAAATTTGTGCTCTCCATCACATTGTAATTAGAATGTTACTGGTCGAAGTTAAGCCAGGAGCACTTGTTATGACCGTTAAAGTTATCGTCACTGATATGGACGGAACTTTTCTCAATGACGCCAAGCAGTATGATCGCCCGCGTTTTCTCGCGCAGTTTGCGCAACTCCAGCAACAGGGTATTGAATTCGTTGTCGCCAGCGGCAACCAATACTACCAGTTGATCTCTTTTTTCCCGGAAATCCGCGAGCAGATCTCCTTCGTCGCCGAAAACGGCGCGCTGGTTTATGAACACGGCCAACAACTGTTCCACGGCGAACTGACCCGTCACGAATCCCAGGTGGTGATTGGTGAATTGCTTAAAGATCCCCAGCTCAACTTCGTCGCCTGTGGCCTCGCAAGCGCTTACGTCAGCGACCGGGCGCCCGATGCCTTTGTCGCGCTAATGTCAAAGCACTACCATCGCCTGCAGCGCATCAGCAGCTACCATGATATTGACGACACGCTGTTTAAGTTCTCGCTTAATCTTCCGGATAGCGATATTCCGCAGTTGATCGATAAACTGCACGTCTCGCTGGACGGTATTATGAAGCCGGTCACCAGTGGCTTTGGTTTCGTCGATTTGATCATCCCCGGCCTGCATAAAGCTAACGGCATCAGCCGCCTGCTTAAACGCTGGAACCTCTCACCGCAGACCTGCGTCGCTATCGGCGACAGCGCGAACGACACTGAAATGCTAAAACTGGTGAAATACTCCTTCGCGATGGCCAACGCCGTCGAAAGCATCAAGGCGGTGTCCCGTTTTGCGACCGATGACAATAACCATAATGGCGCGCTAAATGTGATTCAGGCAGTACTCGACCACACCGCCCCCTTCAACGATTGATCCCGCGCCGGGGGGCGCATAAGCTACCCCGGTTTTTGTATTTTGTCTCTCCATGCAACCACGACCAAATAATTGCTTGAAACTCATATCCTCTTCGAATGAAGAGATTATGAGAGATTGATAGTTATTAGCTGAACGGGCAAGGCAATTATTTTATGCACGTTTTGACCTTCCGGTGTCATCGAATGTTTTTTACTGATAAGGCGTACAGATACGTTATGTCAGCGTCATATTGATGGACTGTACGGCTTAGCCGGACATAACGCAGGCACAACATAAATGACTATCATGATAATAAGGGCAATAGGGAGGACGCTTAAAAGTTATACAAATGTGACAATACCATTCCAACCCCGCTATTAATTGCAAAAATATAATTATTTGACAAAGATCTCAAAACATCGTTTCAAACTGTGTAAAATAATATTCCATTGAATGGTGTAGTTTTTCACACTAAAACGATTGCTTAATAATAAAGAGTGGATATTACAACGATATACCAGGGGTAATTAAATAATTACTGACAATAAGTAAACTCTGGTGTGATTTAAGAAGTCACTAAAAGCTGCATTAAAGATAATGGTAATATTTCAAAAAATAAAGATGTTGCACTGGATAATGTGGTTTCTAACTCTTACGCCATGACCGTAGACTATGATTATGCCTTGTCTGACACATTAATCCTGACACCAAATATCGAAGCATGCTTTTACTCTGGCGGTACCCGTGGCGAGGAACGGAAAACGATCCGGGCGACACGCAAAAAGCAGGTGCCCGTTATACACCAGGCGTAAAATTGAGCTGGCAGGCCAGCGACCTATTTGGAGTATATACCCAATATCGTTATGATTACCGAAAAATCACCCGCTCGCTGGCCAGCGATGATGAACAGAATAAACATCGCCACCGTCTGGAAGGCGGCATCAGTTATACGCCGGTCGATACCTTGACCCTTTCATACAAAGCCTGTTATTACCACGCCGATTATATTCTGGCGAACAACAAAAAACATGATTATCAGCAGGATGTCAATATCGACTGGACCTTTCTTCCGGACTGGCAAATTAACCTCGGCCTTGAGGACGTCGCCAAAAACAAAACCCGCGGTGGCCGCGAAGCATTACTGAAAGCCGGATTCACTTATCGCTTCTGACCACAACGCTTTTCAGGAGAAATAGATGAACACCCCCATGAAACTACTGGCGCTGCTCTGTACTTTTGCAACGACGGCTCAGGCCAGTACCTTACTGCAAGGCGTCGTGTTAGCTGAGACGCCCTTTCGCGGCGCACAGGTAAATATTGTCGACAGTAATGGAATGAAGCTGTCGACACAAACCGATAATACTGGTCGCTATTCGCTGGTAATTGATAGCCTCCGCCCGCCGCTTGCGTTATCCGCCAAAGCCGCTGGCACCGCAACGGACTGTCTGCACAATGATAAGTTACGCGCCCGTTGTATGGCTTCGCTACTGCTGAGCGTAAAAAAAGACAGCGCCAATACCGCCAATATCACTCCATTCAGCGATCGGTTAGTTTCAGAAGTCGCGGGGGAACTGGGATATATTGGCCCGCAACAATGGATCGAACAGGGCCGTCCCGCCGATCTCCGGCCTGAACTGTTAACCGCTCCGCTGGCCAATTTTCGCCGGGGTATGGAGAAGGCGTTTATTGCCCTTGGGACTGAATCAGCACGCATAGATCCCATTAAAACGCCGATTATCCCCGGCGATGCCATGACCACAGTGCTCTCGGTTATTAACCACAATCGCGGCTACGATAACAACAGTGGCGAAGCGGGAACTGCCATACTGACCGACAGCGCTTTCCGGCCGATTGTCGGGCTGAAAAACAGCGGCCCCTGGGAGCCCTTCGATCTCAACCAGGCATTGCAGGATAAAGCCCGTATCGCGACGGCAACAAAACGTATTCTGATTGTCAGTGACTCTACGGCCGCCACGTATGAAGTGAGTCGTCTGCCGCGAATGGGATGGGGACAGGTATTTCAGAACAGATTTCTTGCCGATTCAGGGGTTGTGGTTCTTAATGGCGCACGGGCCGGACGCTCCAGCCGGGATTTTTATAATGAGGGCTGGTATCAGCAAATGGGGCGCTATTTGCAGCCCGGCGATTATGTTTTCATTGCCCACGGTCACAACGATCAAAACTGTAATGGCAATAAGCCTATTCGCGGCGCTGCAGATGTGCGCAATCTCTGTACCTATCCGAATGACGCCAACGGTAAACCACAATATCCACAAGGCCATCCGGAGCTGTCGTTTCAGCACTCACTGGAACGTTACATTAAGATTGCCCGTGATAAAGGCGCTATCCCGGTCCTTTTCACTCCCACGACGCGGGTAAAAAATGCGGCGGGGAAAACGGCATTCCAGCATGGTCCCCAGGATGTCGTGGTCAGCAGCCACCATACCCAGTCAAACCCCGGCTATTTATTCAGCGGCGACTATATCGCCACTATCAAACAAACCGCTGAGCGAAATCAGGTGCCGTTAATCGACCTGGAACAAGCGACTATCGACTTCGCAAATGCCCATCCCAATGACTGGATGGACTATTGGCTGGCGGTGGATGCCAATGATCCGCGTTATCCCTGGTATAAAACCCAGAAGTCAGGGATCCGCACCCATCCCGACACCACGCACTTTCAGCAAAAAGGGGCGGAGGCCGTGGCGGAAATTGTCGCCCGGCGTATTCGTCAGACACCACAATTGCAAGAGTTAGCCAACAAACTCTATCCCTGAGGCGCAAACAATGAAAAAAATCCTCTTCGCCAGCACCCTCCTGGCCAGCGTTAACGCCTGCGCTTTATCCACACAGGCAACACAATGGAATGCGGTGGTTTCAGCCACGCCGCAGGCTGGTCAATATGCGACCATCGCGCAGGCGCTATCGGCGGCCCCCACGCAAGGCACACCATGGCGCATCCTGATCAAAGATGGCCGCTGGCAGGAACGGCTTGTTATCGACAGACCCGTCACCCTGATCGGCCAGTCACGGGAAAAAACGATAATCGAAGCCGATACGCCAGCGGGATCTCTGGACAGTAACGGCAACAAACTCGGCACCTCGCGCACCAGTACCGTCGAGATTCGGGCCAACGGCGTCACCATGGAGAACCTGACGATTCGCAACAGTTTTGACTTTCCCGCCAATCGGGCATTGCCCGAAGGCGATCCGCGTAAGTTGAAAGATACCCAGGCCGTCGCGCTGATGATTGCGGATAACGTGGATCAAGCACGTTTCCGTCGCGTCAAACTGGAGGGTTACCAGGATACGTTTTATAGCAAAAGCGGCAGCCGGAGCTATTTTACGGACTGCATCGTGACCGGGCATGTTGATTTTATTTTTGGGTCCGGTATCGCCGTCTTCGACCGTTGCGACATTATTGCCCGCAACCGTACCGATGTCTCATCACTGCTGGGGTATATCGCCGCGCCGTCGACGCCATCAACGGCGAAATATGGGCTGATCTTTATTAAAAGCAAAATCAGCAAGGAAGCAGAGGTTCCGGCCAGAAGCTTTGCGCTTGGTCGCCCCTGGCATCCAACAACCCAGTTTAGCGATGGTCGTTACGCCGATCCCAACGCTATTGGGCTGGCGGCATTTATTCACTGCGACATCGATGAACATATCTACGGCTGGGACAAAATGTCCGGTAAAAATAAAGCCGGAGAAAAAACCTGGTTCTACCCACAAGACAGTCGTTTTTATGAGTTCTCAAACAGCGGCCCGGGCGCAGGTCAGGGAGGAGAGCATTACCAGTTAAGCGCCGTTGATGCGGCACACTACACCATCGAAACCATTTTCTCCGGCTGGCAGCCAGAATTACTCAATTAAGGAGTCATCATGTTTCGTCGTTTCACTTTTAACGCCTGCTGCTGCCTGGTCGCACTGGCTTGTCATAGCGCCTACGCCGACAGTCAGCGTTTACAGGCGGTTAAAACCTTCGCCGACAATGTCCTGGACAAAGCGGGGGATAAATATCATGGCGCCACGCCCTCTCCGCTACTTGCCAGCGGCGTCGATCCGCGTACTGGTAAGCAGATGGAATGGATTTTTCCCGATGGCCGCACCGCCGTGTTATCTAACTTTTCCGCCCAGCAAAATCTGATGCGCGTGCTGGTGGGCCTCAGCAACCTGACCGGCGATGATAAATACCAAAAACGCGCGGAAGAGACCGTTCGTTATTACTTTAACCACTATCAGGATAAAAGCGGCCTGTTGATTTGGGGTGGACATCGTTTTGTCGATCTGAAGACTCTGCAGCCGGAGGGACCCAGTGAAAAAGAGCAAGTTCATGAATTAAAGAACGCTTATCCCTGGTATGAACTGATGTTCGCCGTCGATAAACCCGCCACCGTGCGCTTTATTCACGGCTTCTGGAACGCACACGTTTATGACTGGAAAGTCCTGGAAACCAGCCGTCATGGTCAATATGGCAAAACGCCAGGCAAACTCTGGGCGAACGATTTCACGCAACAGCCGCCCTTTTTTGCCACTAAAGGATTAAGTTTCCTCAATGCGGGCAATGATCTGATCTATTCGGCTTCTCTGTTATACAAATACAATAATGAAACTGGCGCGCTGGTCTGGGCAAAGCGCCTGGCGCAGCAGTATGTCCTGCCGCGGGATCCGAAAACCGGCCTCGGCGTATATCAGTTCACTCAGCCGCTCAAGCGGGCGCAGACCACCGACGACAGCGACACCAATTCTAAATACGGCGATCGCGCCCAGCGTCAGTTTGGCCCGGAATTCGGCACCGATGCACTTGAAGGCAATATGCTGCTGAAAGGCCGAACCAGCACGATTTATTCAGAAAATGCATTGATGCAGCTGGCGTTAGCTAAATATCTCGGGCCGGATGGCCAGGATATTAAGAAGTGGACACTGGATGGACTGAAAGCATTTGCCCGTTATGCCTATGATCCGAGTAACAATACATTCCGTCCGCTACTGGCTAACGGTACCGACCTTTCCAACTACAGGCTCCCGCGTGATGGTTACTATGGGAAAAAAGGTACCGTACTCAAACCTTATCCGGCCGGGAGCGATTTCCTGCTCTCTTATGCCCGCGCTTATACGCTGGAGCAGGATAATGAACTGTGGAAAGTGGCGCGGGGTATCGCAAAAGGCCAGGGATTAGGCGATATTGGCGAGCCAAATGGCAAAAAGAGTCAGATGAATTTAGAAACCAGCAACAGTGATGCTTACGCCATCTTCGCGCTCATCGATCTGTGGCAGGCCACAAAGCAGCAGGCCTATCTCGATGTGGCGCAAAAAGTGGCGGACAACATCCTGGCCACTCATCGCCTGAATGGTTTCTTCGTTAAGGATCAACATGTGCAGTACGCCAGTATTGACAATATTGACCCCTATGCCCTGCTGGCGCTTGAAGCGACGTTACAAAATAAAGCGGACGCCGTAGCGCCATTTCTGAATGGTTCTGGCTTTACCGAAGGGGCTTATCGTCTGCCTGACGGCAGCGTACGCGTTTCGACGAGAGATAACGAACTTTTTGCCTTGAAAACAGGCGAACAGCTGAAACCGAATGGCAAAAAATAGCGTTCATCTAAATTGATATTCCTGGCTTGTCCCGCTTTTGCGTTGCCCACCGTTTCTTTGTGCCGCGCGTCAAGGCTCAATAACCGCCAGCACCGCGCGCACTATTGCGGGACACAGCCAGAATGCTTCGAATGAAGCGTCGACACGTTGTAGCCGTGATTTCCGCGCGGAAAAGTCGTTTCACGCGGCACACTTTAAATATCTACGGTAAACGTGCAGAGGATTGTAGATTAATCGTCATACAATCCCTTAGGTTCGACAGAGGTACGGCGGTTACCAGAACGTATCCGCCGTACCGAATCTCGTACCGCCAGCGTACCATGCAAGAGTAACGATCCATGCTGCGCATCAGGACGAAGCAGTTGCCGCTGTAATAAATGTACCGCCTCATCCCCCAATTCATCACGCGGCACATGTACTGCGGTTAGAGGCACATCCTGAATCGCAGACAGGTTAAAACCATCGATGCTCATGACAGAAGTATCCTGTGGAACACGTAAACCTCGCTTTTGTAAAGCAACCATCGTTCCTGCCGCCATAAAATCGCCACCCACCAAAAAAGCCGTTGGTAGCGCGCGATCGTTCCGTTGATCCAGCCAGGCTCCGACCTTTTCTTCTGTCTCCCTGGCGCTGAAATTAGCCACATCGATTAAATCCATACTATCGACAAAACGCAGATTCCGCGCACGCCACGCTTGCTTAATACCCAGTAAACGTAACTCCATGGTATAGCGACGCAGACACATCACGTTTATTACTGACTGGTGCCCCATATCAAACAGATAACGGGCGGCAAATTGACCAATCAATCGGTGATCCGGCGCAACGGAAGATAAACGCATTCCTGAATCGTGGCAGTTGATCATCACACAGGGTTTTCCCAAATCTGCCGCCAGATCGTGAATATGCGGATCATCAATACCCAATAAAATAACAGCCTGCGTAGATGCGTCATGCATACGCTGCAAAAATAAATTCGCATCACTGTCATTCTCCTCCAGCGCGCAGTATCGCAAGTGGACATCGTGCGGCTTGAGTGCATTGTTGATGCTTTGAATAACGCGATAGTAGTAAATGTCCGTTCGCTCGTCGAAGGCCCGTTGAGGAGCAAATACCAGCAAATTGTTGAGCAACATTCTTCCGGCGGCGAGACCGTCCATCACCCCCAACTCGTGAGCGCAATCAAGTACTTTCTGACGAGCCTTTGTACTGGTATTGGATTTCCCTGCTAACACTCGCGATACCGTACTGGGTGACAGCCCGGTACGCAGCGCAATTTCAGTCACTCTGAGCTTTTTATCCATTTTGTGATCGCGCTCCAATTTGTAAATGAAAAAATTTTCATATTAAAAACAGGAATATTTTTAAGTAAATTTCGCGCGAATTACTGCGATATAGCGCGTTTTATGAAAAAAGTTGCAGAAAAATCGCTACTGCGCACCCCCCTTCTCCCTTAGCCTGAATTGGTCCAACACCTTTGATATTAGTCAACCAAGAGTGGCGGAATATAAACCTTATCAAACAATGAAATACAAAATTTTAGCGACAACTCAGGAAATGGGTTGGTCAATTTTCCCTACTACATGTCTCGTGGAGAGTTCTATGAGCCAAGGCCTCAATAATGATATGGCGGTCAGTAAATCGCGCCGCATAGTAAAGAATCTGCGCTGGTGGATGCTTGTGTTGTTTTTGCTGGGCGTCACCGTCAATTACATCACACGCAATTCACTGGGGATTATCGCCCCGGAATTAAAAACCTCTCTGGGCATTTCTACCGAACAATACTCATGGATAGTCGGCGCGTTTCAACTCGCCTATACCCTTTTCCAGCCGCTCTGTGGTTGGCTTATCGATGTCATTGGCCTCAAGCTCGGCTTTATGATTTGCGCCACGCTGTGGGCTATCGCCTGTATTGCCCATGCTGGCGCCGGAAGCTGGTTGCACCTGGCGATCCTGCGCTTTTTTATGGGCGGCGCTGAAGCGGCGGCGACACCAGCGAATGCCAAAACCCTGGGTGAGTGGTTTCCAAAATCCGAGCGCCCTATCGCCGCGGGCTGGGCAGGGGTCGGTTTTTCTATCGGCGCAATGCTGGCACCGCCGATAATCTATTTCGCGCACGCCTCATTCGGCTGGCAGGGCGCATTCATGTTCACCGGCGCGCTGGCGCTATTATGGGTCGTGCTCTGGTGGGCGTTCTATCATAATCCAGAAAAACATCCGAATCTGGGCAAATCTGAACTGGCGCTGATAAAGCAAGACAATGAAGCGCCACCGCTCAAACAGCCCTTTTTTACCGCGCTAAAAACCGTATCGAAAAACAAACGCTTCTACGGTATCGCTATTCCGGCCTTTATGGCTGAACCCGCCTGGGCGGTATTGAGTTTCTGGGTACCGCTCTATCTGGCGAAAGAGCACGGTATGGATTTAAAGCAAATCGCCATGTTTGCCTGGCTACCGTTTCTGGCAGCCGACCTCGGTAGCGTCGCCAGCGGCTATCTGACCAAACTTTATACCCGCTGGTTCGGCTGCTCGCGGGTGAATTCAGTGATCGCCAGTTCCGTCACCGGCGCCTTTCTGATGATTTCGCTCGCCACCGTTGCGATTACCCGCGATCCGTATATCACCATCGTGCTGATTTCGATAGGCGGTTTCGGCCACCAGATCATTTCCTGCATGCTTAGCGCACTGGTGGTGGAGTCTTTCGATAAAGGACAGATGGCGACTGTTAACGGTATGCGCGGATCCGCCGCATGGATCGCCAGCTTTCTGTTCTCGCTGTTAATCGGAGTCACCGCCGACAAAATCGGCTTCAACCCACTATTTATCGCCATGGGATTCTTTGACCTGATCGGCGCGGTATTCCTGGTGGCATTTATTGCTGAACGTCGCGCAAAGCGCGCCTGAGAGAGTGGATGTAAAAATGAAGACGTTGAAAAACTGGACCTTACGCCAACAACTGGATCACCACGTTGAGTTGACCGTCGATGGCCAGCACATCCTGTGCCTGTATGTCCTGGAAGAGAATATGTTCCGCGTGTTGCTAAAGCGGCACGGTCAGTTGGCGCTGGATCGTACCTGGAGTATCGCCCCACAGCAGGATGTGCCGTGGGAAGGACGCCCGCGCGAGGATTTGAGCGGCTTTAGCCTTCCCGCCTGGCAGCTAACAGAGCGCGACGGCATGCTGAGCATCGCCACCGAGCATCTGCGCGTCACCGTCCACCAGCCGCTGTGGCTGGAATGGTGCTACCGCGACGAAGTCGGCGAGTGGCAGCCGCTCGTTAATGACCGCCCTACCAGCGCCTATCTGGCGAATGCGCACGGCGACGGCGTTGCCCACTACCTTAGCCGCCGTAAAGATGAACGCTTCTATGGTCTTGGTGAGAAGGCTGGCAATTTGCAACGTACCGGCAAACGCTATGAGATGCGTAACCTTGATGCCATGGGTTATAACGCGGTGAGCACCGACCCGCTGTACAAACATATTCCATTTACCATCGCTCAGCGCAGCGATATTAGCTACGGTCTGTTTTACGATAACCTGAGCAACTGCTGGCTGGATCTCGGGAACGAAATCGACAACTATCATACCGCCTATCGCCGCTGGCAAGCGGAAGCAGGCGACATCGATTACTACATCTTTACCGGCAAGCGCGTGCTGGATGTCACCAAAGCCTTTGTGCGCCTGACGGGGAAAACGCTGTTCGGGCCGAAGTGGAGCCTGGGTTACAGCGGCTCAACCATGCATTACACCGACGCGCCGGATGCGCAAAACCAGCTGATGAACTTTATCCGTCTGTGTAATGAACACGCCATTCCATGCGACTCGTTCCAGCTCTCATCCGGCTATACCTCAATTAACGGCAAACGGTACGTCTTTAACTGGAACTATGACAAGGTGCCGCAGCCGAAGGTAATGAGCCAGGCATTCCACGATGCGGGGTTGCGGCTTGCGGCAAACATTAAACCGTGTCTGTTGCAGGATCACCCACGCTACAACGAAGTCGCGGAAAGAGGGTTATTTATCCGTGATTCGGAAACCGACGCGCCGGAACGTTCAAGTTTCTGGGATGACGAAGGCTCTAACCTTGATTTCACCAATCCGCAAACCGTCGCCTGGTGGCAGGAAGGCGTCACCACACAGTTGCTGAAGATGGGGATCGACGCCACCTGGAACGATAATAACGAGTATGAAGTGTGGGACGGCGAAGCCCGTTGTCACGGATTTGGGCAGGAGATCGCCATCAAACATATTCGCCCGGTCATGCCGCTGCTCATGATGCGCGCTTCGCTGGAAGCGCAGCAGCGCTTTGCGCCGCACAAACGCCCGTATCTTATCTCTCGTTCCGGTTGCGCCGGGATGCAGCGCTACGTTCAGACCTGGAGCGGCGATAACCGTACCAACTGGGACACTCTGCGCTACAACATCCGTATGGGACTGGGAATGAGTCTCTCCGGGCTATTTAATATCGGCCACGATGTCGGCGGTTTCTCTGGCGAAAAGCCGGATCCGGAACTGTTCGTGCGCTGGGTACAGAACGGCGTCATGCATCCACGGTTCACCATTCACTCGTGGAATGACGATCATACGGTGAATGAGCCGTGGATGTACCCAGGCGTGACGTCGGCGATTCGTAGCGCGATTGAGCTGCGCTATCGTCTGCTGCCGTACCTCTACACGCTGCTGTGGCAGGCGCACGCCGACGACGAGCCGATGCTGCGCCCCACTTTCCTCGACCACGAACACGACGCGCAAACCTTCGCAGAGTGCGACGACTTCCTGCTTGGCCGCGATATTCTGGTGGCGAGCGTGGTGGAGCCCGGTCAACGTGAACGCCGCGTCTGGCTGCCGGATAACGAAACCGGCTGGTACGATTTCGATAACCACGAATGGTTCTCTGGCGGTCAGTGGATCACCCTGAACGCGCCGCTGGAAAAACTGCCGCTGCTGGTACGCGCTGGCGCAGGTGTGCCGCTGAGCGAACGGATCGCTCATGTCAGCCCTGAGCACGACGATACCCGCGAACTGAAACTGTTCCCGGTCAAAGGCGTGGGGACAACATCCGGTCTGCTGTTTGAAGACGATGGCGAAAGCTGGGGTTATCAGACGGGCAATGCCTTGTGGGTGGAATGGGAGATGGTGTGCGATGGGGCGACCGTCAACCTGAAGATCAACGCGCGTGGCGACTATCGTCCGGCATGGAACATGTTGAAGGTATCGTTACCGGCGGGGGAAAAACGCACGCTGCGGGTGAATGGCGTTGAAGGGAGTGAGTGGGTGCTCTGAAAATTGCCGGGTGGCGGCTTCGCCTTACCCGGCCTACAAACTGTAGCGCAGGCCCGGTGAGCGTAGCGCCGCCGGGCATCAGCGTGTTACTCGATCCCTTTACTACGCAGAAAATCTTCGTAGTTGCCGCTGAAGTCCACCACGCGCTCAGGCGTAATTTCTATCACCCGGGTCGCCAGCGAGCTGACGAATTCGCGGTCATGGGAGACGAAGATCAGCGTGCCCTGATACATCTCCAGCGCCATGTTCAGCGATTCGATCGATTCCATATCCAGGTGGTTGGTCGGTTCGTCCATCACCAGAATATTCGGTTTTTGCATCATTAGTTTACCGAACAGCATACGGCCCTTTTCACCACCGGAGAGCACTTTTGCAGGCTTCTTGATATCGTCCTGGCTAAACAGCAGACGACCAAGAATGCTGCGCACCGCCTGCTCGTCGTCACCTTCCTGTTTCCACTGGCTCATCCAGTCAAACACCGTCAGGTCATTTTCAAATTCATATTCATGATCCTGCGCGTAATAGCCAACGCGCGCATTTTCTGACCATTTCACGGTGCCGTTATCCGGCGCCAGATCGCCCACCAGGGTTTTCAGCAGCGTCGATTTACCCACGCCGTTGGTACCGAGGACCGCCAGCTTTTCACCCACTTCCAGCAGCAGATTGACGCCTTTAAACAATGGACCGTTATCAAAGCCTTTCGCCAGCGCTTCCACTTCCAGCGCGTTACGGAACAGCTTTTTATCCTGCTCGAAACGGATGAACGGGTTCTGCCGGCTGGAGGCCTTCACCTCATCAAGTTTGATTTTGTCAATCTGGCGAGCGCGGGAGGTGGCCTGGCGAGATTTAGAGGCATTGGCGCTAAAGCGGCTAACGAAGGATTGCAGTTCAGCAATTTGCGCCTTTTTCTTGGCGTTATCAGCCAGCAGACGCTCACGGGCCTGCGTCGCTGCGGTCATGTACTCGTCATAATTGCCCGGATAGACACGCAGTTCGCCGTAATCGAGATCCGCCATATGGGTGCAGACCATATTCAGGAAGTGACGGTCGTGCGAAATGATGATCATGGTGCTGTCACGTTCGTTCAGCACCTGCTCCAGCCAGCGAATGGTATCGATATCCAGGTTGTTCGTCGGTTCATCAAGCAGCAGAATATCCGGGTCGGAGAACAACGCCTGAGCCAACAGCACACGCAGCTTCCAGCCGGGGGCAACTTCGCTCATTGGGCCATAATGCTGTTCGATCGGAATACCGACGCCGAGCAGCAGTTCACCAGCGCGCGCTTCGGCGGAATAACCGTCCATCTCGCCATACTGCACTTCGAGATCGGCGACTTTATAGCCATCCTCTTCGCTCATCTCTGCCAGAGAGTAGATGCGATCGCGCTCCTGCTTTACTTGCCACAGTTCAGCATGGCCCATAATGACCGTATCCAGCACGCTGAATTCTTCAAAGGCAAACTGATCCTGACGCAGTTTACCGATACGCTCGTTAGGGTCGAGGGAAACGTTGCCCAGCGTTGGCTCCAGATCGCCGCCGAGGATCTTCATAAAGGTGGACTTACCGCTACCGTTGGCACCAATCAAGCCGTAGCGGTTGCCGCCGCCAAATTTGACGGAAATATTTTCGAACAGCGGCTTACTGCCGAACTGCATGGTGACGTTACTGGATACTAGCACGGGGTTATCCTGACAAATGAGAATGAGAAGTGTGATAAACCAGACATTATGCCAGCAAATGCTTCACTTTTCACGGGCCGTTATAAAATCATCAATGTGGCTTGTGTTAGGGTCAGTGTCATATTGCGCGGTTACACTGTTTATTACTGCGTGATTTTTCTACTTAAACATGGAAGGAACCTATGAAAAGACTCTCCAGCCATCCGGCTTTCTTATCGCTACAGGGCGGTATCAACTTTCGCGATCTGGGCGGCCAGCGTACCGCCGATGGCCGCCGCGTGCGCTCAGGTAAACTGTTCCGCTCCGGCTCGCTGCATATGATGACCGCCGATGACTTAAGCCATCTCGACGCAATCCCCCTTAGCCGGGTGATTGATTATCGCGACCCGGGAGAAGTCAGGCGCAGTCCCGACAAGCTAAACGAACTGGCTCACTACCTTAATGCTCCCGCTAACCCACTCGTTCACCACGTCAACGCAAAAGTGACCGAGTTTAACGCCGCGACGCTTAATGCCGTTGACGGTCAACAGTTTATGCTGGAGCTGTATCGTCAGTTGCCGTTCAACAACCCTGCCTACCGCCAGTTGGTCAAATGGCTGATGGAGCCATTCGACGGCGCGCTGTTACAGCATTGTGCGGTGGGTAAAGACCGTACCGGCATTGGCTGTGCGCTGACGCTGTTGGCGCTCGGCTGCGATCGACATACGGTGATGGAGGAATACCTGCTCACCCAGGGCATGCTGATGCAGGTTGAAGAATTCATGCTCGAATCGCTCGGCGACGCATTGACCGCCCGCGGACGGCAGACCCTGGCGGAAATCATGACGGTTCATGAGTCATATCTTACCGCGGCTCTCGCCCAGATTGATGAACGCTACGCAAGTATTGACGCCTGGCTTGAGCAAGAGTATCAGCTCACGCCGTCGGCGCGCGAAGCCCTTCAGTCGCGGCTTCTGGAGGGGTAACCCCCTCCCGTTTTCACACCGGCAATTGTCCTGATGGTCAGTAACCGCACATGGCATGCATAGCAGCAGGAAAAAAATGTGATTTCGTACACATCTCATTTACCTGTTTGCCAGAATGCACATATAATGCGCTCCCATCGACTTCCTGTTTAAACTGACAAAGGCCAGTGTGGCATTAACATCGCCCACGACATAAAGCATATGAAATTATCAACTCTCATCGCGGCAGCCTTCGCAATCGTGGGCTTTTGCAACACAGCTTCTGCTGTAACCTATCCACTGCCTACTGACGGCAGCCGTCTGATTGGCCAGAATCAGGTCATTACCGTTCCGGAAGATAACAAGCAGCCGCTGGAATATTTTGCCGCTGAATACCAGATGGGTTTGTCCAACATGCTGGAGGCCAACCCTGGCGTGGATACCTTTCTGCCGAAAGGCGGTACCGTGCTGAATATCCCGCAGCAGCTGATCCTGCCGGACACCGTTCATGAAGGGATTGTTATCAACAGCGCGGAAATGCGCCTCTACTACTATCCGAAAGGCACCAACACCGTCATCGTGCTGCCTATCGGTATCGGCCAGTTAGGTAAAGACACGCCGATCAACTGGGTCACCAAAGTTGAGCGCAAAAAAGCAGGCCCGACCTGGACCCCTACCGCGAAAATGCACGCGGAATATATTGCCGCAGGCGAACCGCTGCCAGCCGTTGTCCCGGCCGGCCCTGACAATCCGATGGGGCTGTATGCGCTCTATATTGGCCGCCTGTACGCCATTCATGGCACCAACGCCAACTTCGGTATCGGCCTGCGCGTCAGCCACGGCTGCGTGCGTCTGCGTAACGACGACATCAAATTCCTGTTTGAAAACGTGCCGGTCGGCACACGCGTTGAGTTTATCGATGAGCCGGTGAAAGCCACCACCGAGCCTGACGGCAGCCGTTTCATTGAAGTGCACAACCCGCTGTCTACTACCGAAGAGCAGTTCCAGGGCAATGAAATCGTGCCAATTACCCTGAGCAAGGCGGTACAGGCGGTAACGGGTCAGAGTGATGTTGACCAGAGCGTGCTGGAACAGGCCATTCACAACCGTTCCGGCATGCCGGTGCGCCTGAACTAACGGCACATAATGCACAGCGGCGGGCCAGGGCCCGCCCTTTTTTTATCCGTTATTAACCAGAATAATGCCGCCGTGATCGTAGCGATAGTGGCAATGGGCATACTCCAGCGGCGTACCGTCCTCCAGATAGACGACCTGTTCCACTTCCAGTACCGGATCGCCGGGCTCGCAGTTGAGGTATTCTCTATCCAGTTCTTGCGGTTTCATCGCCCGAACCACACGATATGAACCCATTATTTTTAGCCCCAGCGTCTCCCGCACGTAGCGAAACACCGAGCTTTCCAGATGCGTTTTATTCAGGCCGGGAACCAGCGCCACGGGCATCACGGTCAGATCCAGCGACACGGGTTCATCATTAAGCAGCCGCAGGCGAACAAAATCATAGACTGGCGCATCAGCGTCAATCAGCAGCGAACTTTGCTCTTTTTCTGTCGGAAAGCGCAGCTCAAAACGAATCACCCGGCTTGCCACTTCGCCCAGGTGTTCCCAGGTTTTGGTCGCGCCAAAATAGTCGCTACCGGGCAAATCCCACTGCGAAAGCTGCAGGAAATTTTTGCGCACGAACGTGCCCTGCCCCTTACGGGTATAAATTAGCCCTTCAACGATAAGCTGGCGCATCGCCTGCTGGATCGTCATTCGGCTGGTACTGAACTCCGCTGCTAACGCGAACTGATCCGGTAATGGCGCGCTGGCGGGATACTGCTGACTGATAATTCGCTTTTTAATTTCCCGCGCAATCAAAAGATACTTTGCCGCCATTACCGTTCCTTATTGTTTGTTTATCCCGTTGTTTTTTAAGGCCACTCGCTCAGCAACCTTGAGGAAAGGCAGGTAGAAGAATACACCAAAGATGATGATGATCAACTGTACCACGACCGCCCGCCAGTCTCCCGCCGTCGCCAGCCAGGCGCTGAGTATCGGCGGCGTGGTCCACGGGATCATGACCACGCAGCGCGACATGAGTCCCAGCGTGGTGCAAAGCCAGGCGAAATAGATGCCGATGGCGGGTAGCAGCACAAACGGGATCATCAGCGGCACGTTAAACACGATCGGCAAACCGAAAATCACCGGCTCGTTGATATTAAACAGCCCGGGCGTAATGGCAAGACGCGCCACCTGCTTCGAGGCCCGCTGACGCGAAAAGAGAAAAATAGCGATCAGCAAGGAAACGGTGCTGCCGGTGCCACCAATCATGCCGAAGGTCGGCACAAAGATATTGTTAATAATGTGCGGGATCGGCTGGCCGCTGGCGTAGGCCAGCATATTCTCATTGGTATTAATCAGCAGGAACGGCTCCAGCACCACCCCGTTCACCACAGTCTGATGAATACCCAGCGTAAACAAGAAGTTGCCAAAACTGTAGATAAAAAGGGTTCCCGGCAGACTGGTATTAATCAGCCGCAACGGCTGCTGGATAAGCGTGGTAATCAGATGAATCAGATCGGTATGCAGCAGGTTATTCAGCAGGGCGGCAAGCACCGCGAACAGCGACAGCGTCAGAATGGCCGGGATCAGCGAGGAGAACGATTGCCCCACCGCCGGCGGAACGTTCTCTCCAAGATTGATTGTCAGACGCTTGATACTGGCGATGCGCATAAAGATTTCAGTCGCCAGCAGGCCAATAAGCACGCCCGCGAAGATCCCGGTGGAACCAATGTTGGCGAAGGTCAGCACCGAGGTCAGGCTTACCGTCGTTTTCCCGCCGACGGGCACCAGTTCCACCTGAATGGGCATCATAATAATAAAACTGCATAGGGCAATGACGACAGTCGAAACCGGATTAGCGAAATTTTTGTTGCGCGCCAGCGCCCACGCAATCATCGGCGCAATCAGCAGCGCGGCAATATTCAGGGTCCCGTTGATAATCGCCTCGCCCCATACTTTAAAGTGCGCCAGCGTGTCGCCCTGTAATAGCCAGGGAAATACCACATTATTCACCAGCACCGCCAGCCCGGCCAGAATGAAAATGGGCATGACGCCGGCAAATGCATCGCGCAGTGAACGCAAATGTACCTGATTTGCGATCCGCGCGGAAAACTCAACAAAGCGATCGGTCAAAGACTGCATACTGGACGTTGTATTATCAGACATTTTGCAGAATCCTCTTTATCACTTACCCGTACTCCCCTGAATAATTCAGTTTGCAGACAGGGATTCAGCGAATGCATCCCTGCTCGCTTAGCGAAAATCCAACCACCGGGGCAATAAGTCTGCCGAAAACAGATTTATCGCTGTTTTCAGCCCCCGGGATGAGGACGATGGATAAACGCCCCTGCTGCCTGAAATATGACGGGGATAACCTGGCGCGGACTGCGCCGCTACATCTCTTCGCCGTTGCTGTGAATCACCCGTTTCAGCCACGCGTAGCTTTTCTTTGGTACCCGTTTAAGGTCCTTTAAATCATGGTTTTCGCGGTTGACGTAAACCACGCCATAGCGTTTACGCATATCGCCCTGCGAGCTGAGAATGTCGATAAGCCCCCAGCCGAGATAGCCGATCACCTGCGCGCCATCTTCAAAAATCGCCGCTTTCATGGCGTTGAGATGATCGCGGTGATAGGCGATGCGGTAATCGTCAGCAATTTGGTTTTCGCCATCCCAGGACTCAATAACTCCGATGCCGTTTTCAATCGGGAACACCGGCAGTCGCCAGTCGTTGTAGTAGCGGGTAATAATGGTCCTGAAGCCCAGCGGGTCGATCTGCCAGTCCCACTCGGTGGCCTTCAGATACGCATTCTTTTTATTGCCAAATCGCATGTAATCGTTCACCGGCGTGTCCGGCGGAATGAGATCGCTATCGAGAACCTTGCTGGCGTAGTAACTAAAAGCCAGATAGTCGACTTTTATCGTCGCCATCAGCGCCAGATCCTCCTCACGGTAGATATCATCAAAACCTTGTCGGGCGACAAAATGCATCACCTCCGGACTGTAGCCCTCTCCAGCGTAAGCCCGCAGCAGATTCTGATTGAAGAATTCATCCAGTTGTTGGGCGCAAAACATATCGCGCGGTTTGCAGGTCGCCGGATAGACCAGCGCATGGGCCAGCATCCCCCCCATCAGGCACTGTGGCTTAGCCTGATGCAGGTATTGCGTCAGATGAACATGGGCCATCATCACGTGATGCTGGATCTGATACAGCTCGCGGAGCGTTTTCTCTCCCCGCATATAGCCTGAGATCTGAAACGCGTCCGGCATATGATAAAGATTCTGCTCATTGAAGGTCAGCCACCACTTCACCTTGTCGCCAAAGCAGTCGATCATCTTCTTCCCGTAGCGAATAAAAGCGTCCATCACGCGGCGATCGGTGAAACCGTTGTCGCGCTCCGCCAGCGACAGCGGCATATCGAAGTGATACAGGCAGATCATCGGCTCAATATCGCGGGCGATCAGCGCATCAATAAACTGGTGATAAAAGGCGATCCCTTCGTCATTGAACTCGCCATCACCTTGCGGGCAGACGCGGCTCCAGGAAATCTGAAAGCGATAGCAGTTCATGCCCAAATCCTGCATAAGGTCGAAATCTTCCCGGTAACGGTGATAAGCGTCGGTGGCCACCTTCCAGTCGGAAGCAAACTCTGCAGGCGGGCGGATATCGTAGACCGACATCCCCTTACCGCCCTCGTTCCACGCCCCTTCGGTTTGCATACTGGAAACTGAATTGCCCCATAAAAAATCGGCCGGCAGTGTTTTCTTCATCACCCTCACCTATATGACTAGTCATTTTAATTTAATGACTAGTCATATAGGTGAGAAACGATCGCAACGCAAAATCTGCGTTCGATTTTTGTGAGCACAATAGATAAAAAAAGCCGGATCGCGATATTCACGATCCGGCTTGCGGAGAGAAGATTACTGTTGTGCGAGCTGATTGCGGCGGTATTCCCCCTGGCGCTCCAGCATCCAGCCCGGATACTCTCGCGGCAGCGCGCTAACCTTGTCCAGTTGCTCCAGCTCGGCATCACTCAACGCAATGGTGGTCGCCGCAAGGTTATCGGCCAGTTGCTCCGCACGCTTCGCGCCAATAATCACGCTACTTACCACCGGCTGATGCAGCAGCCAGGTCAGCGCAATTTGCGCGACCGAAACGCCTTTAGCGGCGGCGATGTCACGCATCACATCGATACAATCAAAAGCGCGATCTTTATTCACCGGCGGGAAATCAAATTCCTGACGACGACCGCCGCTTGCCGACTGCCCGTTACGATCGTACTTCCCGCTGAGCAGTCCTCCCGCCAGCGGGCTCCAGACCATCAGGCCCAGCCCTTCGCTCTGCATCATCGGCGCCAGCTCGCGCTCAAGATCGCGCCCGGCAATGGTGTAGTAGGCCTGTAAAGAAGCAAAGCGCGCCAGCCCCAGGCGTTCGGAAATCCCCAGAGCTTTAACGATCTGCCAGGCCGCCCAGTTAGACACGCCGATATAGCGGACATGCCCCTGCTGCACCAGACTATCCAGCGCATACAGCGTCTCTTCAATGGGCGTCGCCGGATCAAAACCGTGCAACTGGTAAAGATCGATATGGTCGAGCTGCAGGCGACGCAGGCTCTCTTTCACGCTGCCGATAATGTGATAGCGCGAACTGCCGCGCGAATTGACACCCGCAGTCCCGGTTTCGCCAAAGACTTTGGTCGCCACGACTACATTTTCACGCGGCACTTTCAGGTTTTTCAGCGCCTGGCCGGTAATCTCTTCCGAACGCCCTTCCGAATAGATGTTAGCGGTGTCGATAAAGTTAATGCCCGCATCCAGCGCGCTGCCCACCAGTTGCTCTGCTTCCGCCTGACGCAACTGGCCCACTTTCCCCCACAGACCACCTTCACCCCCGAAGGTCATCGTTCCCAGGCACAGTTCTGAGACAAAAAGGCCGGTGTGGCCCAGTTTTTGATAACGCATAGGACTCTCCTTAATCAGGATGGTTAACCTCAGAAGAGAGTTATACCCCTGAGTCGGAGTACGCGAATGGGGCGTTTCTGTCTGTTTCTTGCCCAATTCTCTGAAAATCAAATCTGCAGCAGAGCATACCCCACCAGCGCCGCCCACAGCAGCATCGGTACAGAGTAGAGATGGAAACGCCACCAGATACGGCGATCGCCCGCCATTCGCAGCGCGATCAGATTCGCCAGCGAACCGGGCAGCAAGCCAAAGCCGCCCACGTTAACCGCCCACGCCAGCAGTACCGACGGGGGAACATAGTGAAGCAGCAAAATGGTGGCCGGGACATTGCTGATAAACTGCGACAGGCCAATCGTCGTCAGCCACAATCCGCCTGTCGGAAGTTGCGCAACGCCATTGAGCGTATGCTGTAAAACTGGGAGTTGGATCAGCAGGTGCACATCAATAAACATCACTATAAAGACCAGCAGCAGCGTCCAGTCAACGTGGATAATCACCGCCCGCGCCAGCAGCAGAAACCCCAGCGCAACGATTGCCAGCCCCCACAGTTCCTGCTTGATCTCTAGTGCCGCCAAAAAGGCCAGATACAATGCCAGACAGCTCCAGACCAGCGTCGGCTGCCATGAAGGCGCCCTGTCACGACTCTGATAGCTGAGATGCTTAGGGGGAAAACAGAACCAGCACAGCGCCAGCAGGGTAATCATCATCGCCGCGGCCAGAGGCAGCATCTGACCGATAAAAGCCGGAAATGAGAGGCCGGAGCGCCCCCACAGCAGGATATTTTGCGGGTTACCAATAGGGGTTAATAAAGACCCGGCATTCACTGCCAGCGCTTCGAAAATAATCAATCGACTGGTCGGAATCGCACACCACTTTTTGAGCGTTAACGTCAATGGCACGACGATAAACAGCGCCACATCGTTGGTTAAGAAGGTGGAAAGCAGCGCGGCGGCCAGCACCATAAAGATGGCCAGTTGGCGTTCGGTCACAAAGCGGCGCGCCATTTTACGGCCAAGCACATCGAAATAGCCGCTCAGTTCAATGCCTTTGGTCAGTAGCATCAGCCCGCTGAGGGTGATAATGGTATGCCAGTCAATGGCATGCGGCCAACGCCCGGGAGCAAACGGGACAAAGACGCTTAAAACAATGCCGACAATTAGCAGCAGATGTAAAAAGCGGTCGCGCAGCAGCGACTGAACAAAGGCGAGGTTCATTCTCCCTGCGGCCCCTGCCTGAGGGTAAATTGCTTAAACATTTCCAGCGTCTCTTCGCTAACGTGATGCTCCATCCCTTCCGCATCGCGACGGGCAATTTCCGGGCTCACGCCAATCACCAGTAAAAAGTTTTCCACAATCTGGTGACGTTCGCGGCTCTCCTGCGCCAGCTTCTCACCCTCCGGCGTTAAAAAGATCCCCCGCCACGGGATCTGTTCGATCAGCCCGACGCTGGCCAAACGTTTTAACATCTTTGCAACCGTTGGCTGCGACACCCCAAGACGCGCGGCCATATCCACCTGGCGGGCTTCCCCCACCTCCAGAATCAGATCGGAGATCAGTTCGACATAATCATCAATCAGCTCGCGACGATGCGCCTCACGCACCTGGCGAAATCCCTCAACATGTTCTTCGACATTCACTAACTGCGTCACTTTTTTTGTTATTGGCTTACCTGCGCGACGGTTCATTGTGCTTCCTCATTCCTGTGACGCATCAAGCATCATATAAAAGGATCCCCATTGTAATGGATCGCGCACAGAGAACAAAAAATTAACGTTTTAGCCATAGCTATAAGATATAGCCTGTGCTATATCTGTATGTAATACACACATTGCTTCAGGGAGTGAAGGGCGAGTTCACAGGAGGTTGTTATGAACGAATTCAAGAGGTGCTTAAACGTGTTTACTCATTCTCCTTTTCAAGTTCGCTTAATGCTTATCGGTATGCTGTGCGATCTGTTCAACGGTAAAGCCCCGCAGGATAAACCGGGTAACTAACGCGGCGTCGCGGTACGCCGCTTTATTTTTTATCATCCCGTCACGTCAAACTGTCTGATTACTCAGCACTTCAGCGACTTTTTTCAAGTTTTGTAAGCGCCCTCCCAAAACAATCCCTTATGAAGAGTTGATCTTAATATTCGCAGAACCTATCTTTTGTCAGCCCTGCCACTACTGCGGCTCGCAGAGACCCTCTTCACGCATTGTCCAGCAGGTTTCTCCCCCTGATGCCAGGAGATGCACATGGCTCTTTTTGATTGTTTATTATGAATGTCACAATAAAAGAAACGCTGGCCGCTCGCGGGCTGATGCCAAATCCATGGACAGGATTCTACTTTTTACAATCCCTGTTGATTAACCTGGCGTTTGGCTACGACTTTAGCCTGCTCTATACCGTCGCCTCTACCTGCGCCCTGCATCTGCTGTGGCGACGCTTTCCGCGCGCGCAAAAAGTCGCCATCGGCTTCTGGTCGCTGCTGGCGGCCATATACTACCCTTTTGGTCAGGCCTACGGCGCGCCGAATTTCAATACGCTGCTGGCGCTGCATGCCACCAATATTGAAGAGTCCACCGAGATCCTGACCATTTTCCCGTGGTACAACTATCTGCTGGCTGTGTTTATCTTTGCGCTCGGGGTCATTGCCGTGCGCCGTAAACCGGAAATATCAACGCGCTGGGGTAAAATGGATACCCTGGGGCTGCTGTTTTGTATCGGTATTTTCTTCCTGCAGCCTGTGCAAAATCTTGCCTGGGGCGGCGTCTTTAAGGTCATTGATACCGGCTACCCGGCCATACGCTTCATTAAAGATGTGGTGGTCAATAATAATGAAGTGCTGGATGAACAGGCGCGGATGGCGCGACTGGCAAACATGAAAGATAGCTGGCACGTGCTGGCGGTAAAGCCAAAATATCATCTGTATGTTGTGGTTATCGGGGAGAGCGCGCGACGCGATGCGCTCGGCGCTTTCGGCGGCCACTGGGATAACACGCCGTTCGCCAGTTCAGTCAACGGCTATTTGTTCAATGACTACATCGCCGCCAGCGGCTCAACGCAGAAATCTCTCGGTTTAACCCTCAACCGGGTCGTTGATGATAAACCGCAGTATCAGAATAACTTTGTCAGCCTTGCCAACCGCGCGGGTTTTCAGAGCTGGTGGTTTTCCAATCAGGGGCAGATTGGCGAATACGATACCGCGATTGCCAGTATCGCCAGACGTGCGGACGAAGTACAGTTTCTCAAAAACGGGGATTTTGAAGCCAATAAAAATAGTCAGGATACGCAGTTATTAAAGCTAACCGCGCAGGTGCTTGCCGTCCGTCGCCCTCAGCCGCAGTTGATTGTCCTGCATTTGATGGGCTCACACCCCCAGGCCTGCGACCGCACCAAAGGCAAATACACGGCTTTTGTGCAGTCGAAAGAGACATCGTGCTATCTCTTCAGCATCACGCAAACCGATTCGCTGCTCAGCAAACTCTACGACCAGTTGCAAAACTCAGGTGAAACCTTCTCAATGACCTATTTTTCCGATCATGGTCTGGCGTTTAAAGAACGGGGAAAAAAGGTGCAGTACCTGGCGCACGATGATAAGTACCAGCAGAACTTTCAGGTGCCGTTTATGGTGCTCTCCAGTGATGATAAATCCCACAAGATCATTAAAGCGCGACGTTCCGCCAATGACTTTCTCAGCTTCTTCTCACAGTGGACCGGGATTAGCGCAGAGGAAATTAACCCACGCTATCGTTTTATTTCCGAACAGCAGGCCGGACCAACGTACATCACCAACTTCCAGTTGCAAAAAGTGGACTATAACCATCTGGATACCGATGCGTTTACCCTTAACTAAGCCGCCTCAGCCGCGAACAGGCAAAAAAAATCCGCCCAACGAGGCGGATTTTTTCATCACCGATGTGAGGTGATTAGAAGCGGTAACCGACGCCAGCGATCCAGGTGCCAACATCAACGCTACGAATGCGAGACTGCTCATAGGAGAAGTCCAGCGCAACGTTTTCGATCGGGTTGAACTGCAGGCCCGCACCGTAAGAGAAACCGTAGTCGCTCATATCAGATTTATTCGGGTAGCTGTTATCCTGGAATTTACCGTAACCAACGCCCACGACGCCGTAGATGCTTGCCCAGTCATTCAGACGGTAAGCCGGACCTGCGGTGATACCGTAGTACTGGCCTTTTTTGTAAACGCCATCTTCGGTACGATCTTTTTCAGTGTAGGTAAAGGAACCGATAACGCCCAGCGGGTTGTTGTCTTGCTCGTAGCGATATTTCAGGTTGAAGCCCGATGCTTTATTCGCTGCACCCTGCATATCGCTCTGCGCGTAACCACCGGTAACGGTAGACGTTGCAGCGTAAGCAGTGGTGCTTACGGACGCAGCCAGAACAACGGCCAGTGCTGAAAAACGTGCAATTTTATTCATAACCACCTCAAATGTGTTTCCAATAAGTCCTAAGCTTTAAATATAACAAAAACTTCTGGGAAACTCTTTTCACTTTACATTGTCTAAAGCGCTTTTTCCTGTAACTAAAGATTTCCCGGTTTCGATAACAATCTGGAATTTAACTCTTTTTAGCGGATATTTTGCTATTAAACCCCGCTAAACGTCGGACATGCATCCAGATTATTCCTAATCCTTTGGTCAATTTATCTTCGTAATTCCTCGTATTGTACTGCTTTCATCGCCTTATTTTTCAACATTAGCTCAACCGCCGTCGGGTATTTCCATTACACTGGGGTTTTTACTCCATTTGACAAAATCTGACAGGAGAAAGGATGCCCCGCTCGTCTCGTAAAGTACCGGCCTGGTTGCCGATACTGGCTATTTTTATCGCCATGCTCTCTATCCAGAGTGGCGCATCGCTGGCCAAATCCCTGTTTCCGCTCGTCGGTGCGCCTGGCGTCACCGCCCTACGTCTGGCGCTTGGAACCTTAATCCTGGTGACGATCTTCAAACCCTGGCGTCTTCGCTTTGCCCCTGAACAGCGTCTGCCGCTGCTTCTGTACGGCATTGCGCTGGGAGCGATGAACTATCTGTTTTATTTGTCAATTCAACGGATCCCGCTGGGCGTTGCGGTGGCGCTGGAGTTTACCGGGCCGCTGGCGGTGGCGCTCTTTGGCTCTCGTCGCCCGCTCGACTTTGTGTGGGTGGTTCTGGCAGTGCTTGGATTGTGGTTCCTGCTGCCGCTGGGGCAAAACGTGACGCAGATAGATCCGCCTGGCGCGCTGCTGGCGCTCAGCGCAGGCGCCTGTTGGGCGGTTTATATTCTGACCGGACAGCGGGCCGGTGCAGGGCACGGGCCCGCCACGGTATCGATGGGGTCGCTTATCGCTGCGGTCATTTTCGTGCCGATGGGAATGATACAGGCCAGTGATACGCTGTTTCAGTGGGCGTTGTTGTTGCCCGGACTCGGGATCGCTATTTTATCTACCGCGCTTCCTTACTCGCTGGAGATGATTGCCCTTACCCGTTTGCCCAGCAAGACGTTCGGCACCCTGATGAGCATGGAGCCCGCTCTCGCCGCGCTTTCCGGGATGCTGTTTCTTGGCGAAACGTTGACGGCTTCCCAGACGCTGGCGCTGGGCGCGATCATTCTTGCTTCAATGGGTTCCACGCTGACCATGCGCCGGGAAACAAAAATCAAGGCGGTAGATATCAACTCGCCACGAGATCCTCTGTAATAGCTGAAAGCAACGCGGAGCACATAAATGCAATAAACTGATTTATAAATAAAAAATTACATTTTGCAGACTGTCTCTATCGAACTGATAGAGACTACCGCCCCTGCAAAGTTCATATCCGTTGCTATACTTAAACCCGTAAGTTATTGGGATGAGACACTCCGCATAATTCAAATTTGAAGTATGACGAGTACAAATATCAAGAGGATATGACACTATGAGTACCGCAAAACTGGTTAAAACGAAAGCAACGAATCTGCTCTATACCCGTAACGACGTCGCTGATAGTGAGAAGAAAGCGACCGTTGAGCTGCTGAATCGCCAGGTGATCCAGTTCATTGACCTGTCGCTGATCACTAAACAGGCTCACTGGAATATGCGCGGTGCAAACTTTATTGCCGTTCATGAAATGCTGGATGGTTTCCGCACTGCCCTGGTCGATCACCTTGATACCATGGCTGAGCGCGCTGTACAGCTTGGCGGCGTGGCTCTGGGAACCACGCAGGTCATCAACAGTAAAAGTCCGCTCAAAAGCTATCCGCTCGATATCCATAACGTCCAGGATCATCTGAAAGAACTGGCCGACCGCTATGCCATTGTTGCCAATGATGTGCGCAAAGCCATTGAGGAAGCAAAAGATGAGGATACGGCTGACATCTTCACCGCCGCATCCCGTGACCTGGATAAATTCCTGTGGTTCATTGAAGCCAATATTGAGTAATGCCAACTGCCGTCAGCATCGCTGGCGGTTTTTTTATTTCCCCCACCCCGCAATGCACTGTTTTAGTGCTCTCCGACAACCGCAACCGGCGTCAAAGTAAATCAATTGTAATAATAACCTCACACAATCGTTATAATAAGATTGTTTTAATACCATGAATTGCGTTAAAAATAGTCTGATTATGCGAGATTCTTATGACGCACCAAAATAGAGCCCCAGTTTAGTGCAATTACTCTTACGGGTTATCAAAACTGTGCAACAGGATTAATCCTGGTTGTTATAAAACAATAAGTTGTAAAACTGGCATGATTTTTTCATATAAGAGTACTTGTTCTCGCAGGGGATCGTCCCGTGGATAAAAAAGGAAATGCTATGAAGTCTGTATTAAAAGTTTCACTGGCTGCACTGACCCTGGCTTTTGCGGTTACTTCTCACGCCGCTGATAAAAAACTGGTTGTCGCTACCGATACGGCATTTGTGCCGTTCGAATTTAAACAGGGCGATAAATACGTTGGTTTCGACATTGATCTGTGGGCGGCTATCGCCAAAGAACTGAAACTGGATTACACCCTGAAGCCTATGGACTTCAGCGGCATCATCCCGGCGCTGCAGACCAAAAATATCGACCTCGCGCTGGCGGGGATCACCATTACGGACGCACGTAAAAAAGCGATCGACTTTTCTGATGGCTACTACAAAAGCGGCCTGATGGTAATGGTTAACGCTAATAATAACGACATTAAAAGCGTTAACGATCTGAACGGTAAAGTGGTTGCCGTGAAGAGCGGTACAGGCTCCGTTGACTACGCAAAAGCCAATATTAAAACCAAAGATCTGCGTCAGTTCCCGAACATTGACAACGCCTATATGGAACTGGGTACCGGTCGTGCCGATGCTGTCCTCCACGATACCCCGAACATTCTTTATTTCATCAAAACGGCTGGCAACGGCAAGTTCAAAGCGGTAGGTGAATCTCTGGAAGCGCAAAGCTACGGTATCGCCTTCCCGAAAGGCAGCGACGAACTGCGTAACAAAGTGAACGGCGCGCTGAAAACGCTGCGTGAAAACGGCACTTACAACGAAATTTATAAAAAATGGTTTGGTACTGAACCTAAATAATAATCAGCATTTCTCTTCCTGGCCTGCTATGGCCGGGTAGACCTGGAACTTACCGGCGCTACCCGTCAGCAGGCCTGAATAGTTTCCCCAGAGATTTTCTTCTGTTTTCAACACGGTAACAGGAACACATTATGCAGTTTGACTGGAGTGCCATCTGGCCCGCTATTCCTATTCTGCTGGAAGGCGCCAAAATGACGCTGTGGATTTCCATCCTCGGCCTGATCGGCGGTCTGATAATCGGCCTTGTGGCTGGCTTCGCTCGCTGTTTCGGCGGCTGGATAGCCAATCACATCGCCCTGGTGTTTATCGAAATCATTCGCGGTACCCCGATTGTGGTGCAGGTGATGTTTATCTACTTCGCCCTGCCAATGGCGTTTAACGATCTACGCATCGATCCCTTCTCCGCAGCAGTGGTCACCATCATGATCAACTCCGGCGCCTATATTGCGGAAATTACCCGCGGCGCGGTACTGTCGATCCATAAAGGTTTTCGCGAAGCAGGCCTCGCGCTGGGTCTTTCTCGTCGGGAAACCATCCGTTACGTGATCCTGCCGCTGGCGCTACGCCGTATGCTGCCGCCGCTGGGCAACCAGTGGATTATCAGCATCAAAGATACCTCGCTGTTTATTGTCATCGGCGTCGCTGAACTGACCCGTCAGGGGCAGGAGATCATTGCCGGTAACTTTCGCGCGCTGGAGATCTGGAGCGCGGTGGCCGTTATCTATCTGATTATCACTCTGGTGCTGAGCTTTGTTCTGCGTCGTCTTGAAAGAAGGATGAAAATCCTGTGATTGAATTTAAAAACGTTTCCAAACATTTTGGCCCAACTAAAGTGCTGCATGATATCGATCTGAAGATCAACCAGGGTGAAGTGGTGGTGATCATCGGGCCTTCCGGTTCCGGTAAATCGACCCTGCTACGCTGCATTAATAAACTGGAAGAAATTACCAGCGGGGATCTCATCGTCGATGGTCTGAAGGTCAACGATCCGAAAGTCGACGAGCGCCTGATCCGCCAGGAGGCGGGGATGGTGTTCCAGCAGTTTTATCTGTTCCCTCACCTGACGGCATTGGAAAACGTCATGTTCGGCCCGCTGCGGGTTCGCGGCGCGGATAAAGCGGCGGCAGAAAAACTGGCGAAAGACCTGCTGGAGAAAGTGGGCCTCGCGGAACGCGCGCACCACTATCCTTCCGAGCTTTCCGGCGGCCAACAGCAGCGCGTCGCCATTGCCCGCGCGCTGGCGGTAAAACCGAAAATGATGCTGTTTGATGAACCGACTTCCGCGCTGGACCCTGAACTGCGTCACGAAGTTCTGAAAGTGATGCAGGATCTGGCCGAAGAAGGCATGACCATGGTCATCGTCACCCATGAGATCGGCTTTGCCGAAAAAGTGGCTTCGCGTCTGATCTTTATCGATAAAGGGCGCATTGCGGAAGATGGCGATCCGCAGGTGCTGGTCAACAACCCGCCAAGTCCCCGTCTGCGCGAGTTCTTGCAACACGTCGCCTGATGTTCAATGGCTCTCTCCAGTCAGGGGAGAGCCGCTTTCCGTTTCCGGAATCATCTCAGCCCTTTTCTCCAGACATCGTCTTCTATACTTAACGGTTTGAGACACAATGGAGGGGATTGTGGCGCGGATTCTGTTACTGCTCACACTGCTATTCACCCTGCCGCTATCGGCCGCGACGCAGCCAGCGGTTCCGGCAAACACGGCTGACCAGTCCAGCAGTAGCGAACCCGACCTCGCGCAGAAGAAAGCCGCTTACGCCGCGCTGGCCGACGTGCTCGAAAATGCCGACGCCCGACAGGAGCTTATCGACCAGTTACGTAAAGCCGCCGCCACGCCGCCTCCGGTCAGCGCGCCGACGCTAACGCTGCCAGAGGAAGAAGATAAGACCACGGTGCTGGAAAACGTCACCCACATCAGCCGCGAATACGGTGCAGAGATCTCGTCACGCTTCTCGCAGTTGTGGCGCAACATCACCGGCTCTCCGCACAAACCTTTCAATTCACAAACCTTCACCAACGCGGCCTGGCATTTTTTATTGCTGGCCGGACTGGTCTTTGCCTTCTGGTGGCTGGTGCGCCTCGCCGTCCTGCCGCTATACCGCAAAATCGGCCACTGGGGACGACATAAAAACCGCGAACGCCGTAACTGGCTCCAGCTCCCCGCCACCATCGCCGGCGCTTTTATCTGTGACCTGCTTCTGCTGGCGGTAACGCTGTTCATTGGTCAGATTATAAGCGAGCGCCTTAATGGTAATAATCCTACCATCGCCTTCCAGCAAAGTTTGTTTCTCAACGCCTTTGCCCTGATTGAGTTTTTCAAAACGCTTCTGCGGGTAATTTTCTGCCCACAGGTCCCGGAACTACGCCCGTTTACTCTCAGCGATGAGACGGCGAAATACTGGAACCTGCGCCTTAGCGCACTAAGCAGCCTGATTGGCTACGGGCTGATCGTCGCCGTGCCGATTATTTCCAATCAGGTCAACGTTCAGTTTGGCGCGCTGGCCAACGTAATTATCATGCTGTGCATTACCCTGTGGGCGCTATACCTGATATTCCATAATAAAAAAGCGATCGCTCAGGAACTTATCCAGCTTGCCAACCGCTCTCTGGCCTTCTTTAGTCTCTTTATCCGCGCCTTTGCCCTGGTCTGGCACTGGCTGGCCTGCGCCTATTTTATCGTGCTGTTTTTCTTTTCTCTCTTCGCCCCCGGCAACAGCCTGAAATTTATGATGGGCGCGACGCTGCGCAGTCTGGCAATTATCGGCGCCGCCGCGCTGGTCTCCGGCGTACTCTCGCGCTGGATTGCAAAAACCATCACCTTGTCGCCGGAAACCCAGCGCAACTATCCGGAACTGCAAAAACGGCTTAACGGCTGGCTATCCGCATCGCTGAAAGCCGCACGAATTCTGACGGTCTGCGTGGCGATTATGCTGTTGCTTAGCGCGTGGGGACTCTTCGATTTCTGGCAATGGCTCCATAACGACAGCGGGCAAAAGGCAGTGGACGTTCTGATTCGCATCGCGCTGATCCTGTTCTTCTCGGCGATCGGCTGGACGCTGCTCGCCAGTCTGATTGAAAATCGACTGGCATCAGACATTCATGGCCGCCCGCTGCCCAGCGCCCGCTCCCGGACGCTGCTGACGCTCTTACGCAACGCGCTGGCAGTGGTGATCAGCACCATTACGGTGATGATCCTGCTCTCCGAGGTGGGCGTGAATATCGCCCCGCTGCTGGCGGGTGCCGGTGCGCTGGGCCTCGCTATCTCTTTCGGCGCGCAAACCCTGGTCAAAGATATTATTACCGGTATTTTTATCCAGTTTGAAAACGGCATGAATACTGGCGATCTGGTGACGATCGGGCCATTAACCGGAACGGTGGAACGGATGTCGATTCGCTCCGTCGGCGTGCGCCAGGATACTGGCGCTTATCATATTATTCCGTGGTCTTCGATAACCACCTTTGCTAATTTCGTTCGCGGTATTGGCTCAGTGGTCGCCAACTATGACGTCGACCGACAGGAAGATCTGGATAAAGCCAGTCAGGCATTAAAAGAGGCGGTAGCGGGCGTGATGGCCCAGGAAGAGATTCGCGGACTGATCATTGGCGATCCCGCTTTCGCCGGGCTGGTTGGCCTGAGCAATAATGCCTTTACCCTGCGAGTCACCTTTACCACCCTGCCGCTGAAGCAGTGGACGGTACGCTTCGCCCTTGATACCCAGGTGAAAAGGCAATTCGACCGCGCGGGCGTGCGGGCACCGGTACAAACTTACCAGCTACTGCCTGCGCTCACGCCAGACGAGCCGCCGGCCCCCACAGCGCCGACGTTATAAAGTCCGCCGACGTCTGGCGTCGTCCATAAAGCTCCAGGCGATAAAGCGGCTTTGCTTATTGCCCTGCGCCATCTCTTTTTTCACCAACTTCACCGCTCCGACCTCAGTCAGGGTGCGGTAGAGCGGCGGCAGATTATCGCCGCGGGAAACCAGCGAAGTAAACCACTTCACCTGACGGCCAAACTGCTGGCTTTCCCGGATCATCTGGCTAATAAAGGCCACCTCGCCCCCCTCGCACCACAGCTCCTGCTGCTGGCCGCCAAAGTTCATCGCGCCATCTGCGCCCAGGCCCAGATTGCGGCGTTTACGCTCGCCGCCCGCCTGCGCGCTGGCAGCAGAATCATGAAATGGCGGGTTACACAAAGTTGCATCGTAGCGTTCGTTTTTATGGATAATCCCCGTCAGAATCGCTTTTTCATCTTTTTGGCGACGCAGGCGAATCTGGCGAGTCAGCCCAGGATTACCGTTAACGATAGCCTGCGCGCTGGCGAAAGCTTCAGCATTCACTTCGCTACCGGTAAAACGCCAGCCGTATTCGTGCGCGCCAATCAACGGGTAGATGCAGTTTGCGCCAACGCCGATATCAAGAATGCTGGCATTCGCTGGGATCGCTGCGCTATCCAGCGCCAGCAGATCGGCAAGATGATGAATGTAGTCCGCCCTGCCCGGCACCGGCGGGCAGAGAAAGCCGTCGGGGATATCCCAGTATTTCACCGCGTAAAAGTGCGCCAGCAGCGCTTTATTCAGCGCCTTTACCGCCAGCGGACTGGCAAAGTCGATGGTCTGCTCTCCCAGAGGATTAAGGATGATAAAGCGCTGTAGCTCAGGGTAAGCCTGGCACAGCGCGGGCAGATCGTAGCGTTGGTGATGACGGTTACGCGGATGTAACCCCGGTTTCTGGGCTTTCATGGCAATCTCCTTTGGACAGCCGCGTAAGATACCCGTTGACGGCGACGCGGTAAATAAGTGAGTCTGGATATCTACTTTTTTGTTGCAGGTGGCGTATGTACTTCTATCAACCTTCGCACGGGCATGGTCTGCCGCACGACCCGCTTAACGCTATCATTGGCCCCCGGCCCATCGGATGGATAGCCTCGCTTGATAGCTACGGCCAACGTAATCTGGCGCCCTACAGCTTTTTCAACTGCTTTAACTATCGGCCGCCGATCATTGGTTTTGCCAGCTGCGGCTGGAAAGATAGCGTGCAGAATATCATCGAGACCAAAGAATTCGTCTGGAACCTGGCAACTCGCCCTCTGGCGGTCGCCATGAACGAAACGTCCGCCAGCATACCGCGTGATGAGGATGAATTTGTCCGTGCCGGGCTGACCCCCGCCCCCAGCCGTATTATCAACGCCCCGCGCGTTGGCGAAAGCCCGGTGAACTTCGAGTGTCGTCTTTCTCAATGCATCCAGTTAACCACCGCAGCAGGCGTGTCGATTGAAAGCTGGCTGGTGCTGGGCGAAGTGGTTGCAGTCCATATTGACGAATCGCTGCTGGAGGAAGGGATTTACCAGACCGCCAAAGCCCAGCCAATTCTGCGTGCCGGCGGCCCCAGCGCCTATTACGGCATTGATGAAAGTTTACGTTTTGACCTTGTTCGTCCCGACACCCGCTAAACGCTTTCCCTGCCCGGTCATCTCTTTCACATCAAGGTCGGGACAACCACGTACCGACCCCAATACATTCCACTTCTCTCCCCTCGCGGGGTCGTCTGCTGTTTATGTAGAAAAAATGCAGTGAATGTAAATAAATGTATTTATTTTTTTATAAATGAGTGATAAAAGATCGCGCGGTGTTTAATAATGATTATCACAATCAATATCAAAAGCATTGCTATTGTTAAAAATCACCTGCAGTGGTCGGGACGAAAACTCACTTCGTCTACGGTCGTTTTGGCCTAATTAAAACGATAAGTCATTTATTGATATGGAAAAAAATAACAATTTACCGTTCAGTAGCTTCAACTCGCTGACTATCTTCACCGGCTTGTGTCTGAGCCTCTCTCCAACGGGTCATCTGCTTGCCGCAGACAGCACAGAGAAAAATACCGGCGAAACGCTGGTGGTCGAAGCGCAGTCTCCATCGTTGTATGCACCGACTCAATCCGCCGATCCTAAGTTTTCTCGCCCGCTCGCCGACACCACGCGAACTGTGACCATCGTCCCCGAACAGGTGATGAAAGATCAGGGCGTCACCAACCTCACCGATGCGCTGAAAAACGTTCCCGGTGTGGGTGCGTTCTTTGCGGGTGAAAATGGCAGCTCAACAACCGGCGACGCCGTCTATATGCGCGGGGTAGATACATCCAACAGCATTTATCTCGATGGCATCCGCGATATCGCCAGCGTCAGTCGCGATACCTTTAACACCGAGCAGGTTGAGGTCATTAAAGGACCGTCAGGCTCCGACTATGGGCGTAGCGCGCCGAGCGGCTCGATCAATATGATCAGCAAACAGCCGCGCCTTGACTCCGGTATCGACGCTTCCGCCAGTATCGGCAGCGCCTGGTTCCGCCGCGGTACGCTGGATATCAACCAGGCGATTGGCGACACCAGCGCCGTTCGCCTGAATCTGATGGGCGAGAAAACCCATGATGCGGGCCGTGACAAGGTGAAAAATGAGCGTTACGGCGTAGCGCCGTCGGCGGCTTTTGGTCTCGGCACCGAGAATCGCCTTTATCTTAACTACCTGCATGTGACTCAGCACAACACGCCAGATGGCGGTATTCCGACCATCGGTCTGCCGGGCTATTCCGCGCCTGATGCCAAAACTTCAGCGCTTAATCACTCCGGCAAGGTCGCCACCAGCAACTTCTACGGCACCAATTCCGATTACGATGATTCTACGACTGACACCGTGACCATGCGTTTTGAGCACGATTTCAACGACACGACCACGATTCGTAACACCACCCGCTGGTCACGCGTGAAACAGGATTATCTGATGACGGCGGTAATGGGCGGGGCGTCAAATATTTCCACAAATAGCTCCGACGACGTCGGCGACTGGACCTGGTCACGGCTGGCAAACACCAAAGACACCAGCAACAAAATCATCACCAACCAGACTAACCTGACCTCGAAGTTCTATACCGGACCTGTTGGTCACGACATCAGCACCGGGGTGGAATTCACCCGCGAAACGCAGACCAACTATGGGGTTAATTCGATCACGGCCCCGGCGGTCAATATTTATCATCCAAATAGCGATATCTCGGTCGGCGGCCTGAACCGCAACGGGGCCAACGCTAACGGGCAGACGGATACCTTCGGCATCTATGCTTTCGATACCCTGCAGATTACTCAGGACTTCGAGCTTAACGGCGGAATTCGTCTGGATAGCTATCAGACTAAATACAACAGCGCAACCGCATGCGGCGGCAGTGGACGCAGCGCTGTCGCCTGTCCGGCTGGCGTGGCGAAGAATACCCCCGTCACCACCATCGATACTTCCACCAGCGGTAACCTGGTGAACTGGAAAGCCGGGGCGCTGTACCACCTGACCGAGAACGGCAATATCTACGTGAACTACGCCGTTTCCCAACAACCGCCGGGAGGCAGCAACTTCACCCTGTCAGCAAGCAGCAACAGCGCCAACAACCCTGACTTTAAACCGCAAAAAGCGAAAACCAGCGAAGTGGGCACCAAATGGCAACTGATGGACAAACGCCTGCTGCTGAGCGCCGCCCTGTTCCGCACCGATATTGAGAACGAGGTGGAAGCGAACGACGATGGCACCTGGTCACAGTATGGTAAGAAGCGCGTTCAGGGTTACGAGATTTCTCTGGCCGGTAATATCACGCCTGACTGGCAGGTTATCGGCGGATATACGCTGCAGCACGCCAGTATCCGCGAAGGCGCGAATACCGCCCAGGATGGCACCAGCTCGCTGCCGTATACCCCAGAACACGCGTTTACCGTCTGGAGCCAGTATCAGGCCACCGATGCGATCTCAGTGGGCGCTGGCGCACGTTACGTCGGCAGCATGCACCGCGGCAAAGACGGCGCGGTCGGTACGCCATCTTATACCGAAGGCTACTGGGTGGCTGACGCTAAAGTCGGCTATCGCATTAACCGTAATCTCGACCTGCAGCTGAACGTCTACAACCTGTTTGATACCGACTATGTCGCCTCTATCAACAAAAGCGGCTATCGTTATCATCCGGGCGAACCGCGGACCTTCCTGCTCACCGCCAATATGCATTTCTGATCTACAACGGGGCGCTAACGCCCCGTTTTCTCAGGAGACAAAACCATGATGTACCATATTCCCGCCATTCTCAGCCCTGAGGAAGTCGACTACTTTGCCACCCGGCTCCAGCAGGCGGAGTGGGTTGACGGACGCGTCACCACCGGCGATCAGGGGGCCCAGGTCAAAAACAACCAGCAGGTGGATACCCGCAGCAGCCTGTACAATGAACTTCAGGGTAAAGTGCTGGCGGCGCTGAATCGCAGCTCGCTGTTTTTCGCGACCGCGCTGCCGAAGTCGATTTCCAGCCCGCTGTTCAACCGCTACCAGCAGAGTGAAACATACGGTTTCCACGTTGACGGCGCGGTACGCAGTCAGGCTCAGGGCGGCTGGATGCGTACCGATCTTTCCGCCACGCTCTTTTTATGCGCCCCCGATAGTTACGAAGGCGGTGAACTGGTCGTTAACGACACCTACGGCCAGCACTCGGTTAAGCTCCCGGCCGGAGACCTGGTGCTCTATCCCTCAAGCAGCCTGCATTGCGTCACCCCGGTCACATCGGGCGCCAGGGTCGCCTCATTTTTATGGATCCAGTCAATGATCCGCGACGATAAACGCCGCAGCATGCTGTTTGAGCTGGATGGCAATATCCAGAAACTCAAAAGCCGCCACGGCGAAAGCGAGGAAGTGCTGTCCCTTTTAAACCTGTACCATAATCTGCTCCGCGAATGGTCAGAGATCTGAGCCTTGCCTGAGCCATTTTTCGCCCCATATTCTCTATACTGAACAGCGTTCAGGTTGCGAATAAGCGAGTCACGATGATTCCGCTTATGGCCAGGGCTCGCCACATCGGGACCAAAATGCCGCTGCGGTTTTGCCATATAACCTGCACAAATGAGATGAAAAACAAAAATAGCGGGGTGAACCATCATGGCATCAGGCTGGGCGAATGATGACGCCGTACAGCAGCAAATTGACAGCACGGTTGATGATGCGGTTGCACGGGCGAGAAATGCGCTGCCGTCGGGTAAAAGCAACAAATTTTGTGAAGAATGTGGCAAACCGATCCCGGAAGCGCGTCGACGAGCGGTAGCCGGGGTTAAATACTGTCTTCAATGCCAGCAGAATAAAGATTTACATAAAAATACATTTTCAGGATATAATCGCCGTGGATCTAAAGACAGCCAGCTTCGCTGACCGATATTTACCGTTCATTACCGCATATCCCATTATCTTTTCGAGCACGTTTTTCCGCGATCAGAGTGGCAAAATGTGCCCTTATCGCCGCCCTTACTTCGCCACCGCGTGTTTTGCTTTCGGGGATTAAAATAATTTATTAATATTCAATAAATTATTATTCATTCAAAAAATTCGATGAAGACTGTTAATTTCCTTCGATTTTATCTCTCGCCAAAAGTCGTGATACTTATCACATCGACGGAACATCGTCCCCTGAACAGAACAACCTGCGAGAGATTAACTATGAAAACCATCAAATATACTGCCGCTGCTATCGCCCTTTCCGCACTCTCCTTCGGCGCGTTTGCCGCCCAGCCAGTCACATCGGCTCAGGCAGCAAGCATGACCAAAATCGGTGTTGTCTCTGCTGAAAGAGCAACGACGCTGGATGGACTTGAAGCCAAACTGGCTGCGAAAGCGGATGCCGCTGGCGCGACCGCTTACAGCATCACCTCCGCTAACACCAATAACAAAGTTAGCGGTACCGCGGTTATCTACAAATAATCGTCTGAAATCATTGTAGTAAGACCCTGTAATGCCACTGTTTTAACCCCGAAAGATCCTTTATTACCCTTGTTTTGCCCGCCCACGCCAGTGGACGGGCTTTTTTTTATCGGCTAAATACGGCTATACGATCTCTGCTACCTTCTCCAGCCCCTGTTCCAGCGACACCGCTTCTCCGGTTGCTAACAGACAACAGGCCAGCTGAATTTTCAGCGACTGCGGTAGCGGCTCGCTACCCGCAAGGCAACGCTCAATCCAGCGCGCGGTCACTTCAGGATCTTTTGATTCCGGCAGCAAAACAGCCTGCGCTGTGGCACTATCCTGGCGCTCATTGACAACCCGCGTCGCGGCGGCTGAAATCAGGCTAATCTGTGGACAGCGCTGCGGATTGGCGTAAACTTCGCCTTCAGTACCGTGCAACAGCAATGCCCGCCCGCCGATTTCCGCAAAAAATTGCGCCACCCGCCCGACGTATTCCGGATGCGAAACGCTCGACAAACGCAATGCCGCATCTTCCGCAAACGGCGTTGCCAGCTTGGCCAGCGTGTGCGCGCTGTTGCGCACCCCCATCCGCCAGCGCATCGCCAGTTGTTTTTCCAGCGGCGGGCAAAATGCGCTTATCGGCATATAAACCGGCTGATGGCTATCTAACCGCGCCTGAGCCTGACCCGCATGACGCGTCGCTGGCATCCCCATCAGCTCGAAAATAGTTTCCGTCAGCACCCGGGTTGGATCGTGACTCACACCATGAACAATGACCGGAAAACCAAGCTTGTGCAGCATAACCGCAAGCAGAGGCGTCAGGTTTGCCTGTTTGCGCGCGCCGTTGTAGCTGGGGATCACAACCGGCATTGGCCTTGAGACCGGTGGCGTCAGTTTAATGGTATGAGCCTGCATCGCTTCATAGAAACCCTTCATCTCCGCTTCGCCTTCGCCCTTGATGCGCAGGGCAATAAGAATGCCGCCCAGTTCAAGATCAGGTACCTCGCCGTTCAGCATCCGCGAGTAGAGCGCACGGGCCGTTTCCGCATCCAGGTCGCGGGCATGGTTTTTTCCGCGGCCGACTTCTTTAATGATTTTGCTGTAGTCCATTGCAGGTTCCTCTGAACGTCTCACATCGTCGACATTGCATGGTTAACGTCGTTTGCGACGCGTCTGTTTTGCTTTAGTTTTTACTATAACTTCAGGGACGTCAGGCTGCTCTATCGGAAATACAGGTAATGCATTCAATAAACGCTTACCGTAGTTTTTGCTCAGCAGACGTTTGTCATAAATCACCACTTCACCCCAGCAGCTATGGCTACGGATCAGGCGACCAACCTGCTGAATAAGATTGAACGATGCGCTGGGGAGACTCTGGACGTCGAACGGATAGCGGTTGAGGCTTTTAAGCCATTCGCCTTCGGTTATCACCACCGGGCTGTCTATCGGCGGAAAAGCGATTTTATGGATATGCACCTGACTTAACAGCTCGCCTTTTAAATCCAGACCTTCGGCAAAGGATTGCAGGCCAACCAGTATGCTGCGCTCCCCCGCAGCAACACGCTTACGGTGCAGTTCGACCAGCCGGTAGCGCGGCTTATCGCCCTGAACCAGCAGCAGCAGGCGCAGGTCAGTCACCTGTTCGAGAAATCGTTGCATCGCTCTCCCGCTGGCAAATAGCACCAGCATACCGAGATGCTTTCTGCTCTCGACCTGCTGCCGAAAATAAGCCGCCATCTCCGCAATATGCTGCTCTTCATGCTCAATAAGCGGCTCGTAATGCATTTTAGGGATGACGATTTTGCCCTGTTCGACGTGGTTAAAAGGCGAATCCAGCGCCACAAAACGGTCCCCGGCCTGCTCTTTGAGCCCGCTCATCTCCTGCAGACGAGAAAAGCTATTCAGCGAACGTAGCGTGGCTGAAGTCACGACGATATGCGGCACGCTGCGCCAGAGCAGCTTTTCCAGCTGATCGCTGACGCGGATCCCCACGCAGTGGAACCACAGATGTATCTGCCCGTCTCGCAGATCGCGGGTGGCCCATTTGGTCACCGGCGCGCCGGAAGAGTGTGCCAGCGATGCCAGCCGCCACAGTTTGCTTTGGCTTTCCAGCATCCCCAACGCGCGATTCATCTGTAACAGAACCCGGTGCAGGCGCACCACGTCATGGCTGCCGGTTTTATCCGCAAGATCGTTGAGGAACAGTTCCGCCAGGCCACGCAGCATTTCTGTCAATTTGGCCAACCGCTGGCAAATCTCCATCACTTCCTGAGGCAGTTCCCCCATCGGGAAGCGGTGTTCTGCCGCCTGCCCGGCAGGCATATACAGATTAAGAATATTATTCAGGGAGGAGATATGCTCAAACAACTCTTCGCAATGTGCGTTCAGACGTTCTGGATTCGCCAGCGGCGGCGTGGTTTTAGGGCGAAACTGTTCCATGCAGGTGGCGACCAGCTTAGTAAACAGATCCAGTTGCAGGCGATACCACGGCGCGGTAATTTCCGCGCTCATCTCCAGCGCGTCGCGGGCGACGTCCGGCAAATGATGGCCTTCATCAAGCACCAGCAGTAAATGCTTCGGCTCCGGCAGCACCGCTTCACTCTCCATCGCCGCCATCACCAGCGCGTGGTTCGCCACCACCACTTCCGCCTCCTGAATTTCCCGCCGGGCGACGAAGAACGGGCATTCCCGGTAATAGTAGCAGTTACGGTTCAGGCAACTGGCTTTATCGGTGCTCAGACGGCTCCATAAAGAATCATCAATATTTTTATCGCTATGATCGCGCAGGCCGTCCCATTTATAGCTATCGAGATCGGTTTTCAGGGTCGCGCACAGCTGCTGTTCCGCCTGGTTATTGGGGGTCAGTTCGTCATCCAGAAAGGCGAGCAGATCCTGCTGCGTCGGCTCACTGCTGGCCAGCGCGGCCAGATTACGCGGGCAGACATAGCGGCCGCGGCCAAAAGCGGCGGTAAAGCGCAGGTCGGGGATAATTTTGCGCAGCAGCGGCAGATCTTTACTGTAGATTTGATCCTGTAGCGCAACGTTGGCGGTGCTGACCACCAGCGTTTTTTGATCTTCACGGGCAATGGCGATGCCGGGAATCAGGTATGACAAGGTTTTGCCGACGCCGGTCGGCGCTTCAATCGCCAGGTGCCGCCCCTCTTCCCCGGCAAGCGTCTTCGCCACATCGGCGATCATCTGCCGCTGCGGCGGACGGGGGATAAAGTCCGGAATCTGTTCCTGAAGCGCCTTATACCAGGCGGCAATTTGCGCTTTTAGCGCAGTGGTCAAAGCCATGAGAAAACCCGAATACTGTATAAACAGCCACTATTGTGCCATTTTTTCGCTAACGGAAGGAATGTCTTTCTGAGGAAACTGGAATTACGATCGAGCGTAGACATGCGAGAAGAACAGAACGTTCCGGGCAAGATCCCTTGCCCGGATAATCAAACCTGTAACGCTGACCGCGGAACCGCCGCGATAGCCACAGGAATGCGCTAATATCGCTACTCAGCAGCGCCAGGTTTGCGCGGGCGGCGGCGGCGCGGCGGTTTACCATCCTGGGTTCGCGCTTTCGGCGCTTCGCCATCGTTCCGGCGCGGCGCGGACTGCTGAAGGCGCCCCTGACCACCACGCCCTTGACCTCCGCGACCGCCGCCGCGCTGCTGGCGACCGTTCTGAATCGGCTCAGCCTTGATCGACGGGTCCGGCTCATAGCCAGCAAGGGCGATGCGCGGGATCTCTTTTTTCAGCAAACGTTCGATATCCCGCAGCAGTTTATGTTCATCTACGCAGACCAGCGACAGCGCTTCGCCGGTTGCCGCAGCGCGACCGGTACGCCCGATACGGTGTACATAATCTTCCGGAACGTTTGGCAGCTCGTAGTTCACGACGTGCGGGAGTTCTTCAATATCCAGGCCACGCGCGGCGATATCGGTCGCCACCAGCACGCGAATGCCGCCGGATTTAAAGTCAGCCAGGGCGCGGGTTCGCGCGCCCTGGCTCTTGTTACCGTGAATAGCGGCGCTGCGAATACCGTCTTTATTAAGCTGTTCCGCCAGATGGTTCGCGCCGTGCTTGGTACGGGTAAAGACCAGCACCTGCTGCCAGTTGCCTTCACCTATCATCTGCGACAGCAGCTCGCGCTTGCGCTTTTTATCGACGAAATGCACCCGTTGACTAACCTGCTCGGACGCGGTGTTGCGGCGAGCCACTTCAATTTCCAGCGGGTTATGCAGCAGTTTCTCCGCCAGCGATTTAATGTCGTCGGAGAAAGTTGCCGAGAACAGCAGATTCTGGCGTTTCGCCGGCAGTTTCGCCAGTACGCGACGAATATCGTGGATAAAGCCCATATCCAGCATTCGGTCAGCCTCATCCAGCACCAGCACTTCAACCTTATCCAGATTGACGGCATTTTGATGCTCAAGATCCAGCAGACGACCCGGCGTCGCCACCAGAATATCAACGCCGCCGCGCAGCTTCATCATTTGCGGGTTAATGCTGACGCCGCCGAAAACCACCAGAGAACGCACGTTGAGATATTTGCTGTAATCCCGCACGTTCTCACCAATCTGGGCCGCCAGTTCACGTGTTGGGGTCAGAATCAGGGCGCGCACCGGGCGGCGGCCTTTAGCATGCGGTTCTTTCTGGATCAGATGCTGAAGCAGCGGCAGCGTAAAGCCCGCCGTTTTACCGGTGCCGGTCTGGGCGCTGGCCATCAGATCGCGCCCCTGTAATACCGCAGGAATCGCCTGCTGCTGAATGGGGGTTGGCTCAACGTAGCCCTGTTCAGCGACTGCGCGCAGGATTTCAGGATTCAGGCCAAGGGAATCAAAAGACATAACAACTCCGAACCGCCCCGGCCCGTCACAGGCGTAGTTTTCAGGGAGATTATTGCGAAAGAGATGGCAAAAACCACAATGCCATGAAGGGGCGCATTCTAGCAGAATTTGTGACGGACCGCATAAAATATCCCACTGGCTTTTATCTGCAAAATAATGCTCGTCTGTTCTGCGACGAATTCAGTCGGGCAGAGGCTGGACAAGGTTACGGATTGGTCATATTCTTAATCAATCGATTGATTAATTTTTTTTCAGCACAATGACTTCGACCACCATAACCAGTAAAGGCGAACAGGCGAAGAGCCAGCTTATCGCAGCCGCGCTTGCCCAGTTCGGCGAATACGGCCTGCATGCCACAACCCGCGATATCGCCGCCCTGGCCGGGCAAAATATCGCCGCGATCACCTACTATTTTGGTTCCAAGGACGATCTCTACCTCGCCTGCGCCCAGTGGATTGCCGATTTTATTGAGCGAAATTTCCGCCCTCATCGCCAGTCGGCAGAGGAACTTCTCGCGCAACCTTCGCCGGATAAAGCCGCCATTCGCACCCTGATTCTGCACGCCTGCCAAAATATGATCTTGCTGCTGACCCAGGATAATACGGTGAATTTAAGCAAATTTATCTCCCGCGAACAGTTGTCGCCGACCCCGGCCTACCAGCTTATCCACGATCAGGTAATCGCCCCGCTACACTGCTATCTGACCCGTTTAATCGCCGCGTTCACCGGCCTTGACGCTAACAGCACGCAACTGATTCTTCACACCCACGCGCTACTGGGGGAGGTTCTCGCCTTTCGTCTTGGTCGGGAAACGGTTCTGCGTCGCACCGGTTGGGTGGAGTTCGATCGAGAAAAAACTGAGCAAATTTTTGAGGTTATCGCTTGCCACATTGATTTCGTTCTACAGGGATTAGCGCAAAGGAGTCTGAAGTCATGAAAAAACCCCTCATCATCGTTCTGCTGCTGCTCCTTCTGGCCGCTGTGATTGGCGGTAGCTGGTGGTATCAGAGCCGTCAGCCAAAAGAGCTCACGCTATATGGCAACGTTGATATTCGTACCGTCAATCTGAGCTTCCGCGTGGGCGGTCGGCTGGCGTCGCTGAACGTTGATGAAGGCGATACGATAAAGGCCGGACAAACGCTGGGCGAGCTGGATCGCGCCCCTTATGAAAACGCGCTGCAACAGGCGCAGGCCAATGTTTCTACTGCGCAGGCGCAGTATGATCTGATGATGGCGGGATACCGTTCAGAAGAGATTGCTCAGGCTGCCGCCGCGGTCAATCAGGCGCAGGCGGCGTATGATTACGCACAGAACTTTTACCAGCGCCAGTCCGGGCTGCGTAAAAGCAGCGCCATCTCCGCTAACGATCTGGAAAATGCCCGTTCCTCACGCGATCAGGCCCTGGCCACGCTGAAATCAGCCCAGGATAAACTGCGCCAGTACCGGGCCGGTAACCGCCCGCAAGAAATCGCTCAGGCCAAAGCCAGTCTTGAGCAGACTCTGGCCGCGCTGGCGCAGGCGAAACTCGACCTGCACGATACCATCCTGACCTCCCCTTCCGATGGAACGCTGATGACCCGCGCCGTCGAACCGGGCAGCATGCTCAGCGCAGGCGGCACAGTGCTGACGTTATCGTTAACCCATCCTGTTTGGGTACGCGCTTACATTGATGAAAAAAACCTCGGTCAGGCCCGACCGGGGCGCGAGGTCCTGCTCTATACCGACAGCCGGCCAAATAAACCTTACCGTGGGAAAATCGGCTTCGTCTCTCCCAGCGCGGAATTTACGCCAAAAACGGTGGAGACGCCCGATCTGCGCACCGATCTGGTTTATCGCCTGCGGATCGTGGTGACTGATGCTGATGATGCGCTACGTCAGGGAATGCCGGTCACCATCACCTTCAGTAACGGAAGCGGACAATGAATGAGGATGTCATCACGCTGAGCGGATTGACCCGACGTTTTCCGGGAATGAATCGTCCGGCCGTTGCGCCGCTGGATTGTACCCTTCGTTCCGGCTATGTAACCGGCCTGGTCGGCCCCGACGGCGCCGGGAAAACAACGCTGATGCGCATGCTTGCCGGGCTGCTGAAGGCCGACGAAGGTCGCGCAAAAGTAATCGGTTTCGATCCTGTTGCCGACGATAGCGCCCTGCACGCGGTGCTTGGCTATATGCCGCAGAAATTTGGCCTGTATGAAGATCTGACGGTCATGGAAAACCTGATCCTCTACGCCGACCTGCGCAGCGTCACCGGCGCAGCACGGGAGAAGACCTTTGCCCGACTGCTGGAGTTTACCTCACTTGGTCCCTTTACCAGCCGACTGGCGGGCAAGCTTTCCGGCGGTATGAAGCAAAAACTCGGTCTGGCCTGTACCCTTGTCGGCGAACCTCAGGTGTTGCTGCTGGACGAACCCGGCGTCGGCGTCGATCCCATCTCGCGTCGTGAATTGTGGCAAATGGTCCACGAACTGGCGGGCGACGGGATGCTGATCCTCTGGAGTACCTCCTATCTTGATGAGGCCGAACAGTGCCGTGACGTGCTGTTGATGAACGAAGGCCAGCTTCTTTACCAGGGCCCGCCAAAAGAGCTGACTCAGACGATGATGGGACGCAGTTTTTTAATCTCCAGCGCTGAGGAAAATAACCGCCGTCTGCTCCAGCGGACGCTGAAATTGCCGCAGGTGAGCGATGGCGTGATTCAGGGGAAATCGGTGCGCCTGATCCTCAAAAAAAATGCCAACATCCGCGACGTACAGAACGCCGCCGATATGCCAACGCTGGATGTGACCGAAACCGCTCCGCGCTTTGAAGACGCCTTTATTGACCTGCTCGGCGGTGCCAATACCGCTGAATCGCCGCTGGGGAAAATCATCCATACTGTTGAAGGCGCTCATGACGAGACGGTGATTGAAGCGCAGGCGCTGACGAAGAAATTCGCTGATTTCGCCGCCACCGACCATGTCGATTTCCAGGTTAAGCGCGGCGAAATCTTCGGCCTCCTCGGCCCTAACGGCGCAGGCAAGTCCACCACCTTCAAAATGATGTGCGGACTGCTGGTGCCCACCTCCGGTAAAGCGCTGGTTCTGGGCATGGATCTCAAAGTCAGCTCCGGCAAGGCGCGCCAGCATCTCGGCTATATGGCGCAGAAATTCTCACTCTATGGCAATCTTACCGTCGAGCAAAATCTGCGCTTCTTCTCCGGCGTTTACGGCCTGCGCGGGCGCCTGCAGAACGCAAAGATCGCCAGCATGAGCGAGGCTTTCGGCCTGAAAAGTATTGCCCGGCAGGCGGCCGATGACCTGCCGCTCGGTTATAAGCAGCGTCTGGCGCTGGCCTGTTCACTGATGCATGAGCCGGATATCCTGTTTCTTGATGAACCCACTTCCGGGGTCGATCCTCTCACCCGCCGCGAGTTCTGGCTGCATATCAACAGCATGGTGGATAAAGGCGTGACGGTAATGGTGACCACCCACTTTATGGATGAAGCGGAATATTGCGATCGCATCGGCCTGGTCTACCACGGCAAACTGATCGCCAGCGGTACACCGGACGACCTGAAAGCCCAGGCGGCGGATGATCAACAGCCAGACCCGACGATGGAACAAGCCTTTATTACCCTCATCCACGACTGGGATAAGGAGAACGCTGGTGAGCGCTAAAATACTATCGTGGCGGCGCGTGCGCGCCTTGTGCGTCAAAGAGACCCGGCAGATAGTCCGCGACCCCAGCAGTTGGTTGATTGCGGTGGTGATCCCGCTGCTACTGCTGTTTATTTTTGGCTATGGTATTAATCTTGACTCCAGTAAGCTGCGGGTCGGCGTATTGCTGGAACAGCAGAGTGAAGACGCGCTGGATTTCGTCCACGCCATGACCGGTTCACCCTACATTGACGCTACCATTAGCGACAACCGCCAGCAGTTAATGCAAATGATGCAGGCCGGGCAAATCCGCGCGCTGGTGGTGGTGCCGGTAGATTTCGCGCAGAAGATGGCTCGCCCAGGGGATAGCGCGCCAATCCAGCTTATCACCGATGGCAGCGAACCGAACACCGCGAATTTTGCCCAGAACTACGTCGAGGGTATCTGGCAAATCTGGCAGCAACAGCAAGCGGAAGATCGTGGTGAAACCTTCGAGCCGCTGATTGATGTCAGGGCCCGCTACTGGTTTAATCCGGCGACCATCAGTCAGCACTTTATTATCCCTGGTGCAATCACCATCATTATGACGGTAGTCGGCGCGATTCTGACTTCGCTGGTGGTGGCCCGCGAGTGGGAGCGCGGCACCATGGAGGCACTGCTGTCGACCGAAATTACCCGCGCCGAACTGCTGCTGTGTAAGCTGATCCCCTACTACTTCCTCGGCATGCTGGCGATGCTGCTTTGCATGCTGGTGGCGGTATTTATTCTCGACGTGCCGTTTCGCGGTTCGCTGATGATCCTGTTTTTTATCGCCAGTCTATTTTTACTGAGTACGCTGGGAATGGGGCTACTGATTTCCACTATTACCCGCAACCAGTTCAACGCCGCCCAGGTCGCGCTAAATGCCGCATTTTTGCCGTCAATTATGTTGTCCGGATTTATTTTTCAGATAGACAGTATGCCAGCGATAATCCGCGCGGTGACCTACGTGATCCCGGCGCGCTATTTTGTCAGCACCCTGCAAAGCCTGTTTCTGGCGGGCAATATTCCGGTGGTGCTGCTGGTAAACGTCATGTTCCTGATCGCTTCAGCGGTGATGTTTATCGGCCTGACGTGGCTGAAAACCCGACGTCGACTGGATTAATCCTGGCCCGCGTATTTTGCCCGGCGTCGCCATGGGTACCGGACCTGCGGGCCATGCAGACCCGGTAAGCGCAGCGCCACCCGACATGAGGACGGTACTATGTTTCATCGCTTATGGACACTGATCCGCAAAGAGTTGCAGTCGCTGTTGCGCGAACCGCAAACGCGGGCGATTTTGATTATGCCAGTGCTGATTCAGGTGCTGTTGTTTCCTTTCGCCGCGACGCTGGAAGTCACCAATGCCACCATCGCTGTCTATAGCGAAGACAACGGCCAGCACGCGGTGGAACTGACTCAGCGCTTCGCTCGCGCCAAAGCCTTCCCCCACGTCCTGTTGCTGAAAAGCCCGCAGGAGATAGGGCCAACCATCAATGAACAAAAAGCGCTACTGGTCGTGCGCTTTCCGCCGGATTTCTCGCGCAATCTGGATAGCTGGCAGGCCGCGCCGCTCCAGCTACTGCTGGATGGACGGAATTCGAATAGCGCGCAAATCGCCGCTAACTATCTCCAGCAGATTGTTAAAAACTATCAGCAGGAACTGATGGCGGGAAAAACAACCCTGAACAACAGTGAGCTGGTCGTGCGTAACTGGTATAACCCGAATCTCGATTACAAATGGTTCGTAGTACCGTCGCTGATCGCGATGATCACCACTATCGGCGTGCTGATCGTCACCTCCCTTTCCGTTGCCCGCGAACGCGAACAGGGCACGCTCGATCAGTTGCTGGTCTCGCCGCTGGCGACCTGGCAGATTTTTATCGGCAAAGCGGTACCGGCACTGATTGTCGCCACTCTGCAGGCAACCATCGTACTGGTCGTGGGGATCTGGGGCTATCAGATTCCCTTTGCCGGTTCGCTGCTGCTATTTTACTTCACGATGATTATTTATGGCTTATCGCTGGTAGGATTCGGGCTGCTGATTTCATCGCTGTGCTCCACGCAGCAGCAGGCGTTTATCGGCGTATTCGTCTTTATGATGCCGGCGATTCTGCTCTCGGGCTACGTTTCGCCAGTGGAGAATATGCCGCAATGGTTACAGGACGTCACGTGGATAAATCCTATCCGTCACTTTACCGATATCACCAAGCAGATCTATCTGAAGGATGCGAGTCTGGAAATTGTATGGGGAAGTTTGTGGCCGCTATTAGTCATAGCGGCCACCACTGGCTCAGTTGCGTATGCGATGTTTCGCAGAAAGATTGCCTGATTCCCGCCATCGTTCAAACCACAACGGACAGGCTGTCCTGTTGCATAGCTACCGATGCTTCTGGGGATTCACGGCGCTGTCGCCTTGCTGTAGCCCGAAAGCTTTAGGGTAGCGGTTTTTATCTTTCGCCAGCAGCGACACAATCGCCGGACCGGCCAGTATTGCCAGCCCGGCAAGGGCCAACAGCAGATTATTGTGCAGCACGCGCGACAGCAGCCACAGCACGATAATCGCCGCGCCGAAGTACCAGGTGGTGGTGAGTTCCTCAAGGAAATCACCCACATCGCGCCAGCGCTCATCGTGGTGACGCTGCAAAAACAGCATCGCCAGTAGCGTGACGCCATACAGCACACACAAACCTAACCCGACACGTACCAGCGCGCCGCTCATCCAGCCTGCCACCAGTACCGCCACGACCAGTAGATGCAACATAATCTGCCAGCAACTAAGACCCGTTGCGACGCGTACACGTTGTTGCCACTTCATGGCTTCTCTCCTGAAGGATTTTTCTCTGCTACTCAGAGTACCGCACTTTACGGAAAATTCCGTATCGCCGCATCTTTTTGTGACCTCGACTACACTATTTTATTCAGGAAAGCGACATTGACTGGAGAAATATGACCGAGCAAACGCGGCGATTTTCGTTAAACGTGCTGACAATTAACACCCATAAAGGCTTTACCGCGTTTAACCGACGCTTCATTTTGCCCGAATTACGCGAAGCGGTACGCAGCGTCAGAGCCGACATTGTTTGCCTGCAGGAAGTGATGGGCGCGCACGAAATTTATCCGTTGCGGTTCGAAAACTGGCCGGAGACGCCCCACTATGAATTTCTCGCCGACACGATGTGGAACAATTATGCCTATGGGCGCAATGCCGTTTATCCGGAAGGGCATCACGGCAATGCGGTGCTGTCGCGCTTTCCTATCGAACATTATCAAAACCTTGACGTTTCGGTCGGTAATAGCGAAAAACGCGGCCTGCTCTACTGCCGCATCGTGCCGCCCGAAAGCGAAACAACGCTCCATTTGATCTGCGTGCATCTGGGGCTGCGCGCGCATCAGCGTCAGGCCCAGCTCGCAATGCTGGCGTCGTGGGTGAACAGCCTCCCCACGGGGGAGCCGGTTGTGGTAGCGGGGGATTTTAACGACTGGCGGCAACAGGCTAACCGGCAGCTCAAAACGCAGGCCGGTCTGGACGAAATTTTTACCCGCGCCAGGGGACGCCCGGCGCGGACTTTTCCGGTCCGTTTCCCGCTGCTGCGCCTCGATCGCATTTATGTCAAAAATGCACATGCCAGCCGACCTCAAATGCTGGCCTTAAAACAGTGGCGTCATCTGTCCGATCATGCACCGCTTAGCGTGGAGATTTATCTGTGAAATGTCGCTGGCAGGAAGGAAACCGCATTCAGCTCTTAGAAAACGGCGATAACTATTATCCGGCGGTATTTGCCGCTATTGGTCGCGCGCGACAGCGGGTGATCCTCGAATCCTTTATCTGGTTTGAAGATGACGTTGGCTGGCAACTCCATGCGGTGCTGCTACGGGCTGCCCGGCGCGGCGTTCGCGTGGAAGTTCTGCTCGACGGCTACGGCTCGCCGGATTTAAGCGACCGTTTTGTCAGCGAGCTCACCGCGGCAGGGGTAATTTTTCGCTACTACGACCCTCGCCCGCGCCTGTTCGGCATGCGTACCAATTTGTTTCGTCGCATGCATCGAAAAATTGTGGTAATTGACGATGTGACCGCCTTTGTCGGCGGCATTAACTACTCCGCCGAGCATATGACCGACTACGGCCCCGAGGCCAAGCAGGATTATGCCGTTCAGGTCGAAGGGCCGGTGGTGCTTGATATCCTGCAATTTGAACTCGACAATCTGCCCAACAGCGAAGCCACACGCCGCTGGTGGCGGCGGCGGCGACATAAGCCCGAAGTTAACCTTCATCCCGGCGAGGCTCAGGCGCTGTTTATCTGGCGTGACAATCAGGAACATCGCGACGATATTGAACGTCACTATCTGAAGATGCTGACCAGCGCACGCCGGGAAGTGATTATCGCCAACGCCTACTTCTTTCCCGGTTACCGGCTGCTGCACGCCATGTGCAACGCCGCCCGCCGCGGCGTGCGCGTCAAGTTAATCGTTCAGGGTGAGCCGGATATCCCGATTGTCAAATTCGGCGCACGCTTGCTCTACCATTACCTGGTCAAAGGCGGGGTACAGATTTTTGAATATCGCCGCCGCCCGCTACATGGCAAAGTCGCGCTGGCGGACGACCACTGGGCGACTGTCGGATCCAGCAACCTCGATCCGCTCAGCCTGTCGCTGAATCTGGAAGCCAACCTGGTTATCCACGACCGCGAGTTTAATCAGACGCTGCGCGACAATCTAAACGGATTGATCGCCAACGACTGCCGCCAGGTTGATAAGCGCATTCTTTCCAGACGCACCGGATGGCGGCTCGGCGTCAGCGTCCTGGCATTTCACTTCCTGCGCCATTTCCCGGCCTGGGTCGGCTGGCTACCGGCGCATACGCCGCGACTGTCGCGCGTCCCGCCGCCGGTACAGCCAGAAATAGAAACTCAGGACCGGGCAGAACCCGAAAACCAGGAGGTAAAACCCTGATGGCAAAATCGCACCCACGCTGGCGCAGGGTGAAAAAAATCCTTACGGCGCTCTTTTTTATCGCCGTGGTCGTGCTGCTGGTGATCTACGCGCAAAAAATTGACTGGCAGGAAGTCTGGAAAGTTATTCGCGACTATAATCGCGCGGCGCTGCTTAGCGCAATCGGCCTGGCTATCGCCAGCTACCTGATTTACGGCTGCTACGATCTGCTTGGGCGCGCATATTGCGGCCACAGGCTGGCAAAGCGGCAGGTGATGCTGGTGTCATTTATCTGCTATGCCTTTAACCTGACGCTCAGCACCTGGGTTGGCGGTATCGGCATGCGCTATCGGCTTTACTCGCGTCTGGGGCTTAGCGGAGGCACCATTACCCGGATCTTCTCCCTGAGCATTACCACCAACTGGCTGGGGTATATCCTGCTCGGCGGCATCATCTTTAGCGCCGGGATGGTGCAGGTCCCGGAACGCTGGTATATCAGCCAGCAGTCGCTACAGATTCTGGGCACCGTTTTACTGCTGGTTTCCACGTGCTATTTATGGGCCTGCGCCTTCGCTAAAAAACGTCACCTGACGATCAAAGGCCAGCGGCTGGTACTGCCTTCCTGGCGATTCGCGCTGCTGCAGATGACGGTTTCCAGCCTCAACTGGATGGCGATGGGAGCGATTATCTGGTTATTGTTGGGGCCGCAGGTCGACTATTTCCTGGTGCTTGGCGTGCTGCTGGTCAGCAGTATCGCTGGCGTCATCGTGCATATTCCTGCCGGTATTGGCGTTCTCGAAGGGGTGTTTATCGCTATGCTGTCCGGAGAGGAGATTTCCCGTGGCGCCATTATTGCCGCCTTGCTCGCGTATCGCACATTGTATTACTTCCTGCCCCTGCTGTTCGCAACCATCGGTTATCTGATTCTGGAGAGTCAGGCAAAACATTTGCGGGAAAAAAATCAGCGCAGGCTGGCGGGAGAGAAGTGAAAATCCCCCGGTCACGAATTATATGACCGGGGACATTACAATACTCAGCGACGGTTGCCGAAGATACGCAGCAACATCAGGAACAGGTTAATAAAGTCCAGATACAGCGTCAGAGCGCCAAGAATTGAGTATTTGCGCAGAGTAGAAGTATCGCGAACGTCTATCTGCTCGCCGATATTTTTCAGCTTCTGGGTGTCATAAGCGGTCAGGCCGACAAACACCAGCACCCCGATATAGGTTACCGCCCACATCAGCGCCTCACTCTTCAGCCAGAAGTTAACCAGCGACGCCAGCAGGATACCGATCAGCGCCATAAACAGCATATTACCGAAGCCGCTCAGATCCCGCTTAGTGGTATAGCCGTAAAGGCTCATCACGCCAAACATCCCGCCGGAAACCACGAAAGTACTGGCGATTGACGAGTAGGTATAGACGATGAAAATACTGGATAAGGTTAGCCCGGTTAGCGCCGAATAGAGCATAAACAGCGTTGTCGCCATCCCGGCGCTCAGTCGCTGTACCATACCCGAAAGCACGAATACCAACCCCAGTTGGGCAATGATCAGCCCGAAAAAGGTTATTTTACTGGAAAAAACAAACATCATAACGGCCGGAGTATTGGCGGCATACCACGCAATAAACGCGGTGAGCAGCAGCCCGACTGTCATCCAGCCATAAACCTGCGCCATATAGGTTTGTAGTCCGCTACGGCCCTGTACGAGGGTGCCGGAACGAGGGAATCTGTCCATAACTATCTCCTGATGAACGGAATTTATCTTCTAAGCGTATCACACTACCAACGTTCTGCCGCCTGCCGATCGCTATCTCGCGCATCCACCCAGCGCTCGCCTTCCGGCGTCGCCTCACGCTTCCAGAACGGCGCGCGGGTTTTCAGATAATCCATAATAAACTCCCCGGCGGCAAACGCGCTGCTGCGATGGGCACTGGTGACGCCGACAAAAACAATCTCTTCCCCCGGCCACATCTCGCCGATACGGTGAATCACCGTTATCCGGCCCAGCGGCCAGCGCTGACGGGCGAGATCAACGATCTCCGTCAGCGATTTTTCCGTCATCCCCGGATAGTGTTCCAGCGTTAACGCCTTCACGCTGTCGCCAAGATTATGGTTACGCACCTTACCGGTAAATGTCACCACCGCGCCGTCTTCATCACGCCCGGCAAGCCAGGCATACTCGTCGCCGACCTTAAAGCGGTCATGACTGACGATAATGCGGGTTTGCGTCATCTTATCCCCCGGTAACCGGTGGAAAGAACGCCACTTCATCACCCGCCGCCAGCGGATGATCGAAAGTGGTCAGCGTCTGATTCACTGCCGCCAGCAGTTTGCCCTCTTCCAGCGCCAGCGCCCAGCGACCGCCACGGGCGATCAGCTGCTGGCGAACGGCCTCAACCGTGGGGAGCCCATTTGGATCAAGAGTCAGGGAATCGGTGCCGAGCAGTTCGCGCACCTGAGCAAAAAAAAGTACGTTAATCATGGTTATTCTTCCACTCTGAAATCGCCGGATTTGCCGCCGCTTTTCGCCAGCAGGCGCACCGGGCCAATCACCATATCCTTCTGCACCGCTTTGCACATATCGTAAATCGTCAGCGCGGCGACGGACGCGGCGGTCAGGGCTTCCATCTCCACGCCGGTTTTGCCGGTCAGACGACAGAGCGATTCAATGCGCACCCGGTTGTGTTCGGGCTGCGCCTGCAGATTGACTTCGACTTTGCTCAGCATCAGCGGATGGCACAGCGGGATCAGCTCCCAGGTACGCTTTGCCGCCTGAATCCCGGCAATACGCGCGGTGGCGAAGACATCGCCTTTGTGATGGCTGCCGTCGATGATCATCGCAAGAGTCGTTGGCTGCATGTCGACATAAGCCTCGGCACGCGCTTCGCGAACCGTTTCCGCTTTCGCGGAAACATCGACCATGTGCGCTTCGCCCGCGGCGTTAATGTGGGTCAGTTGCGACATAACTTACTTCTTAATATGAGAGATAAAATTGCACGGACGGATGCGCGCATCGAGCTGCGGCGCAATAATATTGTCCCATGCGGTACGACAGGCTTTGGTTGAGCCGGGCATCGCAAAAATTAGCGTGCGGTTCGCCATCCCGGCAACGGCCCGGGATTGCAGGGTCGAGGTGCCGATCTCTTCAAAAGAGAGCATACGGAACACCTCGCCAAAACCTTCCACTTCGCGGTCAAACAGCGGCAGCAGCGCCTCCGGTGTTTGATCGCCATCGGTAAAACCGGTCCCGCCGGTGATCAACACCACCTGAACCTCTTCGCTGGCAATCCACGCCGACACCTGGGCGCGAATGGCATAGCGGTTTTCTTTGACAATCGCCTTATCGACGACCATATGCCCCGCTTCCTGCGCCGTATCGCGCAGCCAGTGACCGGAGGTGTCGTCCTCTTCGCCACGGCGGCTGGAAACAGTGAGAATAGCAATACGGGTCGGAATAAACTCAGCGCTGACCTGGCTCATTTGATCGCTCCTTAAAATGCATTATCCGCCAATATAGGACAGGTTCTGTGTAATACCGGTGTTGCCCTGGTGCAGGAAATGGGTCTGCTTTTTATGCGTTAACGCCTCGGCAATGCGCGCTTCCAGCTCCGGCTGCTGCTGTTCATCGGTGAGCAGATCGCGCAAATCGACTCCGCCCTCACCAAACAGACACAGATGCAATTTGCCGACGGAAGAGACGCGCAGACGGTTGCAGGTGACGCAGAAATCTTTCTCATACGGCATAATGAGACCAATTTCGCCAACATAATCCGGATGACAAAACACCTGCGCCGGGCCATCGCTACGCTGGCGGATCTGGTGGATCCAGCCGCGGCGCAGCAGCGCGTCGCGCAGCACCATGCCAGAGATATGATGGCGGCGAAACAGCCCGCCGCCTTCGCCAGTTTCCATCAGTTCAATAAAACGCAGTTGAATGCGGCGCGGCTGGATCCATGCCAGAAAGGTGTCGAGCTGGTGGTGATTGACATCGCGCATCAGCACCGTGTTGACCTTAACTTTTTCGAAACCAGCGGCAAAGGCGGCGTCAATACCGTCCATTACCTGGTGAAACTTATCCTGACCGGTAATGGCGTAAAACTGGCGAGCGTCGAGGCTATCCACGCTGACGTTAATCGCCGTCAGCCCGGCGTCGCGCCAGCGTTCCACATCGCGCGCCAGCCGATAGCCGTTGGTGGTCACCGCAATCTGACGAATAGCAGCGTTTTCCCGCACGGCGGCGATAATATCGGTGAAATCCCGACGCAGCGAGGGCTCGCCGCCGGTCAGACGCACCTTCTCCGTGCCCAGGGCCGCAAATGCGCGCGTGACATGACGCACCTCGTCCACGCTGAGAAAGCCTTTGTTGGTGACGGCGCCGGGTTGATACCCGTTGGGCAGACAATAGGTACAACGAAAGTTGCAGACGTCGGTAATTGACAGGCGCAAGTAATAAAACTTACGCGCGAATGCATCGGTAAGCTGTGAAGCCATATACACCTTTCCAAATACGGGAGACGCGGTCATTTCTTTCCACGCCCTGGTGGCAACCGAAGTTGTCACGGCCAAAGCACCATATCTTGCGACACAGGCACAGAGGCTAGAGTGTTAACGGATTATGCCGATAGTAGCGCGTTAATGACAGTTTCGCCATTTCCGATTTCGCTATATAATTATGTATATATCGCCACGATCATGCATTTTCGCTACAGAATAGCGAAAAACTACGCTTTTGCATTGATATCGGTCAGTTTGTCAGGATCCGGCCATCGTCTTTTAGGGGTAGATCGGTTACTGTGTGCCCGTTTAATTGAGATAAGGAATTTTTATGCGCAATCGTACTTTCGCCGATCTTGATCGCGTTGTGGCACTCGGCGGCGGGCACGGACTGGGTCGGGTAATGTCCTCCCTCTCTTCTCTGGGCTCGCGCCTCACCGGTATCGTGACAACAACCGATAACGGCGGCTCCACAGGGCGAATTCGCCGTGCGGAAGGCGGTATCGCCTGGGGCGATATGCGCAACTGTATTAATCAATTAAGTGCCGGGCCCAGCGTAGCCTCCGCGATGTTTGAGTATCGTTTTAGCGGTAATGGCGAACTTTCTGGCCATAACCTTGGAAATCTGATGTTAAAGGCGCTGGATCATCTTAGCGTAAGGCCTCTGGAAGCGATCAACTTAATCAGAAACTTTCTCAAAATCGACGCATTTTTGATCCCGATGTCGGAACAACCGGTCGATCTGATGGCCATTGACCACGAAGGACAGGAAGTTTACGGCGAGGTCAATATCGATCTGCTCGCCAGCGTCCCACAGAAATTGATGCTCACCTCGCCGGTTCCCGCCACTCGCGAAGCGATAGAAGCCGTCGCCGAAGCCGATTTGATCCTGATCGGCCCGGGCAGTTTTTACACCAGCCTGATACCTATTCTGCTGCTTGAAGAGATGGCGCAGGCGCTGCGCCGCACGCCGGCGCCAATGGTGTTTATCGATAATCTCGGCAAAGAACACAGCCCGGCGGCCAGCCTGACGCTGGCGGACAGAGTGGCGATTATGGAGCAATATATTGGCAAACGGGTGATTGATGCCCTGGTTATCGGCCCGAAAGCCGATCTCGCGGGGATTGACAACCGGGTGGTCATTCAGACGCCGCTGGATGCCAGCGATGTACCCTACCGCCACGATCGCCAGCTATTACGTCGTGCGCTGGAAAAAGCGATTCAGGAATTAGGTTAATCCCGGACTCACTTTTCAGAGAACGTATTGCCATCAGGCTGAGAATCTTAAGGTTGTCTTAAAATAGAATCGGCAGCATAGCGGACACTCAAGGGAGCGAACTTTTCTCTTAACCGCTATTCCCACGAGTATCGGGCAACAGACGATATTTTAACGCCATGTAGAGAGGCCAGCCGATGAAAGTGTTAGTCATTGAAGATGATGCGCTCCTGTTACAAGGATTAATTCTGGCGATTCAAAGCGAGGGCTATGTTTGCGACGGTGTATCAACCGCTCACGAAGCCGCGCTCTCTCTGGCCGGTAATCACTACAGTCTCCTCGTTCTCGATCTGGGTCTGCCTGATGAGGACGGTCTGCATTTCCTGGCGCGTATACGGCGGGAGAAATTCAGTCAGCCCGTGCTGATTCTCACCGCCCGCGATACCGTTGATGACCGCATCAGCGGCCTGGATACCGGCGCAGATGACTATCTGGTTAAACCCTTTGCCCTGGGAGAGCTGAACGCGCGTATTCGCGCCCTGCTGCGGCGTCATAACAATCACGGCGACAACGAACTGACTATCGGTAATCTGCGGCTGAACCTCACACGGCGGCTGGTCTGGCTTGACGAGCAATCCCTGGATTTGACCCCTAAGGAGTATGCTCTGCTTTCTCGTCTGATGATGAAAGCGGGTAGCCCGGTGCATCGCGAGATTCTCTATAATGATATTTACAACTGGGATAACGAACCCGCTACCAACGCGCTGGAGGTACATATCCATAATCTACGCGATAAAGTCGGCAAATCACGCATCCGCACGGTTCGTGGATTTGGCTACATGCTGATCAACACCGTTGAAACAGAATAACGCTATGGCTCTGTTTGTCAGTGAAACCTGGACCATGCGCCATCGGCTGCTGCTGACCATTGGCGCGATTCTGGTCGTGTGCCAATTGATTAGCGTGTTCTGGCTGTGGCACGAAAGCAAAGAGCAGATTCAGTTGCTGGTGGCCAGCGCCATTGAAGGGCACAATAACCAAAAACATGTGACGCAAGAAGTCCACGAAGCGGTGGCCAGTCTGTTAATCCCAAGCTTGCTGATCATCGGCCTGGCGCTGTATATCTGCCTGCTGGCGGTGAAGAAAATCACCAAACCGCTTTCCAGCCTGCAGCTTGAACTGGAGAATCGCACGCCGGACAATCTGCAGCCTATCGCTCTGAATGAGTCGGTACCGGAAGTCACCGCGGTGACCACCGCGATTAATCAACTGGTATCACGCCTGAATTCCACGCTCGATCGCGAGCGCCTTTTCACCGCCGATGTCGCCCATGAACTGCGTACGCCGCTGGCCGGGCTGCGTCTGCACCTGGAACTGCTGGAAAAAGTGCATGGCGTTGGCGTAGTGCCGCTGATTCTGCGCCTCGATCAAATGACCAGCAGTATTACCCAGCTACTTCAACTGGCGCGCATTGGTCAGTCGTTCTCCGCCGGAAACTATCAGCAAGTTGCGCTGAAAGAGGATGTTATCGAACCGCTCCAGGAGGAGCTTGAGGCCATGCTGGAGCAGCGGCAACAGAAGCTGGCGCTGCACGACAAGGAGGGCAAGGTCGTTGTTTCAGGCGACGTCACGCTGATGCGGGTTATTCTACGCAATCTGGTGGAAAATGCGCATCGCTACAGCCCGACAGGATCGACAATTACCCTGTCAATAACGCCAGGCCCGTCGCCCGTTCTGGCAGTAGAAGACGAAGGCCCCGGAATTGATGAGGCGAAAAGCGGTGAATTGAGCAAAGCGTTCGTTCGCATGGACAGCCGCTACGGCGGTATTGGCCTGGGGTTAAGTATCGTCACTCGTATCGCCCAGTTGCACGACGCCAGATTCTTTTTGCACAACCGTCGGCCAGGGCCTGGCGTTCGCGCCTGGATACTCTTCCCGAAGGCTTCCCGTCAGAATGTCAGCAGCCATTGATGAAAGAAGGCGACGACGATAACAAAGGCGCAGGAGACGGCCAGATATTCGCAGAAAGTTAATTTTTGCATGACGCTATCCTCATTAAATTGAGGAGAGTTTCGCCAAACAATATTAAGCCAGTATTAAGAGGCGGCGAAAAACAGCCCGACGAAGCAATAATTTTTTTACGGCGACAAAACCACGCAGCAAACTGTGCCCCACTCTGCCAGAAGCCGCGACGCTTATCCGCCAGCAAAATCCACGCAGCCTCCCCCCCGGACCACATGAACGAAGCGTGGACAGGGGATTTTTCCACCGGTTACGAAGCCGCAATAAACAGTTCACGCAGTTGATGAAGCTGGTCGCGAATTTGCGCCGCCTCTTCGAACTCCAGATTTTGCGCATGCTGCATCATCTGCGCTTCCAGTTGATGAATTTTCTGCTGCATCGCTTTAGGCGTCAGCGCGACGGTATCCGCCTCAACCGGTGAACGAGACTTACCGCGCCCCTTAACTTTGGTTTTCGCGATATTCTGCCCCAGGGCCAGAATATCCACCACTTTCTTATTGAGGCCCTGTGGCACGATGCCGTGTTCTTCGTTGTACGCCTGCTGCTTCTCACGACGGCGTTCGGTTTCACCGATCGCTTTCGCCATCGACGGGGTGATCTTATCACCGTAAAGAATCGCCTTGCCGCTGATATTACGCGCCGCGCGACCAATAGTCTGAATCAGCGAGCGTTCGGACCGCAGGAAGCCTTCTTTGTCAGCATCGAGGATTGCCACCAGCGAGACTTCCGGCATATCCAGCCCTTCACGCAGCAGGTTGATGCCCACCAGAACGTCAAACTCGCCCAGGCGCAGGTCGCGAATGATTTCCATGCGCTCCACGGTGTCGATATCCGAGTGCAGATAGCGCACCCGCTCGCCGTGCTCTTCCAGATACTCCGTTAAGTCTTCCGCCATACGTTTGGTCAGGGTGGTGACCAGCACGCGTTCGTTGATCGCGGTGCGAATGCGAATTTCCGAGAGCAGATCATCCACCTGGGTAGCCACCGGGCGCACTTCAATAACCGGGTCAAGCAGCCCTGTCGGGCGCACTACCTGATCGATCACTTCGTCGCCGGATTTATCCAGCTCATAGGCGCCCGGCGTTGCTGAGACATAGATCGTCTGCGGCGCCAGCGCCTCAAACTCTTCAAACCGCAGCGGGCGGTTGTCCAGCGCCGACGGCAGCCGGAAGCCATATTCCACCAGCGTCTCTTTGCGCGCCCGGTCCCCACGGTACATGCCGCCGATTTGCGGGATAGTCACGTGGGATTCATCGATCACCAACAGGCCATCAGCCGGCAGGTAATCGAACAGGGTCGGCGGCGGCTCGCCCGGCCCGCGCCCTGACAGGTAGCGCGAGTAGTTTTCAATCCCCGAGCAATAGCCCAGTTCGTTCATCATTTCGAGATCGAACTGCGTACGCTGGCTCAGCCGCTGCTCTTCCAGCAGCTTGTTGTTCTCCAGCAGCACCTTGCGCCGTGCAGCCAGCTCAACTTTAATCTCTTCCATCGCCTGCACGATGCGCTCGCGCGGCGTGACGTAGTGGGTTTTCGGGTAAACGGTAAAGCGCGGGATCGTCGACTCAACGTGGCCGGTCAGAGGATCGAACAGCGACAGGCGCTCAACCTCGTCATCAAACAGCTCAACGCGCAGGGCGATATCGTCGGATTCCGCCGGAAAGATATCAATGACCTCTCCGCGCACGCGAAAGGTGCCGCGCTGGAAAGCCTGATCGTTACGGGTATATTGCAGTTCAGCCAGGCGACGCAAAATGGCGCGCTGGTCAATCAACATACCGACCGTCAGATGCAGCATCATCTTCAGGTACAGGTCCGGGTCGCCCAGGCCGTAGATAGCGGAGACCGACGCCACCACCACCACATCACGCCGCTCCAGCAACGCTTTGGTTGCAGACAGACGCATCTGTTCAATATGTTCGTTAACGGACGCATCTTTCTCAATAAAGGTGTCGGAGCTTGGCACGTAGGCTTCTGGTTGGTAGTAATCGTAATAGGAGACGAAATACTCCACTGCGTTTTCGGGGAAAAACTCTTTCATCTCGCCATACAGTTGCGCCGCCAGGGTTTTGTTCGGCGCCAGCACCATCGTCGGACGCTGCAGATCGGCAATGACGTTGGCAATAGTGAACGTTTTACCGGAGCCGGTCACGCCGAGCAGCGTCTGATGCGCCAGACCATCCTCCAGCCCCTCTTCCAGACGACGGATCGCTTCCGGCTGGTCACCGGAAGGACGGAAAGCAGAATGCAGCTTGAACGGTTTACTCATCAATCAGGACCTGAAGAAGGGTTGAACGGCAGGTGTTTAATTCTACCTTTCAGTACAATTTTTGCCAATAAAAAACACTGGATATAAAAACAGTGCCATATTATCGTATTCTGGCAAACTGGATTTTTTTATCGTCATTAACGGCGAATCACCACGCTCATACGGGATAATCCACCAGACAGTGGGGTTATCCCCAGAAATTTTTGACATTTAACATTTGTCAAGCAAGCAGATGAATGTTTTATGGCCATCGATGACACTTTTCTGACAGGCATTGATTTTATATAATCAATTGATATTTAAAGAGATTAAATAAAAGATGGCTTTCACATCAATTCAGCCGCAGGCCGCATATTCTCTAGCTTACCGCAAGTTTTCTAACTCTAATACACAAGGTTATCCACAGGAATAGTGGATAACTGTCTCCAGCCCATGACCTGTGCCACCCGGAGAACATTGCTCGCCGCGAGGAAACCCGCGATGAAAAAAAATTATTGAATTTTTTTTGCTGCTTACTGGCTAAAAACAGGCGGATTTTTTATGACTTTTTGCACCACATTTCAGCGTACTGGCACCGGGAAAGTGCAATATCTCGCCTGACTCCCCCCCTTTTTACCTGGCTACATCTGTATTCACCAGCAAATACCGAAAGTTCTTTTTCCTGGCAAGAGATTTGCAGAATCTTCTCGTCGCCCGCTCGCCCAGGAAAGGAGAAAACGTCTATGTTGAATCTACGAGCCGTGAACCACTATTACGGAAACCAGCACTCGCTGTGGAATGTTGATCTTGAGCTTATGCCCGGTAAGTGCACTTGCGTAATGGGGCGCCAGGGGATGGGGAAAACCACGCTCGTCAACTGTATTACCGGCTATCTGCCCGTTGCCAGCGGCAGCATGACCTGGCAGGACGTGGGAGCGGCGCCCTACGATCTGATGCCCCTCTCCGCCCAGTCGCGTAGCGCTATCGGTATTGGCTATGTCCCGCAGGATAAGCGTATCTTTTCGCAGCTGAGCGTAGAAGAAAATCTGCATATCGCCCTCGCGGCCAGCAGAGAGCCTGATTTAGCGGTAGCAGGCGAAATTTACGATCTGTTTCCGGAGCTCTACTCCCTGCGACAAAGCAAGGGCATTACGCTAACCGCTGACGATCAGTACCAGTTAGCCCTGGCGCGGGCGCTGATAACCCGTCCGCGCCTGCTAATCCTCGACGAACCTTCGCGCGGCAGCGGCCAGCGCTTCCTGCATAAGTTGGGCGATTTATTGGTGCGTCTGAATCGCGATATTGGCCTGACGGTGCTGATCGCCGAGCAGCACCTGCCGTTTATTCGCCGGGTAGCGGATCGTTTTTGCCTGCTGCACTGCGGGCGCAGCGTCGCCCAGGGGGACGTTATTCAGCTGGATGAACCGCTGCTGGAGAAATGGATGACCCCCGATCCAGCGCGTTAAGGTCGAGGTACTGTCCGAGGCCTTCGTGCGGTACGGCATCCCCCAGCCACGGTATCTCGCCGAGAAACGGTGCCTTCAGCATCCGTTGTAACGTCACCAGATACTCAGCGTGGCGCTTGCCTGGCGGCTGGATATCGTTGGCTATCCATCCCACCAGCGGCAGTCCGGCCTGGCGCACCGCCTGCGCGGTAAGCATCGCATGGTTGATACACCCCAGTTTGACCCCCACCACGAGTATCACCGGCAGTTGCTCCTTTTGTACCCAATCAGCGAACGTGAAGGTTTCTGAAAGCGGCGTAAACCAGCCGCCCGCCCCTTCAACCAACAGCCAGTCCGCCAGCCCCTCCAGGGCGCGCAAGCCAGCAGAGAGCGCCAAAGCGTCAATCGGCCTGCCTTCGTCAGCACTGACAATGTGCGGCGACGTCGGCTCGGCAAACGTGTAGGGATTCACCTGCTCATAGCGTAGCGCGACCCGGCTGTTGCGCTGCAAAGCCAGCGCATCGTCATTGCGTAGCCCTTCAGCCGTATATGCGCTGCCGGAAGCAACAGGCTTATAGCCAACACTCCTGAAGCCTGCGCGGTTAGCCGCCTGTAGCAGGGCGCAACAGGTCACGGTTTTGCCGACTTCGGTATCGGTCCCGGTGACGAAAAAGCGTTTAATCACGTTCGATAACTCCTGTAAACAGATAATACGTCAGCGGACACTGCCCCTGCTGCTGCGGCCAGGCGATCTGAAGCTGGCGCAGTTTGCCGCGACTGAGCGGCGCGGGAGTGCGCCCCCGATGCAAATGGGTTGCGCCAATACCTTTCAGCGACCGCATCGCGCTGAGCGCATCGGTAAACGACAGAGTGATAACGTGGACGCGGCTGGTGACGCGGCGACCCGCCAGCGCCTGACTCACCGCCCGTTCGCTGAGAAAACGGTTGGAATGCGGCAGGTCGTCAATGGCTCGCCAGGCCTGATTCAGTTCCGGCAAAGAGCCTGCCAGCAGTGTACTGAACGCAACCCGGCCGCCGGGACGCACTACCCGACACAATTCGTTGATAGCGGTAGCGAGATTATCGCACCACTGAACGGCGAGGTTGCTCCACGCCAGGTCAACGCAGCAGTCCGCCAGCGGCATCGATTCAATATCCCCTGCGACGTAGCAATGGGCGCTGTCCCCGCGTCGGGCTTCCGCCAGCATATCGACGGAAAGATCCAGCGCGGTTACCCGACTCCCCGCCTCCCGCCAGGCGCGGCTCATTGTACCGGGACCGCAGCCCGCATCGAGCACGTCAGGAAAGCCGTTTATAGGGAGTTGATCGCGCAGCAGGGAGGCGCTGAGACGCTGTAGCTCGTCATGTTGCGTGTAATGGCCGGCCGCGCGGCCAAATGCCGCCGCCACCGCGCGCTTATTCACCGCCGCCATGCAGCACCTCCAGCAGGCGGACAATATCGGCGGACTCATGCGCCGCCGTCAGGGTCAGGCGCAGGCGCGCGCTACCGGCGGGAACCGTCGGCGGGCGGATTGCCGTGGCCCAGCAGCCCTGCTCGCGCAGGCGCGCCGCCAGCCGCAACGCCCGGGCGTTATCGCCAACGATCAGCGGCTGAATCGCGCTGGCGGATGGCGTCAGTTCGCCGGGATACGTGGCTATTTCACGGCGAAAATCGGCAATATGGCGGGCCAGTTTTTCCCGCCGCTGCTGGCCGTCGCTGCTGCGTATTACGCCCAGCGCGGCGCTGAGCGCTACCGCCTGCGCCGGAGGCATAGCGGTGCTGTAAATCAGATGGCGGGCAAACTGCAACAGATAATCCGCCAGCGCGTCACTGCACAATATCGCCGCCCCGCTGACGCCAAAGGCTTTACCGAAGGTGACGATAAGCAGCTCCGGGCGCACCTGCTGTGCGTGACAACTGCCGCGGCCCTCTTCGCCGACCACGCCGATGCCGTGCGCATCGTCAACCAGCAGAAGCGCCCCGGCGGCCTGAGTCTCCCGCTGGATATCTGCCAGCGGCGCGCTATCACCATCCATGCTGAAGATGCCTTCGGTCACCGCCAGTTGTTGGCCGGATAGCGATTTTTCCAGCAATTGGTTGAGATGCCGGTGGTCATTATGCTGAAAACGACGCAGTTGCGCCGGACTGAGGCTGGCGGCCTCCAGAAGCGAAGCATGGCTGAGCCGATCGGCAACAATGCGGTCTTCTTTACCCGCCAGGGCGGCGATCGCTGCCTGATTTGCGGCGAAGCCGGAGATAAACAGCAGCGCGCGTGGATAACCCAGCCAGTCGGCCAGTTGCTCCTCCAGGGCGCGATGCGCTTCGCTATAACCGCTAACGTGACCGGAGCCGCCGCTACCGACGCCATAACGTTCCGCTCCCTGCTGCCAGGCTTTGACAATTGCCGGATGCTGGCTGAGGCCAAGATAATCGTTACTGGAGAAATTGAGCCAGCGTCGCCCTTCGCGAATGAGCCAGCGCCCTGCGCCTTGTGTTACTGGCTGACGATGACGCAGGGCGTCCGCCCTCCGCCGCTCTTCCAGCGCCAGCGCGATACGTTGCTGCCAGCTCATAGCGCCGCCGCGTTGTAATATTCCTCAGTATCAGGGGTCATCAACGCCTGCTCCAGACGTTGCTGCTGGGCATTATCGCCTTCCTGCACCGCTGTTTGCTGCGGGTTAATGCCCAGTTTGCGGAACAGCTGCAGATCTTTGTCCTCTTCCGGGTTCGGCGTCGTCAGCAGCTTGCAGCCGTAGAAGATGGAGTTGGCTCCGGCCATAAAACACATCGCCTGGGTCTGTTCATTCATCTGCTCGCGACCGGCGGAGAGGCGCACATACGAACGTGGCATCATGATACGTGCGATGGCGATCGTGCGAATGAAATCAAAAGCATCAACATCGTCGTTATCCGCCAGCGGCGTGCCTTTAACCTTCACCAGCATGTTGATCGGCACGCTTTCCGGCGGTGTTGACAGGTTAGCCAGTTGCAGCAGCAGTCCGGCGCGGTCTTTCACCGTTTCGCCTAAGCCGACGATACCGCCGGAGCACACTTTAATCCCGGCATCGCGCACTTTGTCGAGGGTATCAAGGCGCTCCTGATAAGTGCGTGTGGTAATAATATTGCCGTAGAACTCCGGCGAGGTATCAAGATTGTGGTTGTAGTAATCCAGTCCGGCGTTAGCAAGGCGTTGCGCCTGACTGTCATTCAGGGTGCCGAGGGTCATGCAGGCTTCGAGCCCCATCGCCTTCACCCCTTTCACCATCTGCTCAAGGTAAGGCATGTCCCGGTCATTAGGGTTTTTCCATGCCGCGCCCATGCAGAAACGGGTTGAACCGGCTTTTTTCGCCTGGCGCGCCGACTCCAGCACCTGTTCGACCTCCATCAGGCGTTCAGATTCGAGGCCGGTCTTATAGCGCGCGCTTTGCGGGCAATATTTACAGTCTTCCGGGCAGGCGCCGGTCTTAATCGACAGCAGCGTACTGACCTGAACCTGGCGCGGATCAAAGTGCTGGCGGTGGATCTGCTGGGCTTCAAACAGCAGATCCAGAAAAGGTTTATTAAATAACTCAGTAACTTGCGACATTGTCCAGCGTGGATGGTGAGCCATTAGCCTCTCCAGGGGGTTTCGTTAATTGTCCGTTCATTTTATACTTGTAAACCTAAATGTTTTTAAAATGGTTTACAAGTCGATTATGACAACGGACGATCTGGCCTTCGATCGGCGCCACATCTGGCACCCTTACACTTCAATGACTTCCCCTCTGCCGGTCTATCCGGTGGTGGCCGCCAGCGGCTGCGAGCTTACTCTCGCCAGCGGCGAACACCTGATCGACGGCATGTCGTCGTGGTGGGCAGCCATTCACGGCTACAATCACCCACGGCTTAACGCGGCAATGAAAACGCAGATTGACCAGATGTCGCACGTGATGTTCGGCGGGATCACCCATCCTTCCGCCGTCGCGTTGTGCCGCCAGCTGGTGGCGATGACGCCAACCGGCCTTGAGTGCGTCTTCCTCGCCGACTCCGGTTCCATTGCCGTCGAAGTGGCGATGAAAATGGCGCTCCAGTACTGGCAGGCAAAGGGCGAACCGCGCCAGCGTTTTCTCACCTTCCGCAACGGCTATCACGGCGACACTTTTGGTGCGATGTCGGTCTGCGACCCCGATAATTCAATGCACAGCCTGTGGCAGGGCTACCTGCCGGATAATCTGTTTGCCCCGGCGCCGCAAAGCCGCTTCGATGGCGAATGGGATGAGCGGGATATGGCGCCGTTCGCCCGTCTGATGGCCGCCCATCGCCATGACATCGCGGCAGTCATTCTGGAGCCGATTGTCCAGGGGGCTGGCGGAATGCGGATGTATCATCCGGAGTGGCTCAGACGAATTCGCAAAATGTGCGACCATGAAGGCATTTTGCTGATCGCCGATGAGATTGCCACCGGTTTTGGCCGGACCGGTAAGCTGTTCGCCTGTGAGCACGCGGATATCGCCGCCGACATTCTGTGTCTCGGTAAAGCGCTGACCGGCGGCACCATGACCCTTTCCGCCACGCTGACCACCCGCCAGGTAGCGGACACCATCAGCAACGGTGAAGCCGGTTGTTTTATGCACGGTCCGACATTTATGGGCAACCCGCTGGCCTGCGCGGTGGCCACGGAAAGCCTGCGCCTGCTGGCAAGCGGCGAATGGCGGCAGCAGGTGGCGGCAATTGAGGCGCAGCTTAAAGCCGAACTGGCTCCGACGCGAGGATCCGCGCAGGTTGCCGATGTTCGCGTGCTCGGGGCAATAGGCGTGGTCGAAACCCACCGGCCGGTAAATATGGCCGCCCTGCAGCGCTTTTTCGTCGGGCAAGGCGTGTGGATCCGCCCCTTCGGTCGCCTAATCTACCTGATGCCACCGTATATCATCACGCCAGAGCAGCTGACCCGTCTGACGCAGGCGGTTAACGCCGCAGTGCAGGAAGAAACGTTTTTTTGCGAATAAGAGACGGTAATGCCGCAGCTCACGCGCTACACTTTTTTGCTACTCAGTAGATGAATTTGAGGAGAGGCAATGAAACTCATCAGTCATGATTTACAGGACGGCGAGAAGCTGCCCAGCCGTCATGTTTTCAACGGCATGGGCTACGATGGCGACAATATTTCACCACATCTGGCGTGGGATGATGTCCCGGCAGGAACGAAAAGCTTCGTAGTCACCTGCTACGATCCCGATGCGCCAACCGGCTCCGGCTGGTGGCACTGGATTGTGGCGAATCTGCCTGCTGATACCCGCGTTTTACCGCAGGGTGCAGGTTCCGGTCAGGCAGAGTTGCCCAGCGGGGCGATTCAGACCCGTACCGATTTTGGTCAGACCGGATACGGCGGCGCAGCGCCGCCGAAAGGTGAAACCCACCGCTATATCTTTACCGTTCATGCGCTGGACGTGGATAAAATTGATGTCGACGAAGGCGCAAGCGGCGCGATGGTGGGCTTTAACGTCCATTTTCACCGTCTCGGCAGCGCATCAATTAGCGCGTTGTTTAGCTAACGATCCTGAAAGCGGCGTGGCTCACCGCGGGCTGCGGCCCATGCAGTTTGCGGGGTTGTAGACCGGGCATATACATGTATCCTGATAGTTTTATCCGGTGCCAAATAGGTATGCAGGGTAACCGGGAGGAAAACGACCTCCCGGCACGGATGCAAAAAACAGGGAAAGTTCAGGGGGAATCGGAAAGCACGGCGGGCAGCAGCCGCGCCAGATGACGCGTCGCCAGAAGTTCAATAGCGGTTTCAATATCCGGAGCGAAGAAACGGTCTTCGGTATAATGGGCGACCTTTTCGCGCAGCAGGCGACGCGCTGTTTCCAGCAGCGGACTGCTGGTCAGTCCTTCACGCATATCCAGCCCCTGTACGGCGGCCAGCCACTCAACCGCCAGCACTCCGCGGGTATTCTCCGCCATCGCCCACAGACGACGACCAGCGGCCGGGGCCATGGAAACGTGGTCCTCCTGGTTGGCGGAGGTCGGCAGGCTATCCACGCTGTGCGGGTGCGCCAGCGCTTTGTTTTCGCTGGCCAGCGCCGCCGCCGTTACCTGAGCGATCATAAAGCCGGAGTTAACGCCGCCATTTTTCACCAGAAACGGCGGCAGTTGCGACATATGGCTGTCCATCATCAGGGCGATTCGCCGCTCCGACAATGACCCTATTTCGGCAATGGCCAGCGCGATATTATCCGCCGCCATCGCCACCGGCTCGGCGTGGAAGTTACCGCCGGAGATCACATCGTTTTCGCTGGCAAAAACCAGCGGATTGTCGGATACCGCATTGGCTTCAATCAGCAGTACCTCCGCCGCCTGGCGAATCTGGGTCAGGCAGGCCCCCATCACCTGCGGCTGACAGCGCAAGGAGTACGGATCCTGCACCTTGCTGCAGTTATGGTGCGATTGTGAAATGGCGCTGTCGTCGGCCAGCAGATGGCGATAGAGCGCTGCGGCGTCAATTTGCCCGCGCTGACCGCGTGCTTCATGAATGCGCGGGTCAAACGGGCGACGCGAGCCAAGCGCCGCTTCAGTGGTTAATGCCCCGCAAACCACCGCGGAAGCAAACAGATCTTCGGCTTCAAACAGACCGCGCAGCGCAAACGCCGTCGAAACCTGGGTGCCGTTAAGCAGCGCCAGCCCCTCCTTCGCCGCAAGACTGATTGGCACAAGCCCGGCCAGGCGTAACGCGTCCATCGCGGGAAGCCATTCACCGCCCCGCACGCGGGCTTTACCTTCGCCAAGCAGGGCTAAAGACATATGCGCCAGCGGCGCGAGATCGCCGGAGGCCCCGACCGAACCTTTCGCCGGGATCCATGGCGTCACGCCCGCGTTAACCAGATCAATCAACGCCTGAATGACGCTCAGGCGAATCCCGGAGAAGCCGCGCGACAGGCTGTTAATTTTCAGCACCATAATCAGGCGCACCAGGTCATCATCCAGCGGTTCGCCAATTCCCGCCGCGTGGGATAGCACCAGCGAACGCTGGAGATTTTCCAGATCTTCAGTAGAAATGCGCGTTTGCGCCAGCAGGCCAAAACCGGTGTTTATACCATACGCGGTTCGGCCTTCCGCCAGAATCGCATTCACACAAGCAACGCTATCATCAATAGCCGCAATAGCGCGTTCGTCGAGGAGGAGCTTCAGTGGCTGACTGTAGACATCGCGCAGTTGCGACAGGCTAAGCTGGCCCGGAATCAATGTTAACGCGTTCATTTAGCATGCTCCTGGATTGCCGCCGACCTCGGAAGAGGCAAACCTTATTTTACTCCGCACTTGATAGCGACAACGTATCCCGCTTCGGCATGGCGCGCGATGCCTGTTGCCAGAGCGTGGTGCAGAACACGGACAGTATTGATTTTGCGACATCGGGGAAACCTCCTGACAATTTACGTTAGGCATATAGATACACATACTTGTATATACAATAGCATGCAAGCCAGGATTTAACAGAGATGATGCATTTTTGTTATATTGCGTCAGCAATCACATTTTACTGATCGTCATAGAGATCAAGACGTAAAAGCAGACGTACATAGCGCCACTGCAGCGTGACAGCTTGACAAACGGAGAATGTGGGAAAGAATGCCGGGCTCGGATCTTGCCGCTGCTGCAATGCACATCGGTAGCGATGGCGGCAGGAACGCATCGCATCCGCAGTACGATTTAGAGCACATATGTTATTTCTTTGTGATCAATCGGCGCGCCGGGGGCTTGCCACTGTGTAAAGAGCGCAACTTTTTTACGCAACATCTTCCCGTTTCGCTTAACTTGGTATAAAACAGCAGGCTTTAAAGGAGTTATACCCGTCATCGTTCGAGTTGCCTGTAAGCCTGGCCGCACCGGTTCCGCCTGGTGGTCGCGTTATCTGCGTACAGCATGCAGAATGAGAGAGCAGATGTCTCTCAACGCAGGCCTGCGCGCCGTGCAAAGACGCCTGAAGCGTTTTTGTCCTGAAACTTGAATGGGTCAGGGTATATCTATTTGACTGATTTTGCCTGGAGCAACATGAACACACTATCCGTTTCCCGCCTGGCGCTGGCCCTGGCCTTTGGCGCGACGTTGTCCGCCTGTAGCTCAACGCCCGCCGATCAACAGCCCTCAACGCAGACAGCGCCGGGCACGGCTTCTCGTCCCATTTTAACCGCCGATGAAGCAAAAAACTTTTTACCGGCGAGCTATTTCCAGTCACTGGATCCTAACGCAGCGGTCTGGCGTCCGTCTGCAATCAGCCTCCCGGCAAAACCTGACTTTATCGTCGGGCCCGCGGGAACGCCGGGCGTGACCAATACCAGCATTCAGGCGGCGGTGGATGCCGCAATTACTCGCCATTCCAGCCGTCGTCAGTTTATTGCCATCATGCCGGGTGACTATGCCGGCACAGTGTACATTCCGGCCGCTCCTGGCTCCCTGACGCTTTATGGTACTGGCGAAAAGCCCATTGATGTGAAGATCAGCGAAGCAATCGATTCAGAAATGGATCCCGTTTCCTGGCGTCGCCAGATTAATCCGGGCGGAAAATATATGCCGGGTAAACCCGCCTGGTATATGTTCGACAGTTGCCAGAATAAGCGTACCGCCACCGTTGGCGTGATGTGTTCTGCGGTATTATGGTCGCAGAACAATGGGCTACAACTGCAAAACCTGACCATTGCCAACAACCTCGGCGACAGTGTTGACGCGGGAACCCATCAGGCCGTGGCATTACGTAGCGATGGCGATCAGGTACAAATTAACAATGTGAATATCCTTGGCCGACAGAACACTTTTTTTGTGACCAACAGCGGCGTACAAAACCGCCTGCAGGATAATCGTCAGACCCGTACGCTGGTGAGTAATAGCTACATTGAAGGCGACGTCGATATTGTTGCGGGCCGCGGAGCCGTGGTGTTTGATAATACCGATTTCCGCGTTGTGAACTCCCGCACCCAGAAAGAAGCCTATGTGTTCGCGCCGGCCACGCTCAAGAGCGTGACCTACGGTTTCCTGGCGATAAATAGTCGCTTTACCGCTTCCGGTGATAACGTTGCCCAACTGGGGCGCTCTCTGGACGTTGACGGCAACACCAATGGCCAGGTTGTGATTCGCGACAGCGTGATTAACGGGGGTTTTAATGTAGCCAAGCCCTGGGCTGATGCCGTCGGTTCAAATCGCCCGTTTCGTGGGAATACCGGAACGGTGGATGACAAAGGTAACCTGCAACGTAACCTGAATGACACAAACTTCAACCGCATGTGGGAATACAATAACCGCGGCGTGGGAAGCGTTGTTGTCGCAGAACCGAAGCAGTAATATCGCGAATCTGGGGGAGTGTGACTCCCCCTTAATCCCTCCGCGATAAATCAACCTGGCACAGATTCGCGCACGGCTCACAGTCGTGCCTCGCAAATAAGCGTCTGAAATAAACAATCTCCTGTCGCCAACAGCACGGTAATTTGAAATATGACGGATTTAACGCCACGACTGGAGATATAATGTTGCGCAGGAATTGGGGCCAATTCCCAAATATGGGTACGCGCTTTAGCCTGTGTTCCCGATACCGTTCAGTTCCACACGCGATATTGGCGGAAAACCTCAGGATACCGTGTCTCCCTGGACTATCAGACAGACGAACAGCCATGTATCGCGGCATTCTGTTTTGCACGCAACAGCGCCATGGTTCTCAACCGTCTGTATAATGATGGATCTTGTTGCATAATCAGTTTGCGCACTAAGGAGTTCCGTTCTCTATAAATCAGTTTATCACTCACCCCCAATTCCCGAGAGATCTCTTTAATTGACAAACCTTCCAGTAAATGGAAAACAATTTGTTGTTCTCTCAGAGTAAACAAGAAATAATTGTGATACCTTTTTTTGTTTCCCGTGATAATAGAATGACAATGTATCAAAAACAACTCCATTCGCCCTTTAATAACTGAAAGCTCGTTACGTCCTCCCAGATGTAACATTGACGTTTTATCAGGACTGTACATATCGACAAAAAATAAAACGTTACTGAATACAACTCTTTTATCATCCAGCCATTTAGCAGAAAAAATAATATCATTTTCAAAAGGCTTGCTACGTGTTTTACTGGTATCAACAAATCTTAATGAGAAGGGGATGAAATTTACATATTTATCAATGAGATGAAATGGAATATCCTCTTGTAACTCACGTTTTAGTTCAGATGACAAGAGTAATTCTTCAAAAACCGAATGTACCGCAATACCATCATATACATTTTTTGTCAGATAAATAAACTTATAGCGTAGCAATGATGAGTTAAAGCCCAGCATAGTAATATCTCTCATTATTGTAAATTAACACGCTCCACGCCGTAATCATCAATCCAAATAAAAGACTTTATATTTTCATTCACCGCAACTAATTTCCCAAGAGATATATCCAGCGAAGAAAATGGAGAGATAATGCCATCGGAAGGTAAATTCTTTATCTCTTTACCGCTTTGTAATGTAATTTTCGATAAGGTATAATGAAATGGTGATTTATTCTCTATACGAATACACATTTCATTACCACAGTGTACTTTCAATGTTTTAATTTTTTCAATCTCATGCTCAACATCATATTGCGCCAGGGCCTGCGGGCGGTAAAATATTTTAATACGCGTGCGAAAGGCCATTTGCAACATGGCCTTGCCCTCTTGAGCATTCGTTTTCTGCGGGATCTCTAATGCATTCAGCCAAAACAACGACTCTTTATTATCTGGTAACGTATTTTGATTATTAATCAACTGGAGCCGCACGACGCGAGAATTATGACCATTCAGTCGGAATATGGGGGGTAAAATCATGAACGGCATCTTAATTGCCTCCGGTTTGTCCATAATATCACCCCGGTCAGTCCATAGTTGCATCAGAACCGCATTATCACCTTCATTCTCAATTTTAAATGATACGTCATGCTCATTTTCATTCAGAATCAGCCGCGTAAAATTAATATATGTTGCTGAGAATGTCGATGAACAAAAGAATAGCAACAACGCGACAGAAAAAAGCTTTGTAAAAAAAATCATAATGCGGTTCCTGATCACAACTTTTATTTATAAATTAACGTAAACGTGACCGCTCCATTAACATTTCCGGAAGACACACTCTCTTCAGTTTGATATAGCCCTGCCCGTAATGGCACTGTATAGGTTGCATTCTCGAGAGAGGGATCATAATCAGTTAACAAATAGGATGTATTAAATGATATCGGTACATCCTGATCATTCAATAACTGAAGACTGACCCCGCTGGCCGTCGATGTCGCACTGCTGGCAAATACTCCCTGAGAGTTATCGATTATCGACGTTGTTGGTGTAAATTGATAACCGATACTGGCTAAACCTGACGGACACTTGGTAAATACCAGTGAAAAATCGGTCCTTGATGTAGTGTAGCCCACGCCCGTGAAACTTGCACGATTGGCTGGTGGAAGTTCCACATTAACATCAGAGGTTGTGCAGGTGCCGCCAGTCGTCGAAATAACCAATCCCCCGGCACGATACTGCGCAATCATATACGTACCACCACCGACAAAGACTGTGCCGCCATAAGTTTGATAATGGCGCATATACATCGGGTCGAAAATAGGGGTAGAACCTGCGGTTAATGTTGTCGCTGTTTTCACAAAGCGGACCTGTACATCAACACCAATATACCATGAATTAGGGCCATCGTAGCTCGCATTAAATAATTGTGAGGGCGTTTGATAAACGCCATTATTAATAGTCAGCGGGTACCAGTCACTGACCTGACCTTTAACGGTATAGCGCCATCGTGCGACATAACCTAAGCCCGTTTTAACCGTCGTGTTATAAACAGTATACGTTTGGCCATCAATCGACATCGTTCCCCAAATCGTGTATGGAGGATAGCCCTGAACCGCCATTGGTATCGCTTGATCCTGATACGCGGTCCTGTGGTTACAGGTCCATGCCGTAGGATCTGATGACGTCAACCAGGTGCCCAGTAGATCCCCTACCGCCGCATCTTTACCCACCTGCACTGTAGTCGAATCAAAAAGTTGATAGTAACCATTGGTTCTCAGGCAGTCGACCCATGTACCATCAGCCCTGGCAAAACCACTCGCTCCAGCGAAGACAAATAAGTACAAAACTAAACTCCGTACTATTTTTATCATTATGCCCTTCTCCTGTTATTGGCAAACCGCATTGGCTTGTGGCAAACCGGTACCTGTTCCTGCCGCTTTAGCAGGAAGTGCGTAAGTGAATGAACATGTCTGGCTACCGTGGTTTCCCCATTTCACATGGAGTTTCCCTGTTTCATTCTTAACTCTAACAAACGCCTGTCCACCTTGTGTGACATAACCGACAGAGTGGTTATTTTCATCCATAATCTCAGAACCGAACGGTAATTCTTCCGAGGGATGGCTTAACGTCAGAAGTAGAGAATGACCAATATCCGTCTTATATTTCATCAATACAACTGCCCCGGCCGTTGGCACAATATTCTGACTGGTCACATCCAGCGAAACATCATTCGATAATCCTTTCGGATCGAGCTCTATAGTATTCTGACGATACGGCGTTAAATAAGGCACTGCGGCTTTACCATAGCGATTTAAACTCAGGCTACTGTTATTGGTTATTCTTGCTCCGGCGGCATTATCCGCTTCGATAATCGCTATCGTATCCCCCATCACAGGCGTGAGTACGATACCACTTTGCCAGGCGACAACACCGCCAGATAAATTCATACCGTATTGTTGATAACCGCTTCCTGCTGAAATGCTGGCCCCGATATTGCTCCAGGGGGATGTCCAGTTGCCACTGACCCCTCCGGTCGTTTTCGTACCCGATTGCTTGTAGCGATCAACACTGCCAAAAGCACTATAGTTATACTGACGATTATTGCCGGCTGTTCCGGCAATGGAGTTTTGAATTCCCCGGTGATCGCGCTCTTGAATATAGGTAGAGTTGAGGTAAGCCGAACGACCGCTTTCCCCAAGCGGTAAAGAGATACCGATGGCAATCTTATTATCCCATTTATCCTTCACCAAATCGCGAGTTCGGCTGGCATTGATATTCAAATTGAAATACTTAAAGGCATTGGTATACCCAAACTGATATTCGGTATCCTGACCACTTCGGTTCCAGTAATTCTGAGTACTGGCGCTGATATTAAAGCTTCCCCAGGTATCATTAATCGTTTGCGTCGCACTAATCTGTAAGCGATTTTTACGGTTCACCGTATCATTAAACCAACTACTGCTGCGCTGTTGACCATCACGTAACATCATTGCATCATCAATGCTGTAATAACCTGAACTGGAATAGCGATAGCTGGCCAGAGTGACGTTGGTATTGACAACCGGCAATATTTTAGCAAAAGAAAAACGAATACTTTGCCCTTCACGTTTAATATCATCGCGAAGCGTACTGCGCGCATGAGTAATATCCGTTGAAATCGCCCCAATTGCGGTATTTAAAGCTATACCACCGGCGACTGACTGGTAATTTTCACCTGCCAATATACCGCTATAGCCTGTAATCAGGTTAGTAAAGCCATGACGTAGGGTTCCCATGATAATATCCGGGTCTTCATCAACTACCGTATTACGATAACGTCCCCCCATTAGGGTGTAACGTGTGGTGCCTGGACGTAAAAGTTCGGCAATAGATGCATAGGTCACGGTGAAGCTATGCTCGCTGCCATCGGCCTCTTTTATGGTTACCAGTAAATCGCCCCCCGTACCGGTGGGATACAGATCATCAATGACAAACGCCCCAGGAGGTACGGTTGTTTCATAGATCCGCATACCTCTCTGGCTGACACGAACCAGCGCGTTGGTGTTGGCAATTCCGGTAATTATCGGCGCGTAACCGCGTTGAGAATCCATGTACATACGATCGTCTGACGACATCATCACGCCGCGGAAGCCAATACTATCGAAAACTTGTCCATCGGTAGACGATTCCCCGACAACCAACTTGCTACGTAATGGGACAATCGCGCGTTCGAGATAGGTATTGGCATTGTTATAATCCCAACCTCTCCCTTCGCTCCAGCTAAATGAACCGCGATAACGCAGACGCCAGACATCCCAGTTAATTCCGCCTCTCAGTCCAAGATATTGAGTGGAAAGAGAGTCAGCACCTGACATTCTGGAGTGGTAAGTGTTATAATCATATTGCAACGTCGCTGCCGGGATCCCGTTATCCCAGAGTTCAGGGCTAACATAACCCCGGGCATGGCGTAATAAGTAGATCTGTGGCGACTGCATATTAATACGTTGCGTCGCTACATCAAAGTTCGCTACCAGGTCCGGATATATCTCTTCAGCACGTACACAAGCATTATCGGCTTTTAATCTTTGGATAATCTCTGGTTTGATTTTATCCAGATCAATTCCTGACAGTGAAACCAGTTTCAGATTAAAACACGGTCTTGCTATCGTTGTTTGACGATCATCTTTATCGAATTTAACATCAACACGCCCCTTCCATTTATCATTAACATAAAGATCGACGGTATAATTTCCGCTGGCAACGGGATTCCCCCGGGAATAAGCACTGACATCAATAGCTGAGCGTAAAAACTCACTATTGAAAATAACCTCATCACTTTGTGGTGCGGCTGCTGCCTGAGAAACAAAAATTGATACAATGACAAACTGTGCTATCAGCGTTAAACCAATCGAAGAGGGATTTTTTTTATTTACTTTGCAATACCTGCTCATTTTTTGTTTCTCCTCCATAATCATTAATCACACTGTAAAACAGAGTGAGACCATCCAGTCTTTCTGATTTTTTAGTAACTAACTGGAGATTCGTCTCTCCCTTAGGTGCAATCATTCGTTGAGGAAAATTCTCAACGGAAGCAACTATCGCAGACTCCTTTGTTCTCCGAACATCAACACTGCTTAATGTAATAAAATAAGGGGAGTCATTTTTAATATTTAACGTGTTACCTTTTCGGTTAAATTTGAGTTTTTTATAGGATTCCAGCGCGCTGTATTCAAGGCCAGCCGGGCGATAGAATAGTTTTATTCGCGTGCGAAATGCCAGTTGCAAAAGATTCGTGCCAGCTTCGATCATTTTTGTCGGTTTTGGCGGCACCTCCAGCATATTAAACCAGTACAATGACTCTCTGTCCTGAGGGAGGGAGGCATCAGTGAACATGATCCTCGCTGCCTGTCCTTTATTCGGATCGATGCGCACAACAGGAGGGGTGATAATAAAGGGGACGGTTACCTCACCGGGTCTGGATTTAGGATTGCCATCATCAATCCATAATTGTAATAGATAAGGGTTCTTACCATTATTTTTTAATTGTACAACCGATTCTTTATCTTTCGCATTGAAAATGATGCGCGTTCCGTTAATCGCAACGTCGGCCACCGTTTCAGCAGAGATGAAAAACGATACAATCAAAATTAAACAGTGGGGAATTTTTTTTAACATCAAAGAACCTCATCATTGACAGGAGTAAAAGCATTCGCTTTTACTCCTGTGAATCTATTACTCGTAAACCATGGTGTAATCAACCTGCGTGGTTACAGCGCCGGCGGTTGCTGCTGCTGTTGCATAATATTGCGCATAATAATTCAGAACACCGCTGCCAGAGCTGATATCAACCGGAATATCATTCTGACCAGTCGCTACTGACGCACCAGCAACAATAGCTTCACTATTGGCATTCAACAGTTGGACCTGTACATTGCCCGCAGCATCGCCAGCGGTAGTATCAATATTCAGACGTCCAGTCTCGCTATCAACATAAGTGCCCGGCTCAAAATAGGTGCTTGCAGTATTTAAAGCCGTCCCAGTACAACCGGAAAGTGAAATATTGAACGGTGTTGCACCCGCAGTCGCTCCTGGTGAAGGCAGAGCGGAAACTGAAACTGTCGGTAACGTTACCGTTGCATCAGCGGCACCGCCATCTACAGAGATAGTGCATGTGGTATCGGTAACCTGCCCATTGATAGTAATGGTTCCATCCACAGCAGAAGCGGAAGTTGCCACGACAGAAGACAATGCCAGAGCCAGTGCTGAAATAGCATATTTATAATTACGCATATATAGTTCCCTATTTGGGTTAAGATGTACAACAACACAAAAATGATATTGAAATAACTAACAGCACTTCCTTAATTCCTCAGAAATAAGAAAGTATCAATATCATCTAATTTTCATAACAATAATATACAGCAATTTATTGATACGCAATAATAGGAAAATTCAACCACATTTATATCCTGATAATTTATTTAGGATAAACCCAGGTATCTTATTTATTTATACGTAATATACAAAAAACACACTTTAATAGTTTTTTACTCTGCCATTTTTTACAAAAAAAAATAAATCACTATAATTTTTATTATTTGATCCAGATCAAATATACGGGTATTTATTAACAAAATCCTAACAATTTAGAAGTGTTTTTGTACATTTTATAATCAATAAGAATTCATTTTTAGTACATTTAATGTACTTGTTTACTGTTTATTCTCCTTTCCATCAGAAATAGTAGAAATATCGTAAGTGGGACATTATTCACAAGAGTAAAAATACTTTAAAATACATAGAAATAAAAATTTATAATTCACAACACTCCACTAAGAAAGAAAAATCTTAATTCTTCTTAATCGTTGATAAATTATTCGGCGCTACTTGCTTGTTGCATTTTTCATCAGTTAGATTTATTTTCTTATAAACAGATAAATTTCAGCCAGAATGACTATAAAACGTATCATCAAACAACATTCACATTATAAAATCCCATAAAGACCCTGTTTATCAGGTAGATTCAGTATCTGGACATTTATCTATAGTAGAAAAATCCTGGGAAAGTGAACGTAAATGGTGAAAGACGCCATCTGTTTTCCCGCTTTTTCTGCCTGAGCGCATGCACAGACGCCCATCAGATATTGCGCTTGCCGTATGCCCCCCCGTAAATCGCCCAATTGACGAAAGTACTGTTCCCATCAATGCTCCCGTGTATTAACAGCGTATAAAGTACAGCCGTCCGACGCTAAGGCGATCCATAAATCGGCGCGAAAACGATAAGTCAGGGTTCTTTTACGGCAACACTGGCATCACTCGTCGGTGAAAGGATACGCGATGATCTGGTTCAAAGAAGGCGCCGGTCAGGCATTATTTGGCGGGGTTGAGTGAAACGAAGGTCGATACCGCATCGCGGATGACATGCTGATTTACAGAGATGAACAACTATATACTCGCCATACTTCAGGTTGCATGCGTGGTGGCTTCTGAATGACTCGTCTCATCCATGAGACTTGCCCTTACGGGCCGTCGCTTTACGACGTTCAAATCCGTTCCTGACAGATCTGTCATTCCCCCCTGTCACATCACTATCTATGCTCCGGGGAATTGACTCTCTTGCCGTATGATCCGGCCTCTGCCTCATGCCTTCGGTGCCAGCACATACGCTGTGCAAAACGGTTAACCGTCTTGTCCCGCAACTCGCATGATCTAACGTACAGAGACGATTGCATAGAAAGGGCGTACAGTGAGTCAATCACAAAACATTGTTCCTGCCTCTTTCACTTCCCCATTCCCGGAGGCATCCGGTACTGCAATGAGGTTTATCATCTCGTCACTTAGTAGGCGTTCACAACCACCCACATCGGGCCCTGGCCGACGGCATAGCGCCCTTTCTCCTGCAATAGCCCCTGCTCGCCATGAATCTCATACACCGCGATATGATGCGATTTCTGACCGGCGGCAATCAGGTATTTTCCGCTGTGATCGAGGTTGAAGCCACGTGGCTGGGCTTCGGTATTCTGATAGCCTTCAACAGACAGCACGCTACCATCTTCGGAGACGCTGAAGATGGTAATAATGCTGGCGGTACGATCGCAGGCGTAGAGATGACGACCATCCGGGGTCAGGTGAATATCCGCAGCCCAGCGTACATCGCTGAAATCAGGCGGCATCATATCCAGAGTCTGCACACACTCAATTTTGCCATGCAGATCTTTCAGCGCCCAGACATCAACGGAGCTATTCAGCTCATTTACGCAATAACCGTATTGCTGGTTCGGGTGGAACACCATATGACGCGGACCAGCACCTTCAACAGTGGTCACTTCCGCGGGTTCCTGCGCGCTCAGGAAACCATCCTCGCTCAGGGTAAACAGGCAAATACGATCCTGCTTCAACGCTGGCACCCACAGCGTACGATTATCCGGGGAGATGTTTGCTGAATGGCAGCCCTCCAGCCCTTCAACCACGGTCACCGTTTCCCCTGGCAGCCCCTCCACCAGCGGCGTGACGCTGACGCAGCCCGCATTATAAGAGGCACTAAATAAAAAGCGCCCCTGACGATCGGTGGAAATATGCGTCGGGCTGCCCGGCAATGCCGCCTCACCAGCAAAGGTCAGGGCGCCATTATCAGGCGCAATGCGGTAAGCCAGTACGCGAAACTCCGGACGCACGCCAACGTAGAGATACGCTTTGTTCGGGCTCACCACCATCGGCTGCACCTGACCAAATGCATCAACAACCTGCACCAGGGTCAGCTTTCCCTCAGGATCCAGATCCCAGACATGAATCTGTTGGCTTTCCGGGCTGGCGGTATAAACGGTTTGTTTCATGAATGCTCCTTTCCTCACTGCGCATGGAAAATTTATCTTTCACGGCTATAGCTGCCTGAAAAATACACTATGCAAACACACTCTCATTCAAGATACCTCGCGGTAGCTCAAAGGTTAACGTGTATCGGCTCTTTTGGCGGTAGATACTGAAAAGTTTCCCCGAACAGCACAGCGGTGTACCATCAGGGCAAGAAAACTTTTCATCATCAACCGGAAACAACACATGACCTCACGCGTGATTGCCCTGGATTTAGACGGCACGCTATTGACCAGCAAAAAAACTATCCTCCCCGCGTCGCTCGATGCACTGGATCGCGCTAAAAACGCCGGGTACCAGGTGATCATCGTCACCGGTCGACATCACGTCGCTATCCACCCTTTTTATCAGGCACTGGCTCTGGATACACCTGCAATTTGCTGTAATGGCACTTATTTGTATGATTATCATGCAAAAAAGGTTATTGAGTCCGATCCGATGCCGGTAGACAAGGCCCTGAGCCTGACGGAAATGCTCAACGAGCATGATATCCACGGCCTGATGTACGTCGATGATGCCATGCTATACGAGCAGCTCACCGGCCACGTTATCCGTACCACCAACTGGGCGCAGTCTCTCCCCGTCGGGCAGCGTCCGGTATTTACTCAGGTCGACTCGCTGGCGCAGGCCGCGCGCCAGGTTAATGCCGTATGGAAATTCGCCCTCACCGACGAAGATACCGCGAAACTGCAGCATTTCGCCCGGCACGTCGCTCAGACGCTGGGGCTGGAATGCGAATGGTCGTGGCACGATCAGGTTGATATCGCCCGCGCGGGAAACAGTAAAGGCCAACGCCTGGCCAGGTGGATCGCGGCGCAGGGGCTGTCAATGCAGGACGTGGTGGCCTTCGGCGACAACTACAACGACCTCAGCATGCTGGAAGCGGCCGGTACCGGCGTAGCGATGGGCAACGCGGTGGATGAAGTCAAAGCCCGGGCCAACGTGGTGATTGGTGAAAACGAAACCCCCAGTATCGCCGACTACATCAACCGCTATTTGTTGTAATCAGGCGGCTATCGACACGCTTTTAATTTGCGCATACAGCGGCTGCCCGGGGGTAATTTGCAGGTCATCGCGGGCCCAGGGGCTGATACGCGCCCACAACGTACGGCCGCTAATTTCCAGCCTGACCTCGACCTGCCCACTGCTTTCAATGCACTGCACCACCCGTGCGGGCAAAATATTGCGGATACTGGTTTGTTGCCCGGGTTGCAGTACCAGAGAGACATCGGAGGCCTGAATACGGATGCGTACCGTTTCTCCTTGCGGCCGGTCAAGCTGATTGACCCAAAGCCGTTGGTCGCCGAGCGCCAGCGCGGTCATCGCATATTGCTGATGCTGCTCGACAACGGTGACATTCAGGATGGTGCTTTGTTGCTCCTGCGGTAACCAGGGATGCATCACGCTGCTGCTCCACACCTCTTCCAGATCGCCCAACGCTTTTACTTTCCCCTCTTCCAGTACCAGTACTTTATCCGCCAGATGCTGGATTTCATCCAGCGAGTGGCTGACGTACAGCATCGGGATATGAATTTCGCGCGCCAGACGTTGCAGATAGGGCAACAGCTCGCGCTTACGCGGAATATCCAGCGATGCCAGCGGTTCATCCAGCAGCAGCAATTCCGGTGCAGTGAGCAATGCCCGGCCAATGGCGACTCGCTGCTTTTCGCCACCGGAGAGATCGCCCGGCAAGCGGTCCAGCAGCGGAGCAATACCGAGCAGCTCCACCAGCTTATCGAACTGATCGGTCATATTCTTCGCCATGCCGTATTTCAGATTGCCCCGTACCTTGTAGTGCGGAAACAGGCGGGCATCCTGAAAGACGTAGCCAATGCGGCGTTTTTCAGGAGCCAGACAGATGCGGTTTTCAACATCATTAAGCACTCTACCGTTAAGCACAATACGCCCCTGCTGAGGACGCGTCAGGCCGCTAATGGCGTTAATCAGTGATGTTTTTCCCGCACCAGACACGCCAAAAATCGCGGTAATACCGCTGGCGGGAAGTGTCTCGCGGATCTGCAGACAGTGGGTGCCCAGCGTCTGGGTAAAATCGAGTTCGAGCATGCTTATTTCCCCGTCCGCTTACGGCTGAGACGGGCCAGCCATTCAGAAATCATCAGCGATATCAGCGCCAGAACAATCGAAATCAAACATAACCGCGCCGCCGCCCCTTCACCGCCGGGGGTCTGAATCAGGGTATACATCGCCGAAGGGATCGTCCGTGTTTCGCCGGGAATATTGGAAACAAAAGTGATGGTTGCGCCAAATTCGCCCAGCGAGCGGGCGAAAGCGAGTACGGTGCCGACGATAATACCGGGCAGCGTCAACGGTAATGTAATGGTGAAAAATACGCGCCAGCGGCCTGCCCCCAGGGTGCGTGCCGCCTGTTCAAGCCTGACATCGACCCCTTCCAGCGCCAGACGAATGGCCCGTACCATCAGGGGAAAAGACATCACCGACGCCGCCAGTACCGCGCCGCGCCAGCTAAACGCGAAACTCAGACCAAACCAGTCATAAAGCCAGCTACCGATAAACCCGCGTCGCCCCATCGCAACCAGCAACAGATAACCCACGACCACCGGCGGTAACACCAGCGGCAAATGGATAACGCTATCGAGCAGCGCCTTACCCGGGAAATTCCGTCGCACCAGCAGCCAGGAAAAGAAGATCCCAAAAGGTAAGCTAAACACCACCGCCAGGGATGAGACTTTCAGGCTCAGCAGTACCGCCTGCCATTCGGGATCGCTTAAGAACATTAGTGAGTAGTAAACCCGTAACGTTTAAAGATTGCAGAAGCTTGTGGCCCTTTCAGATAATCATAAAAGGCGCTTACCGTCGCATTTTTATGCCCGTCGACTATAGCCAGCGGATATTCTACTTTCTTATGAGAATCTTCAGGGAAGGTTCCGACAACTTTTACGCCTTTGCTGGCAACGGCATCAGAGCCATAAACAATGCCCAGCGGGGCTTCGTTACGCTCAACCAGCGCCAGCGCGCCGCGAACGTCTTCCGCCGGCGCCAGTTTAGGCGACAAGGTTTCCCAGGCCCCCAGTTTTTGTAACGCTTCTTTAGCGTAAATGCCAGCAGGCACGTGCTCCGGGTCGCCGACAGCCAGACGGCCACCTTTCAACAAATGGGTCCAGTCGGTTTTATCATTAATGGTGAAAGCTTCCTGGGGGCTGGCTTTCGGCGCAACGACAACCAGGCTATTGCCCAGTAACGTGGTGCGTGAAGCGGTATCGATCGTTTTTTTCCCGACCGCGTAATCCATCCATTTTTGGTCCGCGGAGATGAACAAATCCGCAGGCGCTCCCGCTTCAATTTGTCGCGCCAGTGTAGATGAAGAGGCAAAGGAAGAGACCACGTCTACGTTTTTCTCTTTCTTATACTCTTTCGCAATATCCTGCATCGCGTTAGTGAGCGATGCCGCGGCAAACACCGTGATTTTACCTTCGTCCGCCAGCGCGTGACCAGCAACAGAGAGCGTTAACGCCGCTCCGGCAAAAAAACGTAACCATTGACCTGTCATCTGAAACTCCTGTGGGCTCGTTATGTAGGAGATAATATAACGACAAGTACAGGATTTTCCCAGAGTAAAATTAGGGATAACCAGAAACAGATCAATTGTTGAGAGAAATAAAAACGCCCGACAAAAGCGGGCGCGGGGGAGAAATCAGTGGTTTTGCGGCCTGCTGTCTTTGCGGCCCGCGCCGGAAAGGAAGTTAAAGACTTCACCCAGCCCGTAAATTAACCCCAGGATGACGGCCATCACCACCGGCACCATGACGACAGCAAAAACCAGACTTTTCAATAGCTCTAACATGGTTGGCTCCAGAAAGTAGGAATAGCGCATTGTAACCAATTCGGCAGGAAAAACACGCCCCATTTGTGCGGCGCCTCACTGAGTAGCGCGACAGATGCATCTTGCAAGATAGCCGCTATCGGTCACAATACCCTTTTTCATCAGGATATGATTATGCAGGCTGAAATTCTTCTTACCCTCAAGTTACAGCAGCGCCTGTTCGCCGATCCTCGCCGTATCGCCCTGCTGAAACAGATTGACCAGACCGGTTCCATTAGCCAGGGGGCAAAAAACGCGGGTATCAGCTATAAAAGCGCCTGGGATGCAATTAATGAAATGAATCAACTGAGCGAACAGACTCTGGTCGATCGCGCCACTGGCGGTAAAGGCGGCGGTGGCGCGGTTCTCACCCGCTACGGGCGACGACTGATTCAGCTTTACGACCTGCTGGCACAGATTCAGCAGAAAGCGTTCGATGTGCTGAGCGATGATGATGCCCTGCCTCTCGATAGTCTGCTGGCGGCTATTTCGCGTTTTTCTCTGCAAACCAGCGCCCGCAATCAGTGGTTTGGTACCATTACCGGTCGCGACCACCAGCAGGTGCAGCAGCATGTTGAAGTGCTGCTGGCCGACGGGCAAACCCGTTTTAAAGTCGCCATTACCGCACAAAGCGCCGATCGTCTGGGCCTTAATGAAGGCCAGGAAGTCTTAGTGCTGCTGAAAGCGCCGTGGGTTGGCATGACCCGGGATCCTGCGCGAGCTCAACAGGCGGATAATCAACTAACCGGGCGTATCAGCCATATTGAACATGGGCCAGAACAGTGCGAAGTGCTGATGGCGCTCCCGGATGGTCAGAATCTTTGTGCTACCCTTCCGGTGGAACAAACGCGCGAGCTGGCGGAAGGTGTAGAAGCAATCGCCTATTTCAACGCCGATCGTATCATTCTCGCCACCTTGTGCTAACGGCATTGACATTGTGCTTGTGAAGACGTATCCCTGAAGCTCATCGCTGCAAAAAGTGGGATATAAAATGTCATTGTTGCAAATTTCGCAAGGCACGTTTCGCCTGAGCGACACAAAAACGTTAAATATTGAGCACCTCAGCGTGCATGCGGGCGAAAGCTGGGCTTTCGTCGGCAGCAACGGCAGTGGGAAATCGGCCCTCGCCCGGGCGCTGTCCGGCGAACTGACGCTGCCTGGCGGGCAGCGGCAGTGTAACTTTTCCCGCATCACCCGCCTCTCCTTTGAGCAGTTGCAGAAACTGGTCAGCGATGAGTGGCAACGTAACAACACCGATATGCTGAGCCCCGGCGAAGATGATACCGGGCGAACAACAGCGGAAATCATCCAGGATGAGGTTAAGGACGCTTCCCGCTGCGCCCGGCTCGCGGAACAGTTTGGCATCACCGGCCTGTTACCGCGCCGCTTTAAATATCTCTCCACCGGTGAAACGCGCAAAACCCTGCTGTGCCAGGCGCTGATGGGCAACCCTGATCTGCTGATCCTTGATGAGCCGTTCGACGGCCTTGATGTCGCCTCCCGCCAGCAACTGGCGGCGCTGCTGGCAACCCTGAACAACGAAGGTATCACCCTTGTACTGGTTCTCAATCGTTTCGACGAGATCCCGACGTTCGTACAGTATGCTGGCGTGCTGGCGGATTGTGTCCTTAGCGAAACCGGTGAAAAGCAGGCCCTGCTGCAACAGGCGCTGATTGCTCAACTGGCGCATAGCGAGAAGCTTGACGGCATGGCGTTACCTGAACCGGATGCCCCGGCCGCGCGGCATACGCTGGACGCCAGCGCGCCGCTCATCGTACTCAAAGAGGGTAGGGTCTCTTATAACGATCGTCCGATCATTAACCACCTGAACTGGACGGTAAATCCTGGCGAACACTGGCAGATAGTCGGCCCCAACGGCGCCGGGAAATCAACGCTGCTCAGCCTGGTCACCGGCGATCATCCACAGGGATACAGTAACGACCTGACGCTGTTTGGCCGCCGTCGCGGCAGCGGAGAAACTATCTGGGATATCAAAAAGCATATTGGTTACGTCAGCAGCAGCCTGCACCTGGAGTATCGCGTCAGCACCAACGTGCGCAACGTTATTCTCTCCGGTTACTTCGACTCCATTGGCATCTACCAGGCCGTTTCCGACAAGCAGCATAAGCTGGCGCAAAAATGGCTGGATATTCTGGGTATCGACAAACGCACCGCCGATGCCCCGTTCCACAGTCTCTCATGGGGGCAGCAGCGGCTGGCGCTGATCGTCCGCGCGCTGGTCAAGCACCCTACCCTGCTGATTCTCGATGAGCCGCTACAGGGGCTGGATCCGCTCAACCGCCAACTGGTGCGCCGCTTTGTCGATGTGTTAATTAGCGAAGGGGCGACGCAACTGCTGTTTGTATCCCACCACGCCGAAGACGCCCCGGATTGTATTACTCACCGTCTGGCGTTTATCAGCAGTGGAGACGGTTACACTTACCAGGTCGGTCCACTGGAAAATTAAGCCTGTACAGGGGTCTGCAGATCCCTGGTTTTTTCGGAATAATATCCACACAATAGAGTATCAATTTGTTTTTAAAAGACAAAAAAGAGAATTTCGCAACGCCGCCTTTGAGTGTAAACGATTCCACCAATTTGCCCTGTGTCACACTTTTCACTTCTTTGATATGCTATCTTCATCTCACACGATAAGCCTATTGGAGCGAATCATGAAAGTACTGGTTACAGGTGGTAGCGGTTACATTGGAAGTCATACCTGCGTTCAACTGCTACAGCAGGGACACGAGGTGATTATTCTCGACAATCTCTGCAACAGTAAGCGCAGCGTATTGCCGGTGATTGAGCGTCTCGGCGGGAAAAGCGCCACCTTTGTTGAAGGCGACATTCGTAATGAAGCGCTGATGACGGAAATCCTCCACGATCATGCGATTGAAGCCGTGATCCATTTCGCCGGCCTGAAGGCCGTCGGGGAGTCCGTCGCTAAGCCGCTGGAATATTATGACAATAACGTAACCGGTACACTGAAATTAGTTTCCGCCATGCGCGCCGCGGGCGTGAAAAACTTTATTTTCAGCTCCTCCGCCACCGTCTACGGCGACCAGCCCAAAATCCCTTATGTCGAAAGTTTCCCGACCGGTACGCCGCAAAGCCCTTACGGCAAAAGCAAACTGATGGTCGAACAGATCCTCACCGATCTGCAAAAAGCTCAGCCGGAGTGGAGCATCGCCCTGCTGCGTTATTTCAACCCGGTCGGCGCGCATCCGTCGGGCGACATGGGTGAAGACCCTCAGGGTATCCCCAACAACCTGATGCCGTACATCGCACAAGTCGCCGTTGGCCGTCGCGAATCGCTGGCGGTGTTTGGTAACGACTATCCGACCAAAGATGGCACCGGCGTGCGTGACTATATTCACGTGATGGATCTGGCCGATGGTCACGTCGTGGCGATGGAAAAACTGGCCGGTAAAGCTGGCGTGCATATCTACAACCTTGGCGCCGGCATCGGCAACAGCGTGCTCGACGTCGTCAATGCCTTCAGCAAAGCCTGTGGCAAACCGATTAACTACCACTTCGCGCCACGCCGCGATGGCGACCTCCCGGCCTACTGGGCGGACGCTGAAAAGGCCGATCGCGATCTGAACTGGCGAGTGACCCGCAACCTTGACGAAATGGCGCAGGACACCTGGCACTGGCAGTCCCGTCATCCGCAAGGTTATCCAGACTAAGGAACCTTCATGAGCGTATTTAACCCCGTCGACCATCCGCATCGTCGTTATAACCCGTTAACCGGGCAGTGGATTCTGGTTTCTCCGCATCGCGCAAAGCGCCCCTGGCAGGGTGCGCAGGAGACACCAGCAAAACAGACGTTGCCCGCGCACGACCCGGACTGTTTCCTGTGCCCGGGTAATACCCGCGTGACCGGTGACAAAAACCCGAACTACACCGGCACCTTTGTTTTTACCAATGACTTTGCGGCGTTGATGAGCGATACCCCTGACGCTCCGGAAAGCGACGACCCGCTGATGCGTTGTCAGAGTGCCCGTGGCACCAGCCGGGTCATCTGCTTTTCGCCAGACCACAGCAAAACGCTGCCGGAGTTGAGCGTGGAGGCGCTGGAAGGCGTGGTTAAAACGTGGCAGGAACAGACCGCGGACCTCGGGAAAAGCTATCCCTGGGTCCAGGTTTTTGAAAACAAAGGCGCAGCGATGGGCTGCTCCAACCCGCATCCTCACGGTCAGGTGTGGGCAAACAGCTTCCTGCCTAACGAAGCGGAACGTGAAGATCGTCTGCAAAAAGCGTACTTCACCGAGCACGGCGCGCCGATGCTGGTGGATTACGCGCAGCGCGAATTCGCCGACGGTAGCCGCACGGTCGTCGAGACCGCACACTGGCTCGCCGTTGTCCCTTACTGGGCGGCATGGCCATTCGAGACGCTGCTGCTGCCGAAAACACACGTCCGGCGCCTGACTGATTTAACCGACGACCGGCGCAGCGACCTTGCGCTGGCGCTGAAAAAGCTGACCAGCCGTTACGACAACCTGTTCCAGTGCTCGTTCCCCTACTCTATGGGCTGGCACGGCGCGCCGTTTAACGATGAAAACAATGATCACTGGCAGCTGCACGCTCATTTTTATCCGCCGCTGCTGCGTTCCGCCACGGTGCGCAAATTTATGGTCGGCTATGAAATGCTGGCCGAAACTCAGCGTGACCTGACGGCCGAGCAAGCTGCTGAACGTCTGCGCGCTGTGAGCGACGTCCATTTCCGCGAATCCGGAGTATAACCATGAGTCTGAAAGAGAAAACCCAAGCCCTGTTTGCTGAAAAGTTCGGCTATCCCGCCAGCCATGTTATCCAGGCGCCTGGCCGGGTTAACCTGATTGGCGAACACACCGACTATAACGATGGATTCGTGCTGCCCTGCGCGATTGATTATCAGACGGTGATCAGTTGCTCACCGCGCAACGATCGTACCGTGCGGGTGATTGCCGCCGATTACGACAGTCAGAGCGATGAATTCTCCCTCGATTCGCAGATTACCCGCCACGACACCCAGCAGTGGTCGAACTATGTTCGCGGCGTGGTAAAGCATCTTCAGCAGCGCAACAACCACTTCGGCGGAGCGGACCTGGTCATTAGCGGTAACGTGCCACAGGGTGCGGGATTAAGCTCCTCAGCTTCACTGGAAGTCGCCGTCGGCACCGTATTTCAGCAGTTGTATCACCTGCCGCTCGACGGCGCGCAAATCGCGCTCAACGGCCAGGAAGCGGAAAACCAGTTCGTCGGCTGCAACTGCGGCATCATGGATCAGTTAATCTCCGCGCTCGGTAAAAAAGATCACGCGCTGCTGATCGACTGCCGATCATTAGGCACTAAGGCGGTTTCAATGCCGAAAGGCGTCGCGGTGGTGATTATCAACAGTAATTTTAAACGCACTCTGGTGGGCAGCGAATACAACACCCGTCGTGAACAGTGCGAAACCGGCGCCCGCTTCTTCCAGCAGCCCGCCCTGCGCGATGTGACCCTCGACGAGTTCAACGCCGTCGCCCACGAGCTTGACCCGGTGGTCGCCAGACGCGTTCGCCACGTACTGACCGAAAACGCCCGTACCGTAGAGGCCGCTACGGCGCTGGAAAAAGGCGACCTGCAACGAATGGGTGAACTGATGGCGGAATCTCATGCCTCCATGCGCGACGATTTTGAAATCACCGTACCGCAGATTGATACGCTAGTGGATATCGTCAAAGCGGCCATCGGCGACAAAGGCGGCGTCCGCATGACCGGCGGCGGTTTCGGCGGCTGTATTGTCGCGCTGATGCCGGAGGATCTGGTCGAAGGTGTACAGCAGGCCGTTGCCCAGGCATATGAAGCGAAAACCGGGATTAGAGAAACGTTCTATGTGTGCAAACCCTCTCAGGGAGCCGGACAATGCTAAACCAAACAACCGGGCTGGCGCCGGACGGCCTGCCGTGGAATATCCTCACCCTGCGTAATGACGCGGGGATGACGGTCACCGTAATGGATTGGGGCGCGACGCTGCTTTCGGCGCAGGTCGCCCTGGCTGACGGCAGCGTACGCGAAGCGCTGCTCGGCTGCGCGACGCCGAGCGACTATACGCATCAGGCCGCTTTTCTCGGCGCGTCCGTTGGCCGTTACGCCAACCGTATCGCCAACAGCCGCTTCCTCCTTGATGGTCGAACCGTCAATCTGACGCCTTCCAACGAGGCTGGACATCAGTTACACGGCGGGCCTGACGGTTTCGATAAGCGCCGCTGGCAAATTGTCAGCGCCGATGATCATCACGCGCTATTCTCACTCTCATCCGCCGATGGCGATCAGGGATACCCCGGCAATTTAACGGCAACCGCGCACTACCGCCTGACTGACGATAATCGGATCTCTATTGAGTATCGCGCCACCGTTGACCAGCCCTGCCCGGTGAACCTGACTAACCACGTCTATTTCAACCTGGATGGCATACAGAGCGACGTGCGTAACCATAAGCTGCAAATTTTTGCCGAGGCTTACCTCCCCGTAGAAAGCGACGGTATTCCGGGGGGAAACCTGCAAAGCGTTGCTCTGACCGGCTTTGATTTTCGTACGCCGAAGATGCTGGCGGACGATTTCCTGCGTGATGAAGACCAGCAGAAAGTGAAAGGTTACGACCACGCCTTTCTGCTCCAGGCGCAGGGAGATGCCCAGGTTCCGGCAGCTCACGTCTGGTCCCAGGATGAAAAGCTGCAGATGACGGTGTATACCTCCGCTCCGGCCCTGCAATTCTACTCCGGCAACTACCTGGGCGGCACGCCGTCGCGCAGCGCGCAACCCTACGCTGACTGGCAAGGCCTGGCGCTGGAGAGCGAGTTCCTGCCGGATTCGCCGAACCACCCGGAGTGGCCGCAGCCGGATTGCGTTCTGCTTCCCGGCGAAGAGTACGTCAGCCTGACGGAATATCAGTTTATCGCCAGATAATGCCTCACCCTCCACGCCAGGTGGAGGGCTTTTTTCCCCTTTCGCTGAAAAATTCGTCACTTACAGACAAAAACACAACCTCTGTTTTACAAGTATCTTACACTGGGCCACTATTTTCGCTATGGTTAGGGATAAGCATTGCCGTGAGGTAAATCGTGGCAATATAATGAGAATAGTTATCAATCAATAAATATATACACTACCAATTTCGAGTCGCCTCAAAGCGGCAAATGAGCGAATCCCAGGAACATAGTGAACGATGCGACCGGGGTGAGTGAAAGTAGCCAGCGATGAGGTGACGTGAAAGATGACGTGTATTGAGGAGTAAGTGTATGGCTGTAACTAAGCTGGTACTCGTTCGTCACGGCGAAAGCCAATGGAACAACGAAAACCGTTTCACCGGTTGGTATGACGTTGACCTGTCTGAGAAAGGCGTGGGTGAAGCAAAAGCAGCCGGCAAGCTGCTGAAAGAAGAAGGCTTCAGCTTCGACTTTGCTTATACCTCTGTGCTGAAACGTGCCATCCACACTCTGTGGAACGTGCTGGACGAACTGGATCAGGCCTGGCTGCCGGTTGAGAAATCCTGGAAACTGAATGAGCGCCATTACGGTGCGCTGCAGGGTCTGAACAAAGCGGAAACCGCTGAGAAATATGGTGATGAGCAGGTTAAACAGTGGCGTCGTGGCTTCGCGGTGACTCCGCCGGAGCTGACAAAAGACGACGAGCGTTATCCGGGCCACGATCCGCGCTACGCGAAACTGACGGATAAAGAGCTGCCGGTAACCGAAAGCCTGGCGCTGACCATTGAGCGCGTTGTACCGTACTGGAACGACACCATTCTGCCACGTCTGAAAAGCGGTGAGCGCGTGATTATCGCCGCTCACGGTAACTCCCTGCGCGCGCTGGTGAAATACCTCGACAATATGGGTGAAGACGAGATCCTCGAACTGAACATCCCGACCGGCGTACCGCTGGTGTATGAGTTCGATGAAAACTTCAAGCCGGTTAAACACTACTATCTGGGTAACGCCGACGAGATCGCCGCGAAAGCGGCTGCCGTTGCGAACCAGGGTAAAGCGAAGTAATTAAATATAAAAAACCGGCTAACAAAGCCGGTTTTTTTATTTTTTAGCATGGAAAACGCTTCAGCTAGCCGCGACGCGCTTTTACCGCATCCGCCAGTTGATGCAAAAGCATATCGGTATCTTCCCAGCCGATGCAGGCATCGGTAATGCTCTTGCCGTAGGTCAGCGGCACACCGCTTTCAAGACTCTGATTGCCTTCCACCAGATGGCTTTCAATCATCACGCCCATGATTGATTGCTCACCGCCAGCAACCTGCTGACAAACATCTGCGCCCACATCCATCTGCTTTTTAAACTGCTTGCTGGAATTAGCATGGCTAAAATCGATCATAATCTTCGCGGGCAGACCCGCTTTCGCCAGGCCAACCTTCACGTCGGCAACGTGCTTCGCACTGTAGTTCGGCTCTTTACCGCCGCGCAGGATGATATGACAATCACTGTTGCCGCTGGTGTTGACGATCGCTGAATGACCCCATTTGGTTACCGACAGGAAACAGTGCGGTGCCCCCGCGGCGTTGATAGCATCAATCGCGACTTTTATGGTCCCATCGGTGCCGTTTTTGAAACCCACCGGGCAAGAGAGTCCGGAAGAGAGCTCGCGATGCACCTGAGATTCGGTGGTTCGCGCGCCAATCGCTCCCCAGCTCATCAGATCGGCAAGATACTGCGGCGTGATCATATCGAGGAATTCTCCGGCCGCCGGCAGCCCGCTGTCATTAATATCCAGCAACAGCTTGCGCGCGATACGCAGACCATCATTGATGCGGAAGCTGTTATCCATATGCGGATCGTTGATCAGCCCTTTCCATCCCACGGTGGTGCGCGGCTTCTCAAAATAGACGCGCATCACAATTTCCAGCTCACCTTTTAGCGATTTGCGCAACTTGAGCAGCCGATCGGCATACTCTTTCGCCGCAACAGGATCATGAATGGAACACGGGCCGATGACCACCAGCAAGCGATCGTCATTGCCTTTGAGGATCTGATGGATCGCTTTACGTGCATGCGCAACGGTATTAGCGGCATTCTCGGTAGCGGGGAATTTTTCAAGGAGGGCAACGGGAGGCAGTAATTCGTTGATCTCTTTAATGCGTAAGTCGTCGTTCTGATAATTCATTTTAGTTCCAGCGTTGCCATACTTATCCAGTTAAATGCAATCTCCACAATCTATCTCTTCAGCTAAAAAGTGTAAATATGATTTTACATTACGCGCAGTCCGGAGAGGGGGAGTAATGTTCTCGTTGTGTCCACAACTGGGCATCAACCCTGATAACGCAGAGGATAGAGCCCCTTCACGCAGGGCTATTGGGCCGCCAGCAGCGGTACTCACATACTATGCGGGGTACTCCTTTTTCATTTTGTTCACCTGAAAGCCCAATCATGTCATAAAGTAATAATCAGAATAATAATGTTAGAGAGAAATCATGGGGCACTCACATTCACATACTCCTGTGCGGCAAACGGACGATCATAATGCCCGGCGACTACTGCTGGCGTTTTGCGTCACTGCCGGATTTATGCTGGTTGAAATCGCAGGCGGGTTGCTTTCAGGTTCTCTGGCGCTGCTGGCCGATGCGGGCCATATGCTCACTGATACAGCAGCGCTCCTGTTCGCCTTGCTGGCGGTTCGCTTCTCCCGCCGCCCACCAAATACCCGTCATACCTTTGGCTGGTTACGTCTGACCACCCTGGCCGCGTTCCTTAATGCCATTGCGCTGGTCATCATTACGATTCTGATCGTCTGGGAAGCCATTCAACGCTTTAATCATCCTCAACCGGTTGCCGGTAAAACCATGATCATCATCGCCATAGCGGGATTACTGGCGAATATTCTGGCATTCTGGATCCTGCGTCATGGCAATGAAGGTCATAATCTCAATGTACGGGCTGCGGCTCTGCATGTACTGGGGGATCTACTTGGTTCGGTCGGGGCGATAATAGCCGCCATCATTATCCTCGCCACGGGCTGGACGCCTATCGATCCCATTCTGTCAGTGTTGGTTTCGTGCCTGGTTCTGCGTAGCGCCTGGCGTTTGTTGCAGGAGAGTATCAACGAACTCCTGGAAGGCGCCCCGCGCTCCCTTGATGTTGACGCATTAAAGCGCGATTTGCGCCGTTCAGTGCCGGAAGTGCGCGATGTACACCATGTTCATGCCTGGCTGGTAGGAGAGAAAACGGTGATGACGCTGCATGTGCAGGTGGTGCCGCCGCACGATCACGACGGCCTGCTGGAACGTATCCACCTTTTCTTGCAGCACAAGTATCAGATTGCGGACATTACGGTGCAGATGGAGTATCAGCCCTGTCGTGTCCCGGAATGCCATCTGAATATGTCGCCCTCCGGACATGGACACAATCATTAACGGGCAAAAGCGTGAGACCCGCGCTCACGCGCGCTGTTAATCCACATCCGGCTACCGTTAAGGGCGATAAACGTCAGAAGCAGGTATTCCAGCGACATCGCGTAGACCCCCTGACGCGCAAAAATAACCATGCTAATTATGTTAATAATCACCCATAGCAGCCAGTTTTCGACATATTTGCGCGTCATCAGAATCATCGCCACAATAGACAGCACCATCATGCAGGCGTCCCAGAACGGGAATGCATCCGGCTGCAGTGTCGGCATTGCTACCTGCAACCCCAGGGTTTGCATCAGCACAACGGCAATGCGCGTCAGGAAGGCAAAAACCGGGTTAATAAACGCCGTCATCAGACCAATCGCCACCACGCAGGCCGCCAGCCAGCCCAGCGCCTTTGTCAGCGGCAGCCAGCGGATTTGCAGTTCAGCCTGATTATCGCGGGTCTGTCGCGACCAGGCGTACCAGCCATAGACGTTGGCCGCGAAGAAAAAAACCTGTAACAGAAGGCTGGCATAAAGCTGGATCTGGAAGAAGATAATGGCAAACAGAGTGACGTTGATCAGCCCAAAGGCATAGTTACCGATCTTCTCCAGACTCGCCAGCCAGATGCACAACAGGCCAGCGAGGGTGCCAATGGCTTCAATCCACGACAGGTCATATCCACCGGCACCAATGGGTATGTGCACTAATATGTTCTGCGTACTAAAAAAATCCATCTTATCCCCAGAGCGTACAGTGACGCGATAATGCGTTATCTCCGAAGTGTAGCCGCAAAATCGAGCATTCTGTTCAGCGGCACCAGCGCAGCAGCGCGCAACTGCTCATCAACATGAATTTCATGTTCGCTGCCCCCCTGCTCCAGCCCTTCAGCAATCGTCCGCAGGCCATTCATGGCCATCCAGGGGCAGTGCGCGCAGCTCCGACAGGTTGCCCCTTCGCCAGCCGTAGGCGCTTCCAGCAGCTCTTTTCCCGGTACCGCCTGCTGCATTTTGTAGAAAATGCCGCGGTCGGTAGCAACAATTAGCTGATGCTGCGGCAGGGTTTTAGCCGCATTAATTAACTGGCTGGTTGACCCCACGGCATCGGCCATATCAACAATCGCCTGCGGCGATTCCGGGTGCACGAGCACAGCCGCATGCGGATAAAGCGCCTTCATTCTTACCAGCGCTTGCGTTTTGAATTCATCATGAACAATACAGGCTCCCTGCCAGCACAACACATCGGCAGCAGTCTGTTTTTGTACATAGTTGCCCAGATGGCGGTCTGGCGCCCAGATGATTTTTTCGCCCATGCTATCAAGATGCTCAATCAGTTCCACCGCAATGCTGGAGGTCACTACCCAGTCAGCGCGAGCCTTCACCGCCGCCGACGTATTGGCATAAACCACCACGGTGCGGTCCGGATGCGCATCACAGAAGGCGCCAAATTCGTCTATCGGGCAGCCCAGGTCAAGGGAACATTCCGCGTGTAGCGTGGGCATCAGAATCGTTTTTTCCGGGCTGAGGATTTTTGCCGTTTCGCCCATAAAACGCACCCCGGCAACCAGCAATGTTGAAGCGGCATGCCGTGCGCCAAAGCGCGCCATTTCCAGGGAATCGGCTATGCATCCCCCCGTTTCTTCAGCCAGGTGCTGGATTTCCGGGTCAGTGTAATAATGCGCCACCATAACAGCATCACGCGCTTTCAGGAGACGTTTGATCTTCTCGCGGTAGAATTGCTTTTCATCCACGTTTAGCGGGGCGGGTTTTGGTGGAAACGGATAGACTGCCGCTTCCGGGTCAAACATTACGCTCATCTTGCTGTCTCGTTTTTCTGGCTTAACGAAATAACCGATATAAAGCGTATCTACACCATAATCGGTCAAATTTGTTTTATATGCTAAACAAGATAGCTGATTATGCCAGGAATGTCGTGGAGAATTTAGCGGAAGAGGCCGAGGTCATGTCACTTTTGAATCCTATCTATCGCAGGTAGCAGAAAAACGTCTTTAACGTTAATACTATGCGATTAAACGGTACTCACCAGGGATATGGTCAGCCCGTTATGGCGAGATAGTGCATTTTTTTAGCTGCCCGGCTTACTCACTGCAAATGTGAAGATAGTCGTTATATCTGGTCTGTAAAAGACATGGGGCGTTCCGATCGCCCCAGACCGCGCTGAAACCTGCCGCTGGCGGACACTGAGTTTCTTTTCCCTGCCCTGTAACCTGACGACCGGTGGGTTCAACTGTTACCCGTGGTCGTACCCGACTTTACCACCATACTTCGGCCTGTACGCCCACGCTAAATTGATCATTTTTGTCATCTTCAAAAGAAACTTCAGAGATGTCGTTTTCCAGTGATTTAATATAGGTACCATAAAAACGTATTTCTGGACGAGACCTCAACATGCTGGTACCAACTTTAAAGGCATGATACAACGTGGTTTTATATCCTGATTCGTGGTATTTCTGATTGTTTGCCTCGTTGGTTTGGTTGAAATAGGCCAATTCAACGCCAGTCTGGTTGTAATCATTCCAGATATACGCAGGACGAACCACGGCCCTGAATGTTTCAAAATCAGTATGCGCGCCGGTTTCATAGCTATAGAGATCATTGCCACGGCCATAAACTAAGGCATTCGCCATAATCACATCCGGACGAAGATAAGTCTCTCCTTGCGAGATCAAACGCAGGCCGGTTCCGTTTGTATGATCGCCATAATAATATCCGTTATATCCATAATCAGGGTTTGAATCTGAAATATGCATAAATCCGCTGGCAATGGCGTTGTTAGCCGCCTGGATGACAAATTCGTTAAACCCACCATTGTCAAAATTCTGTCGCACAAGCCCGGTGATCAGCCATGCATCTTTCATGTCAAAATAGTTGTCAGATTTAGATATGTGATCTTTATTTGGCATATTATACCGACCATAAACGCCTAAGGTTGCCTTATCCCATAATGGAATATCATGGAAACGCATATCGATGGCATTGGTATTCACCTGTGTCGTGCTGGAATAATCCTTTGAATACAGATCCAAATCTTGACGCAACAATGCTATGTCCAGTTTACCCACACCTACATTAATATTCTCCAGTCCAACGGCACCAGCAGAATCTGCTTTATGTGCTTTCCAGTCCAGCATCTGGATTTCATAGTTCTGCAAATAATGTTTCCCTACCCAAAAGTTGGCCTCAGGAAGCGATGGGATAAATCCTGTGGTTGTAATATACATATCTGAGAACTGCAATATATTATCTTTATTGGTATTAAACGATCCATTACTATAAGACTGGCTGACATTGCCGTCCAGCCAAACAACTGCGTTTACCGTTTTGCCATTCTGAGCGTAGACTCGTTTATCCAGAATTAGATCAAACCATCCTCCATATTCATTTCCGAAACGCCCCAATGCGCCAATAGCATAAGATTTGGGAACACCGTGGCTTGATGTCGCCCATCCGGTACGAAAATAGCCGCTATAATTAAAGCCAAGATCATCTTTGACATATTTACTAATATCTGCCAGCGTCATGTCCTGAGCGGATGTAGCGCCGGTCACTTTTGTTGCACTCCCGCCTGTAGTTGCTGCTACAGATGTCGACACGGTTGCTGTCGGCACTGTCTGCGGTTTTTTGTTCAGTTTATCGCGAGTACTGTTAGCAATGCCGGTATCAGCCGTCCCGGTTGTTACCGGTTGCCGATCAAAAAAAACTTTATATTGCTGTAACGCTTTCCTCGTGGATTGTAGTTCCTGTTTATTTTCCGCCAGTTCCTTTTCTAATAATTCCAGCCGTTGCTCAATGGTGAGTTTGGCTGCCATAGCACTATTAGACACAATAGCTGAAGAAATTAGTAATACAATGGATTTCAGCTGAGTGTTTTGGATCATAACAATATCCTTACAGTGTTGTTATTTTTTGCAATAAGAAGAACGCCTGACGTTTTTAATTTACGTCTGGTATCCTGTAAATAACTTCTGCTCACGCGGTTTCTGCGTGAGCGATTTTTTGCAAACGTTATATTTTCTGTGGCGAAAAATGATGGCGAATAAAATAGCTAGGCGTGCAGCTCCAGGCATGACAGAAACTGTTTATTTGTTGTCCACCGTAGGGGGACGCCAGTGGGTTCTCCGGATCGAACGCTTCCCAAAATGTATCTGCTCCAGCTTTGATCATACCTCCCCAGTAACTTTCCACCAGTTGTCGGGCCGCCTGTGGTAACCCGTTCTGTACCAACGCGTCCACCATGTGGTGATAAAGATAGGGGGTCAAAGGCCGAACCGCGCCATCGTGTTTCATCACCTGTTGCAGCGCAACCGCGTTCTGCGATTCAGGCAGCACCTGAGCCAGAGTCAGCCACACATTCGATGCCCAGGAGACCTGCCGCTGTTCACCACTGACAAATAGCTGCTGCTTCTCGTCGTAAAAATGCGTTCTGGCCGCCGCACACATGCGCGTTATAGCAGTCTCTACTACCGCCAGGTCATCCTGCGGCGCAATCGCGCTCCCCAGTTCCAGCAAACGGCGACAACTGTAAATCAGCACGCCCTGCATCGCCGCCTGTCTCTCCAGACCTTTCAACGCCGCCGACTGATCCTTTCCGGCATCCCAGTCGATAAATACAAAACCTTCCTGCTCCGGCGCATGAAACAGCCCGTCCTCCCCCACATGACGCAACAAGAGTTCGATCTGTTTTTTCGCTACCGGCCACAGTTCATCAACGGTCACCCGGTCCTCACTGGCGCGCAGATAACCAAGCAGCACGTCGCCAAACAGAGCCGAGTAGTCCAGCAGTACCACTTCACCGATACGCGGCTGCGGCTTCTCATACACACAGGCGGTGACGTATCCGTCCGCACGCGACATACCCGCAAACAGATAAAGACAACGACGCACGAGCGCCATATTGCGAAAACTGACGTAGTTGGTTAGTGCCTGCAAGCGCAGATCCCCCAACCAAAGTCGACAATCACGGCGTGGACCATCCTCAAATACCGTCTGCATACATTCATGGAGCGTGCGAATGCCGACTCTATCAATCGCGCCCAGTAGTTCGCTGTCATAGTGCGCTGGACGTCCCGTGTCCTGACCTGCCGACGATACCGCCCTCACGGCGACGTCATCCAGCGTAACGCTGAAGTTGTTTGACACAGCCACCACCTCGATACGCACATAGCGGAAAGCATGGCGACGCGCGACATTCACCCTCTGCGGCAGAAAATCTATATTCAGAACCTCGTCCGGTAACCAGGAAGCGCTGACCCAGCCGTTGTAGGGATAAAGTGGTACGGCTACGTCGGTCACCACTTCGCCAAATACCAGCCGTAACCGGGCTGGCGCATCGCACGACACCCCCTGCCAGCCGAGACGGAAACTCAGATAACCTGTGTAATGTTCACCGAAATCGACAATAATCTGTTCACCGGTCCGGAAAGTCTTTCCCGCTAGTTTGTCCGGCGTGTAGAGCGGCGTCATGCGGTAGCCCAGTGGTTGCGCGGCATCTTTCTGCGCCTTCACCGCACCGACGATAGAGTGCACCTCTTCACGCAGTCGGGGTTTGAGCGTTTCCGCGAGTGCAACCCAACGCTGTGGTGACGATTCTGACGGCACGCCCGGCGGCAACCCCGCACCTTTCTCCACCGCGGGTACTCTGCTCACGCCTTTCTCTGCCACAGCTGGCCAGATTTTGACGCTGGCAGCCGCAATGGCCGCCTTGACCAACAATTCTCGTCGATTCATAATTTTTTTATTCCTCTGATACAAGTTTATTCCAGCGCCTTGTTTTTCATTTTTTATTTCAAAAACAGCCCTGACTGAGAGCCTATCCCAGTAGGCGTTATTGGCGCAGACAGTTTGAACACGGCCAGCGCGGAAGAACCGGAGCGTACACGTAGTACGTGAGGATTCTGAGCACTGCCCAGGTTCAAAATAGCAAGCAAAATAGCCCTAATGGGATAGGCTCTTAATCACTTCCGCATAACAATGAATTCTTCTTGTGGCAACGCTTCTGCGCACCGTTGCAGCATAGGGTAATAAAAGTATTACTACTCAAATCTTTGCCAGTGCAATGTCCCAATATAATCGGAAAAAAACACAATAACGTACCGCTGACGGGAAATAGCGCTGCCTGGCTATCACTACTGTCTTTCATCCCGTTATAAAACCGGTGCAATACTAAAAAAACGTTAACACGCCATATGCGGACAGTCTCCCGATTGGGGAGATGACGATACCAGATGCAGTATCAATAAAATCAGAAAGGATAATTCGTTTTCCTTTATACGGGGATTGCACTTCCGGATTATCACTGATTTTATCAACATCGATCGGCACCTGGCATATCTCACCAACCTGATTTCCTGCCAGCACTTGCAATTGCCATCCCGCAAAAAAACATCATTAAATAACGATTTTTATCAAACAATCCCCTATTAACTTTACCGTAATTTTTCAATGTAAAGCGTAGCCATGCCGCACAATGCGCGACACTGCAGACATTATCACGGCCACCTATGCCAGCAGGGTTCTCACTGGCTAATGTTTTATATTTCATGGTCGGTCCTTAATATCAGGCCACTCTTCGCGGAAATCCAGTCGTGAATACTCAGCATAGTTTTAGGGACAAAAAAACAAACCACTTTTCTACGGCGACAGCCATATACACAAGTGGTTTGGGTTTTGCCCGTATGCATAATGCTTAAATACGGTAACAATCCGATTTTTATTACGCCAGAATACAGCGCTGCTATTTACTGACAGGTTCTGTTCAGCACATTACGAATATCTGCCCTTGCTTGCGGCATTTGATGCCTGAGTTGCAATGCTCGATCAAAAAAACATAGATGCTACTCAGGCGTTTTCTTGAGCAGCGATTTTTTGCCTGGCTGGTTATCTTACCCACAGCAGCCACGGCTGCGAATGGGATACCATCTACAACCTTTCTGAGCAGTGAAGATCTGTACCTTCGGCTCTTATTGATGACTGTCTCAACAATATTGTTCAATTTTCTGGCTATCTTCATTTTCTGGGCCCTGAAAACAAAAAAACCAGATGTCCGCTGACATCAGCGAACATCTGGTTTTGCCTGCGGTAACGCAGTAACAATCCAACGGAGATCAGCATACACATCAATAGCACTACCTCAATATAAACGATATTAAAACGTGATAGAGATCGAGATATGTATGCAATATTTCAATCTAAACAGGCAGGGGAATCCCAGGATTTGCAGAAATGGATAAAGAGGACAATCGCCAGAACATTCCTGAGTTGGTGAGATCCCCGGTTGAGCGTGGGTAACCCGGGGCGGTAATAATAGCGCCTCTGACCGGGCAAGAGAGCGCGCGAGGGTGAATCAGGCAGGCAAACCAGGATGTTTATAGTGAAAGCGATAAACCTGTCTTACCGTTGATTCTGATGAGCCATGTCTGGCCCTGTTAGTCGGGCAATGAATGATATTTGTCGGCAGGGTTACCGTCCTGAACTTCTGAGGATGACTCGCTTCGCTCGCCCTTCGGGCAACGCAACGCGTTGTGCAAATTTGTTCCCGACTATTTTGTCAGCCCGAATCTGCCGCAGGTTCGAATCTTATACATCGCAGATAGCAAAAAAGCGCCTTTAGGGCGCCTTTTTACATTGGTGGGTCGTGCAGGATTCGAACCTGCGACCAATTGATTAAAAGTCAACTGCTCTACCAACTGAGCTAACGACCCCTTGCGGGATTTTACTGCTTTAATCATTCAGGATGGTGGGTCGTGCAGGATGACTCGGCTTCGCCTCGCCCTTCGGGCCGCTGCTGACGCAACGTTATCCTTCACGTTCTCTACCAGTAACCACCTTTAAAACTGGTGGGTCGTGCAGGATTCGAACCTGCGACCAATTGATTAAAAGTCAACTGCTCTACCAACTGAGCTAACGACCCATATGGGTGTTACCTGAAAGATTTTACTTGCTACCAATCTAACCCTGGCTGTGGTGCAGGATGACCCGGCTTCGCCTTGCCTTTCGTGCCGTTACTCGCGCAACGTTATTCTTTACGCTTTACTTTCGCGTTCCACCAGAATAATTGGTGGGTCGTGCAGGATTCGAACCTGCGACCAATTGATTAAAAGTCAACTGCTCTACCAACTGAGCTAACGACCCGAGTGGTGGGTGATGACGGGATCGAACCGCCGACCCCCTCCTTGTAAGGGAGGTGCTCTCCCAGCTGAGCTAATCACCCGATACTGCGCTGGATACATCTTTTAGTGGTGAGTCGTGCAGGATGACTCGGCTTCGCCTCGCCCTACGGGCTGTTGCTGACGCAACATTATCCTTTACGTTTTACTCTCGCGTTCCACCAGAACGATTGGTGGGTCGTGCAGGATTCGAACCTGCGACCAATTGATTAAAAGTCAACTGCTCTACCAACTGAGCTAACGACCCACTCTTTTCTGTCGCCTGGGGCTTGTTTGATATCCCCTGGCAACGGCGGCATATATTACTGATTTCAGAATTCAGCGCAACAAGAATTTAGAGAAAGATCACTTAACTGCTTAGGATTCATGCGACAAGACCAGAAATAACGCGATTTCTGGTCATGGCATAATCATCCCAGGGCGTTAAGGCGTTTTTGCGCTTGTTTCGCGCCATCGGTGCCAGGATATTTACTGATCACTTGCTGATAAACCGCCTTCGCTTTTGCAGTATCACCTTTGTCCTGCATAATTACCCCAACTTTAAACATCGCATCGGGTGCCTTCGGGGATTTCGGGTATTTTTTGACCACAGAAGCAAAATAGTACGCCGCGTCATCTTTTTTCCCCTGGTTATAATTCAGCTGACCAAGCCAGTAGTTGGCATTTGGTTGATAAGTTGAATCAGGGTACTTCTTAATGAAATTCTGAAACGCTGCCATCGCATCGTTCTGGCGGGAAGAATCCCTCACCAGGGCGATAGCCGCATTGTAATCGGTATTTGCATCTCCCGTCTGCACCGGAACGCCTGAGGAGGCCGCAGGCGCAGTCTGAGGGGCTGCCGCGCCCTGCGCCGCTGCTGAGGGCTGTCCCCCCGCAGTTGCACCACCGCTACTCAGTCCGTCAATCTGTTGCAGGATCTGCTTCTGGCGCTCAACAACCTGATTCAGTTGATATTGATTTTCCTGAATTTGACCGCGCAGGGAGTCGATATCGGACTGGTTATCAGAAAGCTGTTGCTGGAGTTGGGTTAAAAGCTGGCTGTGAGCATTAGAAATACGCTCAAGTTGAGTGACGCGGTCTTCGACCGAGCCTGAGCCGACACTACTGATTGGCGCCTGAGCAAAAGCGGCCCAGGGGGCCGCTATGCCAACCAGTAACGACAGACTCAACAGATGATGTCTGAAGTTACTGCTCATGCAATTCTCTTAGTAAACCAGTACGGCGCGACGGTTTTTGGCGTAAGCCGCTTCGTCATGACCCAGTACTGCAGGTTTTTCTTTACCGTAAGAAACGATGGACATCTGGTCAGCAGAGACACCTTTGCCCTGCAGATACATCTTAACGGCGTTAGCACGACGCTCACCCAGAGCGATGTTGTATTCCGGCGTACCACGTTCATCCGCGTGACCTTCAATAGTCACTTTATAGGATGGGTTGCTACGCAGGAAATTAGCATGCGCGTCCAGCATTGCAGCGAAGTCAGAACGGATATCGTATTTATCCAGATCGAAGTAAACGATATTGTTCTGCTGCAGTTGCTGCATCTGCAGACGAGCCTGCTCTTCGGAAGACATGTTGCCGCCGTTAGCGTTACCGTCCATACCAGTGCCGGCACCCAGCATGCCTTCACCGCTCTGGTCGTTGCTGGCGTTCTTATGAGAAGAACATGCCGCGATTGCCATAACCGGCAGAGCGATCAACAGCCCTTTCAGCACTTTGTTCAGTTGCATTTATTTGATTCCTTTAGTAATCAATTATTTATTATCACAGATACGGCGACCAGGCAGGTGATTTAACCTGTCCATCAGTTGCCGGAAGACGCGCCTTGAAACGCCCATCTGTAGAAACCAGATTCAGCACGGAACCCATCCCCTGAGAAGAGCTGTAGATTACCATAGTGCCGTTAGGTGCCAGACTTGGCGTTTCATCCAAAAACGTTGATGTGAGAACCTGCACAGCACCCGTTTCCAGATCTTGTTTAGCAATGTGCTGCTGACCATTGGCCGAGCTTACCATTACCATCGTTTTACCATCAGCGCTCACGTCCGCATCCTGGTTTTGCGACCCTTCCCAGGTAATGCGCTGCGGCGTGCCGCCATTAATATTGACTTTATACACCTGCGGACGACCGGCCTGGTCGGAAGTAAAGGCCAGGTTCTGGCTATCCGGGAACCAGCTTGGCTCGGTGTTATTACTGCGACCATCGGTCACCTGACGAATCTGACCCGAAGCAAGATCCATCACGTACAGGTTCAGGCTACCCGTTTTCGACAGGGCGAAAGCCAGTTTGCTGCCGTCCGGGGAGAACGCGGGCGCGCCGTTATGACGCGGGAACGACGCAACCTGACGAACTGAGCCGTTAGCCAGCGTCTGAATTACCAGCGCCGAACGACCGCTTTCGAAGGTAACGTAAGCCAGTTTGGAGCCATCCGGAGACCAGGCCGGAGACATCAGCGGCTGGCTTGAACGCTTGACAAGAAACTGGTTGTAGCCATCGTAATCGGATACGCGCAGCTCATACGGGAACTGGCCGCCGTTGGTCTGCACAACGTATGCGATACGGGTACGGAAGGCGCCCTTAATGCCGGTCAGCTTCTCAAATACCGCATCGCTGGCAGCATGCGCCGCATAGCGCAGATACTGTTTAGTCACTTTAAATGTGTTCTGCGCCAGCACGGTACCCGGCGCGCCGCCGGTATCAACCAGCTGATATGCCACGTTGTAAGAACCGTCCGGGTTTTGCGTCACCTGGCCGACAACCACGGCGTCAATACCCAGCGCAGACCATGCCGCAGGCTGCACTTCCTGAGCGCTACCCGGCTGCTGAGGCAGGCGAGAGCGATCCAGCGGGTTAAACTTGCCGCTATTGCGCAGGTCAGCCGCCACGATCCCCCCCACATCCGCCGGCGCGGCACCCTGCCCCGCCCACTGGAACGGCACAACGCCGATCGGGCGCGCCGAGTCAACCCCCTGGGTTATCTCGATACGGACTTCTGCGTGCAACACCGCCGCCCACAGCATTAAAAAACCAAATGCTACTCGTAATGCCTGCTTCATCATATCTCCCTTATCCGGGCTGAAAACCCATGATAATTTAGCAGAATGTTAACAAACTCAAATACACAAAACTACCAAAACCCCGTGACGACAGAGATTGGTTTTTCCCCGCCGAAGCGGGGAAGATCACTACAATTTAAAGTCCAGTGTCGCATTTTTTATTTTTTCATAAACAGCCTGACTTGGCGGTTTAGGAATAGTCGCAGTTCTCGCGGCGGTCAACGCAGCCTGGCAAAGCGAAGGATCGCCGCCCTCAGACGTTATGTCCTTTAAAGTGCCGTCGGGTGCAAGGTTTATATGCAATACGCACCGTTTGCCCTGATACAGACTTGCATCATACAGACGACGCTGAATCGCAACCTGAATTTGCCTGGCATAGGCACTTATGTCAGCCCCGTTATCACCGCCGTTTGCGCCAGAAGTTCCTGAATCTTTGGAAGGCAGCCCCTTCCCTTTAGCGCCCCCGCCCGATTTCGGCGCATTCTTACCGGAGCTCAGGTCGCCAAGGAGATCGTCAACGCCAGTGGCTTCTTTCGCCGCAGCGGCTTTCTTCGCGGCGGCGGCTTTAGCTGCAGCGGCTTTAGCCGCTTTCTCAGCAGCGGCCTTCTCTGCCGCAGCCGCTTTAGCAGCGGCGGCTTTCTCAGCGGCGGCTTTTTCGGCGGCAGCTTTCTGCGCGGCGGCTTTTTCTGCTGCCGCTTTTTCTGCTGCGGCCTGTTTAGCCGCTTCCTGTTGAGCTTTTTTCTCTGCCTGTTGCTGCGCTTTCTTCTCGGCTTCCTGCTGAGCTTTCTTCGCCGCCTCAGCTTCGGCTTTCTTCTGCGCATCCGCAGCCGCTTTCGCCGCTTCCGCTTCGGCCTGTTTCTTCGCATCAGCCGCGGCTTTGGCCGCCGCGGCCGCTGCTGCTTTCGCCTGGGCTTCCGCCTTCGCTTTCGCATCCGCTGCGGCTTTGGCGGCGGCTTCCTGCGCCGCTTTCGCCTGCGCGTCCGCTTTCGCCTTCGCTTCAGCGGCAGCTTTGGCCGCCGCTTCTTCGGCCTGCTTCTGCTGTTCTTTCGCTTCTTTAGCCGCTTCCTGCGCCTGCAGACGTTCTTGTTCCAGCTGTTTTAGCCGCTCCTGCTCGGCTGCCTGCTTTTCACGTAACTCTTCCGCCTGCTGTTGAGCCTGCTTTTCACGCTGTTCAGCGGCGCGGCGGGCGCTGGCCTGCTGCTGCTGCTCGCGGTTGTAGTTATCCACGACCGCGCCCGGATCAACCATTACCGCGTCAATAGAAGAACCACCGCCGCCGCCGGCTGATGTATCCAGATGCTCGTCAAACGAACTCCAGATCAGTAACGCTATCAATACGATATGCAGCGCGACTGAAACGATGATCGCTCGTTTAAGCTTGTCGTTTTGTTCGGTTGCCTTTGACACTATCGGTTCCCAAAAACTGTTCGCCTGTTCCCGTTATACTATGCCGACCACGAAACGGTTTCGTCCCATAGTCAACATTCTGGCGGGCGTGTATATCCCGAGCGATTAGATCGGCTTAGTCATCAAGCCAACCGATTTAACCCCTGCGCTGTGCAACAGGTTAAGCGCTTTAATAATCTCATCGTAGGGCACCTCTTTGGCGCCACCAATCAGGAACACCGTTTTTTCATTCGCCTCAAGTCGGCGCCTGGCTTCGGCAATCACCTGTTCCGGCGGCAGTTGCGACAGCGTCTCAGCGCCCACTTTCACGCTATACTGCCCAACACCGGAAACTTCAACGATCACTGGCGGATCGTCGTTGCTTTTCACCGTTTGCGATTCCGTTGCGTCCGGCAGGTCGACCTCTACGCTCTGCGTAATGATCGGCGCAGTCGCCATAAAGATCAGCAACAGCACCAACAGAACATCCAGCAGCGGAACGATATTGATCTCGGACTTCAGTTCGCGACGCCCGCGTCCACGTGCTCTGGCCATGGCTTACCCCTTATTGCTTTCGCTGCTGGTAAACGCCTGACGGTGCAGAATGGCGGTGAACTCTTCCATAAAGTTGTCGTAGTTGAGTTCAATTTTGTTCACACGCTGATTCAGGCGGTTATAGGCCATCACCGCCGGAATTGCGGCAAAAAGACCAATTGCCGTGGCGATGAGCGCTTCAGCGATCCCCGGCGCAACCATTTGCAGCGTCGCTTGTTTTACCGCACCCAGCGCGATAAAGGCATGCATGATCCCCCACACGGTGCCAAACAGCCCGATATAAGGGCTGATCGACCCCACCGTGCCGAGGAACGGAATATGCGTCTCCAGGCTTTCCAGTTCGCGATTCATTGAAATACGCATGGCACGCGAGGCGCCTTCAACAATCGCTTCCGGCGCATGGCTGTTCGCACGATGCAGGCGAACAAATTCTTTGAAACCGCTATAGAAGATTTGTTCCGACCCCGTCAAATTATCACGACGTCCCTGGCTCTCCTGATACAGACGAGAAAGTTCAATACCGGACCAGAACTTATCTTCAAATGCCTCCGCTTCACGCGACGCTGAATTGAGAATACGCGTTCTCTGAATAATGATGGCCCAGGAAGCGATAGAAAAACCAATCAAAATCAACATGATAAGTTTAACCAGAAGGCTCGCCTTCAGGAACAAATCAAGGATATTCATGTCAGTCACTGCTTAAACTCCGCGACAATAGACTTGGGAAGCGCACGAGGCTTCATTAAGAGTGGATCAACGCACACGATAAGAACCTCTGCTTCATTCAAAACGACATTCTCGGCGTTGACGATTCGCTGCGTGAATACCAGACAAGCGCCTCGCATTGAGGTGATCTCCGTCTGGATTTCAAGCATGTCGTCGAGTCTGGCGGGCGCAAAATATTCCACAGTCATTTTGCGAACCACAAAGGCAACTCGTTCAGCCAGCAAAACCTGTTGGCTGAAGTGATGGTGGCGCAGCATCTCTGTGCGTGCTCTTTCATAAAAAGCGACATAGCTGGCGTGGTAAACCACACCACCGGCATCGGTGTCTTCGTAATAGACCCGAACCGGCCATCGAAACAGCGTTGTATTCACTTTACATCCCGGTAATGCAACAAAAGGTTAGTGCTTTCAAACTTCGCTACTATACGCGCGGCAATCGTGGTTTGGAATGGGGGAAAGTAAACGACGAGTAAATTTTTATGGGCTTATGCAAGCCCATACAGTTACCAGAAACTTCTTATTCAAAAGAAGAAAAAGAACAGGCCCAAAACGAGCACAATATCAGCGATAAGTGGACAAAAAATTCCCTGCCAGTGAATGGTTCGCGGGCGAAAACCCACGCCGTGGATCACACCCGCGCAAACGGCCCACATCAGCAGGAAACCGTGCCAGATCTCCAGCTCGCTGGTTTTTGCCGCAAAACGCGACGGGTCCCAGAAGATGCAGCCCGCTAACAGCAGCGCCATCAATAAGGAAAGCGCCCTTAACGGGCGCTTGTCCATTATCGCATACATATACTTTATCATTCACGACGCCTCTTTGTTGGCTACGTCTGCTTACCCCAGTCACTTACTTGTGTAAGCTCCTGGGGATTCACAGACTTGCCGCCTCGATGCAACCCGAATGATTTCGTATATCGCATCACGATAATACTCATCAGTGTTCTTCTTTACCTGCTTTGGTGGCTTCCACGTGCTCAAGCGCCAGCGCGGTAATCACCCCAAAAGCACAGGCAAGAAGCGTTCCCAAAATCCATGCGAAATACCACATATATAGCTCCTTACCTTAGTACAGCGAATGGGTGTTCTTTTCGATGTCGTCACGCGTGATGCGGCCAAACATTTTCCAGTAACACCAGGTGGTGTAGGCCAGAATAATTGGCACGAAGACAATCGCCACGTATGTCATCAGGTTCAGCGTTCTCTGGCTGGAGGTCGCGTCCCACATGGTCAGGCTCGCGTTCAATTCCGTGCTGGACGGCATGATGAACGGGAACATCGCGATACCGGCAGTCAGAATAATGCAGGCCAGCGTCAATGAAGAGAACAGAAACGCCAGCGCGCCTTTATCTGCCTTAGTGCTAAGGGCAGTCAACAGCGGAAGCACCACGCCCAGAGCCGGAATAATCCACAGCGCAGGTATACGGTTAAAGTTCACCATCCAGGCACCCGCCTCCCGTGTGACCTCTTTGGTCAACGGGTTAGATGGGCCAGTGTGGTCCAGTACGGACTTCACCACATAACCGTCAATGCCATAGTAGACCCACACGCCCGCCAGCACGAAGCAGACCAGGGTGACCAGCGCCGCAACCGTTGAGACGGTGCGAGTACGCAGGTGCAGTTCGCCAACGGTACGCATTTGCAGGTAGGTCGCCCCTTGAGTCAGGATCATCGCCACGCTGACAATCCCAGCCAGCAGACCAAACGGGTTGAGCAACTGGAAGAAATTACCGGTGTAATACAGACGCAGGTATTCGTCGATGTGGAACGGTACGCCCTGCAGCAGGTTGCCGAAAGCCACGCCAATCACCAGTGGCGGGACAAAGCTGCCGACAAAGATGCCCCAGTCCCACATATTACGCCAGCGGGTGTCTTCAATCTTCGAGCGATAGTCAAAACCCACCGGACGGAAGAATAAAGACGCCAGCACGAGGATCATCGCCACATAGAAACCGGAAAACGCAGCGGCGTAGACCATCGGCCAGGCGGCGAACAGCGCGCCACCGGCAGTGATCAGCCACACCTGGTTACCGTCCCAGTGCGGGGCGATGGAGTTAATCATAATTCGACGCTCGGTGTCATTACGACCCAGAAAGCGGGTGAGCATGCCCACCCCCATGTCGAAGCCATCGGCGACAGCAAAACCGATTAGCAAAATGCCGATCAGCAGCCACCAGATAAAACGCAATACTTCATAATCGATCATTTGACGACTCCTGTCTTAGCGTGCCGACTGAATAGCCGCGGAGGACTGTTCAAAGTGATAGCGACCGGTTTTCAGGCTGCTTGGTCCTTTACGGGCGAACTTGAACATCAGGAAAAGCTCAGCCACCAGGAACAGGGTATACAGACCGCAGATCAGTACCATGGAGAAGATCAGGTCACCCGCCGTCAGTGACGAATTGGCGACCGCCGTCGGTAATACCTCACCGATAGCCCACGGCTGGCGGCCATATTCAGCAACAAACCATCCTGCTTCAACGGCAATCCATGGCAGTGGCAAAGCGTAGAACGCAGCACGTAACAGCCATTTTTTCTCGCCAATGCGGTTACGAATCACGGTCCAGAAGGACGCGCCGATAATCAACAGCATAAGCACGCCGCACGCCACCATAATACGGAAAGCAAAGTACAGCGGCGCGACGCGAGGAATCGAATCTTTGGTCGCCTGCGCGATCTGCGCTTCCGTAGCTTGAGGAATATTGTCGGTATAGCGTTTCAGCAGCAGACCATAACCGAGGTCTTTTTTCACGTTGTTAAATTCATCGCGAACGGCTGGATCGGTAGACCCCGCACGCAGTTGTTCCAGCAGCGAGTAGGCTTTCATCCCGTTACGGATACGCTGTTGGTGCTGCGCCATCAGATCTTTCAGGCCAGTCACCTGCTTATCCACGGAGCGGGTCGCGATAATACCCAACGCATAAGGGATCTGAATCGAAAAGTGGTTCTCTTGTGCATCCTGATCGGGAATACCAAACAGAGTAAAGGACGCCGGAGCCGGCTGAGTATCCCATTCCGCTTCGATTGCCGCCAGTTTGGTTTTCTGCACATCACCCATTTCATAACCGGATTCATCACCGAGGACGATAACAGAGAGAACTGCCGCCATACCAAAGCTGGCTGCGATGGCGAAGGAACGCTTCGCAAAGGCGAAATCACGGCCTTTGAGCATATACCAGGCACTGATGCCAAGGATGAACATCGCGCCGGTCACATAGCCAGATGCCACGGTGTGAACGAATTTCACCTGAGCCACCGGGTTCAGCACCAGCTCGGAGAAGCTGACCATCTCCATACGCATGGTTTCAAAGTTGAAATCCGACGCGATAGGATTCTGCATCCAGCCGTTAGCGACGAGGATCCACAACGCCGACAGGTTCGACCCCAGCGCCACCAGCCAGGTAACAGCCATGTGCTGAACTTTGCCAAGACGATCCCAACCGAAGAAGAACAGACCGACAAAGGTAGATTCGAGGAAGAAAGCCATCAGACCTTCAATGGCCAGCGGCGCACCGAAGATATCACCGACGTAGTGAGAGTAGTAAGACCAGTTAGTCCCGAACTGGAACTCCATGGTCAGACCGGTTGCCACACCCAGGGCGAAGTTGATACCAAACAACTTGCCCCAGAATTTGGTCATATCTTTATAAATCTGTTTGCCGGAAAGGACGTAAACCGTTTCCATGATGGCCAGCAGGAACGCCATACCCAGCGTCAGCGGCACAAAAAGGAAGTGGTACATCGCGGTCAAGGCAAACTGTAAGCGCGACAGTTCGACTATATCTAACATCATGACTCCTTGCTCATCGCATGAAGACTCCGAGAGTGAACCCCGTTAGAAAGGGTCACACGCATGCCCCAATACAAATGTATTTGCTTCTTTTCTTCACACCCTCTTCTTAGTCAAGAAAACGGCAGTGCTGGAAAGTTACAAACATGTTAACAAAACACCCAAATTGATCCCGTGATTATATTACGCTGCAAAACCCTTACAATAAATAGGTTTTTATTGTGATAAATTTGCAATTTTCGACAGCGATCAATTTATAGCGAAAACACCCTGATTTGGTCAATTTGATCCGCAACAATTTAACTCCATTTCGCATTTATTTCCAAGCTTTAAACATTGATATAAATCAATTTTCACTTTAAATGTTAATTATGTTTACCATGTGAGTCATAGGTAGCACGCTGGTTAACAATATGTTTTTCAAGAGTGTCGTCAGTTACTAAAAATGATAGTCCATCTATTCAATTTCGGAGCGGAATTTAATGGCAGAAAGGGCGGTGAGTTAAATCAGCCATAAACGTAAAAGACTATATAGTTCACAGATTTTTTTTATCAAGTTAACACCATATATTTTTTTGTTTGTATTATTTATCATTGCATTCACTTTAAGTTAACACAGCTAAGTAACTATCTCATTATCAAGTAAATGCGCTGCATGACCGCCTTTCTTGCCCCGGTGCCGCGCAACGTTCTGCCTCTGGCCTGCGTTCAGCAAAGCCCTTTTTCCTCATCTGTCGCGATTTGCCCTCCCCCTCCAGGTCACATTGTATTCAGCGCTTATCACCTGAGTAATGGAAGGCGTAGAACAAAAATGGTTTACGATAAATCACTGATGATCCAAATACGCCACAGTCAACGTATCAACAGCTTAAAGTCTACAGGAAGTTATCAGGAGAAAAAATGATACAGACGATAGTCTATTTATCGCTCGCACTGACCGATAAATACCAATAAGAAACATAACCATATGATATATAATGATTTTAATACTATACAAGCGAACAATCACACGCAGAAAAATAGACTAAAAGAGAAAACTGTTCACTACAATCATGCATGTCAATTAACGGGTCACAATCATCAGCCCAAAATATTCGCCTCTATTTAATCTCATCAACGCGCTAAATAATTATAGGGAGAGATAATCAATCCAGGATATTGTCTGAGTAGGCTACGGTAAACCATAAATTTCCGAACGTGCTGTTATTATCCATAATTTTGCGTAATTAATCTGGCAGGATAAATATATCCCCTAAAGAATTCGTGTTGCATGACAAAACGGTTAACCGTGTTGAACTGCGCTGGCTACGAAGGAGTGAGGTCGCAGGCCTAATCACGCGGCAAAGCAACGGTCCGCATCAATGAGATGAGTCACAGCCCGGCCGACGCACATGCAGCCTGACGTAGAGCAAAAAGCGTGGAGTTTAGTGGTAACTAAATGAATTAAAAACAAAAAAGGCCATCATCAGATGGCCAACCATGTCGAAACTGAACCAGCCCTTGACCATGCAGACAATCAGGGCTGTTTTTTTACTTATGACTTAATGACAGTTTTCAGCGCTTCGCCGATATCCGCCAGGCTACGGACGGTTTTCACGCCTGCAGCTTCCAGCGCGGCGAATTTCTCATCCGCCGTCCCTTTACCACCCGCGATAATCGCGCCTGCGTGACCCATACGCTTGCCTTTCGGCGCGGTAACGCCCGCGATGTAACCAACAACCGGTTTGGTTACGTGATCTTTGATGTAGGCCGCCGCCTCTTCTTCCGCGCTACCGCCGATCTCACCGATCATCACGATCGCTTCAGTCTGCGGATCTTCCTCGAACAGTTTCAGGATATCGATAAAGTTAGAGCCCGGAATCGGGTCGCCGCCGATGCCCACACAGGTGGACTGGCCAAAACCGTAGTCAGTGGTCTGCTTAACCGCTTCATAGGTCAGCGTACCGGAACGGGACACGATACCCACTTTGCCCGGCTGGTGGATGTGGCCCGGCATGATGCCGATTTTGCACTCGCCTGGGGTGATCACGCCCGGGCAGTTCGGCCCGATCATGCGCACGCCCGCTTCGTCAAGCTTCACTTTCACCGTCAGCATATCCAGCGTCGGGATACCTTCGGTGATGGTGATAATCAGTTTGATGCCTGCGTCGACAGCTTCCAGAATGGAGTCTTTGCAGAACGGCGCCGGAACGTAGATAACCGTTGCGGTGGCGCCAGTGGCCTCTACCGCTTCACGCACGGTATTGAACACCGGCAGACCCAGATGCGTGGTGCCGCCTTTGCCTGGCGTGACGCCGCCCACTATCTGCGTACCATAAGCAATCGCCTGTTCGGAGTGGAAAGTCCCCTGGCTACCGGTAAAGCCCTGGCAGATAACCTTGGTGTTTTTATCGATTAAAACAGACATTATTTCCCCTCCACTGCGGCAACAACCTGCTGAGCTGCATCCGTCAGACTTTTCGCTGCAATAATATTCAGGCCGCTGTCAGCCAATTTTTTCGCGCCCAGTTCGGCGTTGTTGCCTTCCAGACGGACAACCACCGGTACGTTAACGCCCACTTCAGCAACCGCGCCGATGATACCGTCAGCAATCAGATCGCAACGAACAATACCGCCGAAGATGTTAACCAGAACCGCTTTCACGTTGTCATCGGAGAGGATGATTTTGAACGCTTCGGTCACGCGCTCTTTGGTCGCGCCGCCGCCTACGTCGAGGAAGTTAGCCGGTTCGCCGCCGTGCAGCTTAACGATGTCCATCGTGCCCATCGCCAGACCGGCTCCGTTAACCATGCAGCCGATGTTGCCGTCCAGCGCAACATAGTTCAGTTCCCACTGCGCCGCCTGGGCTTCACGCGGGTCTTCCTGAGACTGGTCGCGCATTTCGCGCAGATCCGGCTGGCGGAACAGCGCGTTGCCGTCAGCGCCCAGTTTGCCGTCGAGACAGATCAGATCGCCCTGTTTAGTGATCACCAGCGGGTTGATTTCGATCAGCGCCAGATCGCGCTCAAGGAAAATGGTCGCCAGACCCATAAAGATCTTCGTAAATTGCTGAACCTGCTTGCCTTCCAGACCCAGTTTGAACGCCAGCTCGCGCCCCTGATACGGCATCGGACCCGCCAGCGGATCGAGGGCGATTTTGTGGATCAGGTGCGGGGTCTCTTCCGCCACTTTTTCGATCTCCACGCCGCCTTCGGTGGAAGCCATAAAGACCACCCGACGGGAGCTACGGTCAACAACCGCGCCCAGGTACAGCTCTTTATCAATATCGGTCGCCGCTTCAACCAGAATCTGGTTAACCGGCTGGCCGTTGGCGTCTGTCTGGTAGGTCACCAGACGTTTGCCCAGCCAGTGCTCCGCGAACGCGCGAATCTCTTCTTTACTGTTAACAACCTTCACACCGCCCGCTTTGCCGCGGCCACCTGCGTGAACCTGACATTTAACTACCCACGGGCCCGCGCCGATTTTTGAAGCGGCTTCTTCTGCTTCACGCGGAGTAGCACAGGCATAACCCACCGGCGCCGGTAAGCCATAGCGGGCAAAAAGTTGTTTTGCCTGATATTCATGTAAGTTCATGTGTTCTGTCCATCCTTCAGGGAATAATTATCTTTAAACCTGTAGGCCTGATAAGACGCGCCAGCGTCGCCATCAGGCATCTCATCAACGCCTTATCTGGCCTATGGTAGGTAATACTCTTGCTGACTAAACGTCCAGCAACAGACGCGTCGGATCTTCCAGCAGCTCTTTAATCGCCACCAGGAAACCGACCGATTCGCGTCCGTCGATCAGACGGTGATCATAGGAGAGCGCCAGATACATCATTGGCAGAATTTCTACTTTGCCATTCACCGCCATCGGACGGTCTTTAATGGCATGCATACCCAGAATCGCGCTCTGCGGTGGGTTAATGATTGGCGTGGACATCAGAGAACCAAAAACGCCGCCGTTAGTAATGGTGAAGTTACCGCCGGTCAGGTCATCCACGGTCAGCTTGCCGTCACGCCCTTTCACTGCCAGCTCTTTAATTTTCTTCTCAATATCCGCCATACCCAGCAGATCCACATCACGCAGAACCGGGGTAACCAGGCCGCGCGGCGTGGAAACCGCCATGCTGACATCGAAGTAGTTGTGATACACCACGTCGTCGCCATCAATGGAGGCGTTCACTTCCGGGTAGCGTTTCAGCGCTTCAACCACCGCTTTCACGTAGAAGGACATAAAGCCCAGACGGATACCGTGCCGTTTTTCAAACGCTTCACCATACTGCTTGCGCAGATCCATAATCGGCTTCATGTTGACTTCGTTGAACGTCGTCAGCATCGCGGTGGAGTTTTTCGCTTCCAGCAGACGTTCGGCTACGCGCTTGCGCAGACGGGTCATCGGCACGCGTTTTTCAGAACGGTTACCCAGCTGTGCAGCCGGAGCCGCCGCTTCTGGCGCTTTCGCTTCTTCTTTTTTCGCTGGCACGCTCGCCAGATATTTTTCAATATCTTCACGGGTGAGACGGCCACCCACGCCGGTACCTTGAATTACCGACGCGTCAAGGCTATGTTCCGCCAGCAGACGACGAATCGCCGGACTCAGCGCATCGTTGTTTTGTTCTTCCAGAGAGGCCTGCTGACGCTGGGCCGGCGTTGATTCTTTGGTATCGGCCTTCGCGTCGGACTCTTTGCCCGCGCTGTTACCTTCGCGCAGGCGCCCCAGAATCTGACGAGAGAGCACGGTGGCGCCTTCATCTTCAATAACTGCATCCAGAATGCCATCCGCTGAAGCCGGTACTTCCAGTACCACTTTGTCAGTTTCGATTTCTACCAGCACTTCGTCACGAACAACCGCATCGCCCGGTTTTTTATGCCAGGTTGCAACCGTTGCATCAGCTACGGACTCAGGCAGGTCGGGAACCAGAATATCTACGCTACTCATTATGTATCCTTTAATTAATCGACGTTCAGCGCGTCATTGACCAGATCTTGTTGCTGTTTCTGGTGAACGGACAAATACCCCACCGCCGGAGAGGCGGAGGCCGGGCGGCCTGCATAACGCAGAGAAGCCCCAAACGGAATCACTTCGCGGAAGTGATGCTGGCTACAGTACCAGGCGCCCTGGTTGAGCGGCTCTTCCTGACACCAGATAAAATCATGCACATGCGCGTAAGGTTTCAGCGCCTCCTGCACCGCCTGATGCGGGAACGGATAAAGCTGTTCAATACGCACAATGGCAACATCTTTCTGCTCATTTTTACGGCGGCGTTCCAGCAGATCGTAATAAACTTTACCCGCACACAGCACAACGCGCTTCACCGCTTTCGGATCGAGATCGTCGATTTCCCCGATTGCGGGCTGGAAAGTCCCGTTGGCCAGTTCCTCCATGCTGGAAACCGCCAGCGGATGACGCAGCAAGGATTTCGGCGACATCACGATCAGCGGACGACGCATACCGCGCAGCGCCTGACGGCGTAGCATATGGTAAACCTGCGCCGGCGTTGACGGCACGCAAACTTGCATATTCTGCTCGGCGCAAAGTTGCAGATAACGCTCCAGCCGCGCGGAAGAATGCTCCGGCCCCTGACCTTCATAACCGTGTGGCAATAACATCACCAGACCGCACATCCGGCCCCATTTCTGCTCGCCGGAAGAGATGAACTGATCGATAACCACCTGCGCGCCGTTGGCGAAATCACCAAACTGCGCTTCCCAGATAGTCAGCGTGCGCGGTTCCGCGGTGGCATAACCATATTCAAACGCCAGCACCGCTTCTTCAGACAGGACCGAATCCCAGACCTTAAAGTGCCCCTGGCCATTATGCACGTGCTGCAGCGGCGTATAGGTGGAACCATTTTTCTGGTTATGAATCACCGCATGACGATGGAAGAAGGTACCGCGCCCGGAGTCTTCTCCGGACAAACGCACGGAAATGCCTTCATCAACCAGCGTGGCGTATGCGAGATTCTCCGCCCCGCCCCAGTCGAACAGTTTCTCTCCGGCAGCCATCGCCTGACGATCGCCATAAATTTTCGCTACGCGGGACTGCATCTCCACAGCTTCCGGCACGGTACTGATGCGTTTCGCCAGCTCCTGCAAACGTTTAGGTTCGACTTTGTCCGGATAGCTCTCATCCCACTCATGGTTGAGATACGGGGACCAGGTAAAAGAGTGCATGTTCATCGGACGCCACTCTTTGACCACGCATTCACCGGCATCCAGCGCATCGCGGTAGAGGTTGACCATTTCAGTCGCATCTTCCAGGGTCGCGACCTTTTCCGCTTCCAGCTTATCAGCGTAGATTTTGCGCGGGGTCGGATGTTTTTTGATTTTCTGGTACATCAGCGGCTGAGTTGCGCTCGGCTCATCGGCTTCATTATGGCCATGACGGCGGTAGCACACCAGGTCGATGAAGACATCGCGTTTAAAGGTGTTGCGGAAGTCCAGCGCCACGCGAGTAACGAAAGCCACCGCTTCCGGATCATCGGCGTTAACGTGGAAAATCGGTGCCTGTACCATTTTACCGATATCGGTGCAGTACGGGGTGGAGCGCGCATCCAGCGGGTTGGAGGTGGTAAAACCCACCTGGTTGTTGATAACGATGCGCACGGTGCCGCCCACTTCGTAACCACGCGCCTTAGACATGTTCAGGGTTTCCTGAACCACGCCCTGGCCCGTCACCGCGGCGTCGCCGTGAATGGTAATGGGCAGCACTTTATTGCTGCTCGGCTCATCCAGACGGTCGAGACGGGCGCGCACGGAACCAATCACCACCGGGCTGACGATCTCCAGGTGCGACGGGTTAAACGCCAGCGCCAGGTGCACCAGGCCACCTTCGGTTTCCATATCGGACGAGAAGCCCATATGGTACTTCACATCGCCGGTACCGAGTTGCTCTTTATGTTTACCGGAGAATTCATCAAACAGATCCTGGGGTTTTTTACCCAGCACGTTGACCAGCACGTTCAGACGACCACGGTGCGCCATGCCCAGCACCACTTCGCGGGAACCGCTCTTACCCGCATGGCGGATAATCTCTTTCAGCATCGGGATCAGCGCGTCGCCACCTTCCAGCGAGAAACGTTTTGCACCGGGGAATTTCGCGCCGAGGTAGCGTTCCAGCCCTTCAGCCGCCGTCAGTTCGCTGAGAAAGCGTTTTTTCTCTTCGCCGCTAAAGTTCGCTTTTCCTGCTACCGACTCAATACGCTGCTGGATCCAGCGTTTTTCTTCGGTAGACGTGATGTGCATATATTCCGCACCGATTGAGCCGCAGTAGGTTTGCCTGAGGGCGGAAATCAACTCGCCCAGCTTCATCGTATCTTTACCGATGGCAAAAGATCCGACGTTGTAGCTTTCCTGAAAATCAGCCTCAGTCAGATCGTGGTATGCCGGATCGAGATCCGCCACTCGCTCTTGCTGCCACAGCCCCAGCGGATCGAGATTCGCATGCTGGTGACCACGGAAGCGGTAGGCGTTGATGAGCTGCAGGACTTTCACCTGCTTGACATTGCTGTCAGGGTCGGAAATTGAAGAAGTGTAACGTGAGGCATCCTTCGCCAGGCGGCGGAAATAATCACGCGTTTTGGAATGGAATTGATCCGGTTTGACTCCGGTGCCAGGTAACTGCTGGAACATAGAACGCCAGTTAGCGTCAACAGAGTCAGGATCGGTTAAGAAGTCTTCATAGAGCTGTTCTATCCAGCTCTGGTTCGAGCCAGAGAGGTAAGAAGAGTCCAGCCAGGCTTTCATTGCGCCGTTCTGCATCGTGATCCCTTAAGCATTTATATGCTTACTTCGCCATGGATACTACCACGCACATTGCTGTGCGTGCCGGGGTTCACTTGCGAGCTCTTCTCTGTGTAGCGGCTCGCGAAGGAACCTTTAGAAACTGTCTAAATAATCTTCGTCGTTCCGGCTGCGACTGCGTTGCGGCTTTCACTCACCCCAGTCACATAGTCAACTATGCTCCAGGGAATTCGTTCAACCGCGCCTTGTCTCGCGCTGAACGTCTCGATTATTTACTTATCTGGCAGTTTTTAAAGGTTTCTGCAATTTGCCCGGTGGCGCTACGCTAACCGGGCCTACTGTTACGTAGGCCGGATAAGCGCAGCGCCATCCGGCGTTGTTACTTACGCACTGCGCTGCAACAACATCGACTTAATATGACCGATGGCGCGCGTCGGGTTCAGCCCCTTAGGACATACGCTGACGCAGTTCATGATGCTATGACAGCGGAATACGCTGAATGCATCGTTCAATCCTTCGAGGCGCTCGCTGGTTTCCGTATCGCGGCTGTCGATCAGGAAGCGATACGCGGCCAGCAGGCCCGCCGGACCAATAAACTTGTCCGGGTTCCACCAGAAGGACGGGCACGAAGTTGAACAGCATGCACAAAGGATACACTCATACAGCCCATCAAGCTTTTCACGCTGCTCTGGCATCTGCAAATGCTCGCGAGCGGGTGGATTTTGCCCATTATTCAATAAATAAGGCTTAATCTTCTCATATTGTGCATAGAATTGCCCCATGTCTACCACCAGGTCGCGGATAACCGGTAAACCGGGTAGTGGGCGAATCACAATTTTCTTGCCCGGCTGGTTCAGCGCTGAAATCGGCGTGATGCACGCCAGGCCATTTTTACCGTTCATATTCAGGCCATCTGAACCACACACGCCTTCACGGCATGAACGACGGAAAGAGAGGCTGGGATCTTTTTCTTTAAGCTGAATTAATGCATCCAGCAGCATCATATCGCGCCCTTCTTCGCCCTCCAGGGTGTAATCCTGCATGCGCGGAGCGTCATCAACATCCGGGTTATAGCGATAAATTGAAAACTCGAGTTTCATTGTCCTGTCTCCGCATTAGTAAGTACGAATCTTCGGCGGGAATGCCGGGCGCAGTTTCGGTTCCATATTGACGCTTCGACGCGTCATGGATTCCGTCTCTGGCAGATACAGGGTATGGCACAGCCAGTTTTCATCATCGCGATCCGGGAAGTCGAAGCGGCTATGCGCGCCACGGCTTTCGGTACGGAAGTTGGCGGAGACGGCCGTTGCAAATGCCGTTTCCATCAGGTTGTCCAGCTCCAGGCACTCCACGCGCTGGGTGTTGAATTCGCTGGAGGTGTCGTCCAGACGGGCATTTTTCAGACGCTCGCGAATCACCTTCAGTTGCTCAAGCCCTTTCGCCATCGCGTCGCCTTCACGGAACACCGAGAAGTTGTGCTGCATACACTCCTGCAACGCTTTACGGATAGTGACCGGATCTTCGCCGTCACGGTTGTTGTTCCAGCGGTTGAGACGTTCCAGAGAGGCCTCAATGTCAGACTCGCTGGCGTCACGCAGCGCGCCCTGCTCGGCGATGGACTCCTGCAGATGCAGACCGGCCGCACGCCCGAAGACTACCAGGTCAAGCAGCGAGTTGCCGCCCAGGCGGTTAGCGCCGTGTACGGATACGCAGGCAATTTCACCCACCGCGAACAGACCAGGAATCACCACATCTTCGCCCTGCTCGTTCACGGTCAGCGCCTGACCGGTTACTTTGGTCGGGATGCCGCCCATCATATAGTGACAGGTTGGGATCACCGGAATCGGCTCTTTCACCGGGTCAACGTGGGCAAAGGTACGGGACAATTCGAGGATCCCCGGCAGACGGGATTCGAGCACTTCTTTCCCCAGATGGTCGAGCTTCAGTTTGGCATGCGGCCCCCACGGGCCGTCGCAGCCGCGACCTTCGCGGATTTCGATCATAATAGAACGCGCGACCACGTCACGACCGGCCAGGTCCTTCGCGTTCGGGGCATAGCGCTCCATAAAGCGCTCGCCGTGTTTATTCAGCAGATAACCGCCTTCGCCACGGCAGCCTTCTGTCACCAGCACGCCCGCGCCCGCAATACCGGTCGGGTGGAACTGCCACATTTCCATATCCTGCACCGGAACGCCGGCGCGCAACGCCATACCGACGCCGTCGCCGGTGTTGATATGCGCGTTAGTGGTGGACTGGTAAATACGGCCTGCGCCGCCGGTCGCCAGCACGGTTGCGCGCGCTTTGAAGTAAACCACTTCGCCGGTTTCGATACACAGGGCGGTACAACCTACCACTGCGCCGTCGGCATTTTTCACCAGATCCAGCGCATACCATTCAGAAAAAATAGTGGTATGGTTTTTCAAATTCTGTTGATACAACGTATGCAGCAATGCGTGACCGGTACGGTCAGCCGCCGCCGCGGTACGCGCCGCCTGTTCGCCGCCGAAGTTTTTCGACTGGCCGCCGAACGGACGCTGATAGATACGGCCATCGTCAAGACGGGAGAAAGGCAGCCCCATGTGCTCCAGTTCCAGAATCGCTTCCGGGCCGGTTTTGCACATATATTCAATGGCATCCTGGTCACCGATGTAGTCAGACCCTTTTACGGTATCGTACATGTGCCATTCCCAGTTATCTTCATGGGTATTACCGAGCGCCACGGTGATGCCACCTTGTGCGGATACGGTATGGGAACGGGTTGGGAAGACTTTGGAGAGCAGCGCACAGGTCTGGCCGCTTTGGGAAATTTGCAGCGCTGCGCGCATACCTGCGCCGCCTGCGCCAATAACAACAGCATCAAATTCTCTGACTGGCAGTTTCATTACACACCCCACACCACAACAAATCCATAAATGACGTAAACCACCAGCGCAACAACGATAGCAAGTTGCAGCACAAGACGCACGGCCAGCGGTTTAACGTAGTCGGTCAATACCTGCCACATGCCAATCCAGGCATGAATCAAGATGGAAAAAAGCGCCAGCAGGGTAAAGACTTTGGTGAATGACGATGAGAAGAAACCGCGCCAGAGTTCAAAAGTGAGTTCGCCGCTTGTGGCGAAGAAACCCACCATATAGATGATATATAACGTCAGAACGATAGCGGTGGCACGGACAAGGATGAAGTCATGTACGCCATTGCGTCCTAATGCGGAGGCGTTGCTTACCATACGAGGACTCCTGCGAGAAGTGAAAGCACGACAGTGATAACAAAAGAGATTTTGGCTGAGCGTTTACCCGCTTCGAATGTTTCTTCCAGATAACCAAAATCCATCATCATGTGACGAATGCCGACCACGACGTGATATGCCAGCGCGGTAAGAATGCCCCACATAATAAATTTAACAATGAAGCTATCCATGATAGCGGACGCTTGCTGGAATCCTTCAGGGGAAGAGAGGCTGGTGCCCAGTAACCACAACAGGATCCCGACCGCCACGAAAGTGATCACACCGGAAACGCGATGGAGAATGGACGCTATCGCCGTGATTGGGAACCGGATCGTTGTCAGATCCAGATTGACAGGTCTTTGTTTTTTCACATTTCTTACCATGAATAACGCCCACATGCTGTTCTTATTGTTTCCTTCCTCCGGTCTGCTTGCGGGTCAGACAGCGTCCTTATCTATAACCTGAAGTCATGTTAAAACTCTTTTTCAGGAGTTAAAACGTGACGAAAATAACGCTGGGTGGCTCGGGATTGCAGGGTATTCCGGAGACCTGGCGGCAGTATAGGCCGTTCACAAAATCATTACAATTAACCTACATATAGTTTGTCGGGTTTTCTCCCGAACAGTGATCAATATCACGATAACAACATATTTTTAAAATTTAATCATCTGATTTGACAAATATTAAACATTATTGTTACAACCATTACCAGATAAATGCGATAATGCACAAAAGTTATCGGGTCATGCTTTTACCTGAGAATAAGTTATGTAACAGTGAGAGAGTATTGACCGATGTAATCAGGACAGTTATTAGTGGTATATAGTTTATAAAATTCGGACTGCTAAAACGCTGATTTGCTGTTGTTTCATCGTAGACAGAAGGCGTACCATCAAGCGCCCTTGCTCTGTACCCTGCCCTGTTCCGCGACGCAGAGCGATGTGCAACATAACAAACTGGTAATGTTATCTGCTACGGGCCGAATGCAAATCCACCACCCGGCAGTCTTAAGCAATAAAGGCGCTAAGGAGACCATAAATGTCTGATGCTAAAGCAAAAATCACCCTGGGTGGTGATACTGCTATCGAACTGGATGTGCTAAAGGGCACGCTCGGTCAGGATGTTATTGATATTCGTAGCCTTGGTTCAAAGGGCGTATTTACTTTTGATCCTGGTTTTACCTCAACCGCATCCTGCGAATCTAAAATCACTTTTATCGATGGCGATGAAGGTATCCTGCTGCATCGCGGTTTCCCGATCGATCAGTTAGCCACCGATTCCAACTATCTGGAAGTGTGTTACATCCTGCTGAACGGTGAAAAGCCGACTCAGGCCCAGTACGACGAATTCAAAACCATCGTTACCCGCCACACCATGATTCACGAACAGATCACCCGTCTGTTCCACGCATTCCGCCGCGACTCTCACCCGATGGCCGTAATGTGCGGTATCACCGGCGCGCTGGCCGCGTTTTACCACGATTCGCTGGATGTAAATAATCCGCGTCACCGCGATATCGCTGCGTTCCGCCTGCTCTCCAAAATGCCGACCATGGCGGCGATGTGTTACAAATATTCGATTGGCCAGCCTTTCGTTTATCCGCGCAACGACCTTTCTTACGCGGGTAATTTCCTGAATATGATGTTCTCCACGCCGTGTGAAAAGTATGAGGTAAACCCGATACTGGAGCGCGCCATGGACCGTATTCTGATCCTTCATGCCGATCACGAACAGAACGCCTCAACCTCCACTGTTCGTACCGCGGGCTCTTCCGGCGCTAACCCGTTTGCCTGTATTGCGGCGGGCATTGCCTCCCTGTGGGGGCCGGCGCACGGCGGCGCCAACGAGGCGGCACTGAAGATGCTGGAAGAGATCAGCTCCGTTCAACACATTCCGGAGTTTGTCCGTCGCGCGAAAGACAAGAACGACTCTTTCCGTCTGATGGGCTTTGGCCACCGCGTATATAAAAACTACGATCCACGTGCGACCGTTATGCGTGAAACCTGCCACCAGGTGCTCAAAGAACTGGGCACCAAAGACGATCTGCTGGAAGTGGCCATGGAGCTTGAGCACATCGCGCTCAACGACCCGTACTTTATTGAGAAAAAACTCTATCCGAACGTCGATTTTTATTCCGGCATCATCCTGAAAGCGATGGGTATTCCCTCCTCCATGTTCACCGTTATCTTCGCGATGGCGCGTACCGTGGGCTGGATCGCGCACTGGAACGAAATGCACAGCGACGGCATGAAAATCGCTCGCCCACGTCAGCTGTACACCGGCTACGAAAAACGCGATTTCCAGAACGATATCAAGCGGTAAGCCTGATATGACGAAAACGCGCCAGAAGGCGCGTTTTCGCGTACTGACAAACCCGTGTCAGATATTGTGCCCGCATTTCCGCCGGGTGGCGGCTAACGCCTTACCCGGCCTATAACCTCTTTAATATCAATAGATTATGTATCACCAGCAGGCCCGCGCAAGCGAAGCGCCGCCGGGCGATTCCGGAAGAGCAAACCGGCCGGCAATCTCACCGGCTAATGCTGGCATCCTGGACACCAGTAAAACGGTCTTGACGACAGCATCGTTCTCTCGATAATCCCGCCGCAGCGCTCACAATTCTCCCCTTCGCGATGAAAAACCTTAAAGCGAAACAGCGCGCCGTGATGCTTATCATCATCAACCAGGCCGCGAGTATTGTAGGACAGCCGCGGAATATCCAGCAGCGCCTGAGCCAGCACATCAAGCTGTTTATTATCAAGTCCGGAAGCCTTGTGCCGCCCGGTTAACCCCGCCTGCCAGAGAATCTCTACGCGTAAATAATTCCCCAGCCCCGCAAGAAACGCCTGATCCAGCAACAGCCCGGAGAACTGACGATTGCGGAATTTCGCCGACAGCAGACGCGCTTTAACTTTCTCAACGGTAAGCGTCATATTGAGCACATCCGGCCCGACCCGCAGCAAAAACGGATGTCGGGCGAGCTGTTCAGGCGTCAGTATTTCAATATCAGAGGCGCTATAGAGCAAAACCGCCTTGCAGGCGGTCTGCAAGCGAACGCGCAAAATACGCGTCGTTTCAGGTTGTTCCCCCGCGTCGACCACTCGCCAGACGCCATACAGCTGATTGTGGCTGTAAAGCGTCAATCCGCCAGAGAAGTGAGTAAGTAAGGCCTTGCCGCGAGTTTCGATACGCGTCACCTGCTGGCCGATCAGCTGTGACTGATAAGCGTGTAACTGCGGGAAGGCGAACCACGCCTCAGTCAACGGTTCGCCTTTGATCGCCGCTTCCAGGCTATCCGCCGCACGGCGAATTTCCGGACCTTCCGGCATAATAATGTCCTTGTCTTAATGCGTTGCGCCGCCTACCGCTTTCACATCGCCATCCTGGCGCAAAGCAACGGCAATCGCGATCTCCAGCGCCGCACGTACCGTCTCTGCCGCCATACTCGCTTCGCCGGGATGAGCCGCAGCCTGCTCCGGCAAATAGGGGATATGAATAAATCCCCCCTTCACGCCGCATTTACCCTGTAGCCGATGCAGCAGACCATACATCACATGGTTACAGACAAATGTTCCCGCCGTCTGCGACACCGACGCCGGGATCCCACGCTCGCGCAGCGCCGCAACGATCGCTTTAATCGGCAGCGTGCTGAAATACGCCGCCGGACCATCGGCAATAATCGGTACGTCGATCGGCTGCAGGCCTTTATTGTCCGGAATTCGCGCATCATCAACGTTAATCGCCACCCGTTCCACGGTGATATCGACGCGCCCGCCCGCCTGACCAATCGCCAGCGTCAAGACGGGCTCCAGCTCGTCCAGCGCCGCGTTGAGTACCGCCAGGGCATCGCCAAATACGCACGGCAGTTGCCGCGCCGTAACGGGCAGCCCGGCGATAATAACCCCATCCAGCTGCTTAACCACTTCCCACGAAGGATTAATCGCCTCGCCGCCAAAGGGTTCAAAACCGGTGATCAATACGCCAGCCATCATCCCTCCTTACAGGAACATCAGGAAATAGAGCAAAAATACGTTCACGGTAAGCAGCAGCACACCGGTCGGTACCTGAGCTTTGATCACCGCGTTTTTATCCGGCAGCTCCAGCAGCGCCGCCGGGACGATATTGAAGTTAGCCGCCATCGGGGTCATCAGAGTGCCGCAATAGCCGGAGAACATACCAATCGCCGCCATCACCGCCGGATTTCCGCCATGCTGTAACACCAGAATCGGGATCCCGACACCTGCCGTCACGATGGGGAATGCGGCGAAGGCGTTACCCATCACCATCGTCAGTAGCGCCATGCCGATAGCATAAACGGCAACGGCAATAAACCGGCTGTCCACCGCCAGATAGTGCTGCGTCAACCACGAGATGCTATTGCCGACGCCGGCGGCGGTAAACAGCAGGCCGAGAACCGCCAGGATCTGCGGCAAAATAAACGCCCAGCCGACCGAATCCAGAAGACGGCGCGCCTCCTGTAACGGCTGTGCGGCGGTTTCATGGGTCATGCGGATCGCCATCACCAGGCCGAGCAGCGTTCCCGCGGTCATGGAAAACAGGGTAATCAACGTGGCGTGATTGCCCGCGCCAAAGACGGCAACCTGCAACGCTGGCAGATTGTTAAACAGCAACACGCCAGCAACGGTCACCACCGGGATCGCCAGCGCGGGGAAGAACAGTTTGTTGCCCAGACGCGCGGCGCTGGCGGTGCGCTCTTCCTGCGAACGCTGATGATAGCGGCCGAGGCGAACACCGCCAAAACCAGCAATCAGCGCCAGCACGACAACGATGATACCGACGGCAATATTAACGGTCCGCTTATCGCCGACCAATTGATACGTCCAGTCGCCAAACAGAAACACCACGCCGTAAAGCCCCCAGAACAGACCGGTCGTCAGCCTGCGCGGGTTCGCTTTATCGCGCCATGACATCACCGCCACCACCAGCAGAACGGCGCCCGCCAGCCAGTACAACCAGGTTTGCTGAAAATTCATGCGACACCGCCTTTCGCCTGCGCGGCGTTAATCTTGTCCAGCTCACGCTGTAGATGACGGTCCAGACGCCACAGACGGGCGGAGTGGATCAGGAAGGCGCATACCGCCGTAGGGATCCCCCACACGGCGATGTGCAGCGGCTCGGTCTGAATGCCGCCTGACTCCAGCATAAAGTTATGCATAAAGATAATCGCGCCAAAGGCGACAAAAATATCTTCGCCGAAGAACAGGCCAACGTTATCGGTGGCGGCCGACATCGCGCGTAAGCGGTAACGGATATCGCCCGGCAGCGCGCCAAAATTCTTCTCCGCCGCGCCTTCCGCCATCGGTGCCAGCAGCGGACGCACCATCTGCGGATGCCCACCCAGACTGGTTAACCCCAGCGCGGCGGTCACTTCACGTACGAACAGATAGACAATGAGCAAACGGCCCGCTGTTGCGCTGCGGATCTTCGCGATCCACGCCTGCGCGCGCTCTTTCAGCCCATGCCGTTCCAGCAGGCCGATGACCGCCAGCGGCAGCAGAAGAATAAACGGCAGATTGCGGGTATTAAGAAACCCTTCCCCCAGCTTTTCCAGAATGGTCGCGACCGGCATATGCGCCGTCAGCCCGGTGATGATCCCGGAAACAATCACCACCAGAACCGGGTTAAAACGTAATAGAAAACCAACCACGATCGCGGCAATGCCGATCAGCGGCCAGAGAGATACTGACTGTTCCATAGTAGCATCCTGTATGTTGTGTATTGTTAATTGCTTAATATTATTATTTTACTCTTCTGTTTCCGTGCTCACCTGTATATTGCGCCCGGCAAACGCCGCGCGCAAACGACGGGCAAAATCCAGCGCGTGCTCACCGTCACCATGCAAACAAACGGTTTCCGCTACCACATGCGCCCATTCACCGGTAATGCTCCGAACCCGATTGTGTTGCACCATTTCCAGCGTCTGCGCCAGCGATTGCTCTTCGCTCTCAATCAGCGCGCCAGGCTGCGTGCGCGGCACCAGGCTGCCATCCGCCAGATAGCCGCGATCGGCAAACACTTCCTGACGGGTAGCCAACTGGTAACGTTGTCCGGCGCGAATCAGCTCGCTGCCCGCCAGCCCAACCAGCACCAGATCAGCATCAATATCGCGCACCGCACGGGCAATCGCATCGGCCAGTTGCGGATCTTTCGCCGCCTGGTTATAGAGCATTCCGTGCGGCTTAACGTGCTGTAATTCGCCGCCTTGCGCGCGCACCATCGCCGCCAGCGCGCCAACCTGGTACAGCGTTTGCGCATAAACGGTTTCCGGCGGCAGTTGCATAGGCGTCCGTCCGAAGTTCTCCCGGTCAGGGAAGCTCGGATGCGCCCCTACCGCAACGCCATATTTCAGCGCGTCGCGGACGCTCTGCAGCATCATCACCGCATCTCCGGCATGGAAACCGCAGGCGATATTGGCGGAAGAAACCAGTTGCAACAGGGCACTGTCATTGGCGCAGCCTTCACCCAGATCGGCATTTAAATCAATCTTCATTATCAAGTCTCCATGCCAGTTGTTCGAAATAACGCTGTCTGTCGTCACGCGCTTTAAGCGCTTCCTCCAGCGTACAGGGAACAAAGTGGATCGGCTGACCCAGCGGAATTTGCGCCAGCTGGTACATATCAGCCTCAATAATACTGGCAATACGCGGATAGCCACCGGTCGTCTGGGCATCATTCATCAGTACGATCGGCTGACCGTTGTGCGGAACCTGCACCACGCCGGGCAGCAGGCCGTGAGAGAGCATCTCGCGATCGGTCGTCCGCTTCAGCGGTTGCCCCTGCAGACGGTACCCCATGCGATTGCTTTGCGGACTCAATTGCCAGGGCGAACGCCAGAAAGACGCCTGCGATGCGCTATCAAATTCCTGATATTCCGGCCCAGGCAGCGCACGGATGCGATTGCCGACAGGCAGTTGCTTCACGCCGCGCGGCCCGCGAAATTGTTTTTCGGATTTACCCAGTTTCAGCCGGTCGCCATCCTGTAAACGCCGTCCTTCCAGTCCGCCAATCCCCACTTTCAGGTCGGTACTGCGCGAGCCCAACACTTTCGGCACCGCAATGCCCCCCGCCACCGCAAGATAACTACGCACGCCGTGCTGGGGATTTTTGAGCACCAGATGCTGGCCCGCCCTGACCGCCGTCCGCCAGCCGACCCACACCGGCTCATCATCCAGCTTCGCCTCACAGGCGGCGCCGGTCAGTGCAAACCAGCCGCTACGTTCAAACTGAATATCCACCTGACCCAGGGTTATCTCCAGCGCCGCGGCGTTGGCGCCGTTACCCACCAGCAAATTGGCGATCACCAGCGCGGGCTTATCCATCGCGCCGCAGCGGCTGATGCCCAACTGACGCAGCCCTTCACGCCCGCCATCCTGTACCGAGGTATACATCCCGGCACGGATTATCTTCAACATACGCCCTCCTTTTGCGGCACAAAACGGACCCGGTCGCCGGAACGCAGCAGCGTCGGCTCCTTGCGCGTCGGATCAAACAGCGCCAGCGGCGTACGCCCCAGTAGCTGCCAGCCTCCCGGCGTCGCCAGCGGGTAGATCCCGGTTTGCGCCCCGCCAATCCCGACCGAACCGGCGGGCACCAGTAGCCGCGGCTCCGCCCGGCGCGGCATCGCCAGTTGTTCCGGCAGGCCGCCAAAATACGGGAACCCAGGCTGGAAGCCAAGAAACCAGACCACGTACTCCACCGAGGCATGCAATTCAACAACCTGCTTTTCGCTCAGGCCGCTATGGCGAGCGACCTCCCCCAGATCCGGGCCGCCTTCGCCACCGTAAACGACCGGGATCGAGACCTGCCGGGATTCCGGTTCGAGCGTATCGCACTCCTCCCACCAGATTTGCAGGCGCTCAATCGCATCCCACGCGGTTTGCTGTGGATTACGCAATATCACGGTAATGTTGTTCATACCGGGAATCGCTTCCACCACCTCACTATGGCCAATCAGCCGCTGCGCTAACCGCCAAATCCGTTTCTGACTCTCCAGCGTCACCGGTGGCTCCAGCTCCAGCACAACAGCCGTTTCACCTAATAAATAACAACGCGCTCGCTGCACTTTTACCTCCATTTATCAGGCCGGATTCGGGATATCAATAAATGTGACATCCAGTTCGCTGTTTTCCGTCAACCATTCGCTTAACGCACGAATCCCGCCGCGCTCGGTGGCATGGTGACCCGCGGCGTAAAAATGCAATCCCTGCTCACGCGCCGAATGGATGGTTTGTTCCGAAACTTCACCGGTAATAAACGCATCGACGCCAAAACGCGCCGCGCTGTCGATAAAGCTCTGACCGCCCCCGGTACACCACGCCACACGGGCTACTTTGTCCGGCCCGGTATCACCGCACCACAGCGGTTTACGTCCCAGGCGCGCTTCAATCCACGAAGCCAGTTCCAGGCCGGATACCGCCATTGAGAGTTCTCCCCATGGCACCAGCGGTTCGATCTCACCCATCACGTTGATGCCAAGCAGCGAAGCCAGCTGCGCGTTATTCCCCAGTTCCGGGTGGGCATCAAGGGGTAAGTGCCAGCCATAGAGGTTGATATCATTGCTTAGCAACGTCTTGAGACGGTTACGCTTCATACCGCGAATAACCGGCGATTCCCCTTTCCAGAAATAACCATGATGGACAATCACCGCATCGGCCTCCAGGCGCACGGCTTCGTCAAGCAGCGCCTGGCTGGCAGTCACGCCGGTAACAATTTTTTGCACCGTTTCACGTCCTTCCACCTGCAGACCATTGGGGGCGTAATCACTGATGGCCGCACTATTCAGCTTTTCATTAATCAGTTGTTCCAGTTCACTATTTTTCATTTTCGCTCCATCAGGCGATCGTGTTGTGCAGAGGGATAACATAACGATATCCATGCGATCCGTCGATAGCCTCCCGCCTTTCGCTGACGATTTTGATCATGCGCGAAATCCGGCGCTGTTTTTTCACCTGCTTTGCGCGCCTGCCCGCCGTGCTGTTCAGGCGGGAGCGGTCGGTACCGTCGCTCATTGTGACGACGATTACCGCACCTGGAGGGGATGTTCTGCGACGTCGCGTGGACGTGACGCCGTTCAGTCGTCCGCCGATGGCCTCTTCAGCTCTCTGGCGGCGTCCCAGGCTGCCAGCGTCGCCAGCCGGGCCTGCTTGTGATCAATAATCGGGCGCGGATAATCCAACGTGAGGCCATTTTTCTCCGCCCATATCCACGGTTGATGCAGCGCTTTGTCAGGAACATCGGCCAGCTCAGGTAGCCATTGGCGAATAAACGTCCCGGCTTTATCAAACCGTTCACCCTGCGTCGTCGGGTTAAAAATACGAAAATAGGGTACGGCATCGGTGCCGGTTGAAGCCGCCCACTGCCAGCCGCCATTGTTGGCCGCCAGATCGCCATCAATAAGCTGTTCGATAAAGTAGCGTTCGCCCAGCCGCCAGTCGATACGCAGATCTTTCACCAGGAAACTGGCGACAATCATTCGCAGGCGATTATGCATCCAGCCAGTCGTATTTAGCTGACGCATCGCGGCATCAACAATCGGGAAGCCGGTTTTTCCGCGTTGCCAGGCCTGTAGCGCTAACTCATCATCCCGCCATGCGACATTATCAGTCCAGGCAATAAAGGGGCGTCCTTTACACACTTTCGGATGGTACACCATCAGATGGCGGTAGAATTCGCGCCAGATAAGTTCATTGAGCCACACGGCCCCTGCGTGGCCATTAAGCGCCCGTGGTTGCTCCACCAGCAGGCGATGCAGACACTGACGCGGCGAGAGGACGCCCACCGCCAGACACGGTGACAGCCGGCTGGTTCCCTCAATGGCTGGCAGGTCGCGCAGGTGTTCATAATCGGCAACCTTTTTCTGACAGAACCGGCGAAGCTGCGTAATAGCACTTTTTTCATCAGCGGCGAACAGGGCGCGATCAAAGGGCGTTTGCGGATAGTCTATTTTCACTTCAGACGCCGACACCCTTGCCCCGCTGGCGCGGACTTGCGGCGCGGCAACACACTCAGGCAACGCCTCCTGTAAACGGCGAATAAAAGCATGTTTAAATGGCGTAAACACCTTATACATTTCGCGATTGCCGGTGAGCACGCTGCCGGGCGCCAGCAATACGCTGTCATCAAAACCCTGACAGATCGCCTTTTCTAAGATTTTCTCCACGGCCGCGTCGCGCTGGCGTTCATTAATTTCGTACTGGTAGTTATAAAACAGATGGGTGACCTGCTGCTGCTCGCAGATCCTGGCGAGCAGATTCACACTGGCGGCGAAGTCTTCCGCATGTTCAATGAGCAGCGGGATCCCTCGCGTTGCCAGCGCCGTTTGCAGACTATGAAGGTGGCTGACGATAAATGCCGCCTGGCGTGGCGCCATGCCATGCTGATGCCATTGTCCTGGCGTGGCGATAAATACCCCGAGGACACGGGCATGTGGATCCCGGCAGGCCGCCGCGAGCGCCAGATTATCGTGAATGCGCAAATCCGCGCGAAACCAGACCAGATGGGTGGCCATAACGCTCCTGAAATCCGTGATTTTTTATTCGTTCAGTGTTTCCGGCCAGCCAGTGAAATAGCGTTGTTCAGCGAGGTAAGCATCCGGAAATTCGGTCATATAATGTTTTAGCAACGTTACCGGGGCAAGCAACGGCTCTCTCCCCAAGCGATAGTCATTAATGAGCATCGTCAGCGCCTGCTTCTGTTCAGCGGTCAGGTGTTCACGGAAATAGCCCTGAACATGCATCAGAACGTTGGTATGGTTCTGCCGGGTAGAAGGATGGGCCAGCAGATTCACCAGACGCTCACGATAGGCATCGAAAAAAGCATCCAGCGATGGCCAGTCGGCCATCGCCGCCACAAAAGGCCCTATCTGACGGTACGCTGGCTGCGAATGCGCCAGCAGTATCAACTTGTAGCGGCTATGAAAATCGATCAGTCCGCCGCGGGTCAATCCTTCGCGACGCAAGTTATCCAGTTCACGTAAGGTATACATACGGGTTTTATCATCGTCTTCCAGCCAGGTCTCATTCATTACCGCTCCTTGTCTCATGGGAAGTTGTCAGTGTATACCCGTCATACTTCAAGTTGCATGTGCGTTGGCTTTCCTCGTTCACCCCAGTCACGTACTGGAGTACGCTCCCGGGGATTCACTGCGTCGCCGCCTTCCTGCAACTCGAATAATTTAGGGTATAAAACACAACTGGCAAAAAAAAACCGCCGGGAAAACCGGCGGCCAGATGACTGATAAAGTGGGTTATTCCTGGAATTGCCCGGCGGCGCTTCGCTTGCGCGGACCGGAGTAAAATTCATAACATGATGATATTACGAGTTTCCCATGAGAAGCCAGGCCTCGATCGCCATCAGGCGGAAATACCCGCACACTATCCGTACGATGAATAATTTGAGACGATCAGTAAAAATCTGCGGCGGCTTTTTCCGCCTGGGCCATCCATACCGGCTGATCGCTGGTTTTGGCCCACACGCGGTGCAACCAGCTGTAAAAACGGGCGCGATCCTTCCAGAACAGCATCACCGGAAAAGCCAGCACGCCAGCCACAACGGCGAAAGCACGGCGCGCGAAGATGACGTAAGCCGGATAGTTTTTGTACAACGTCATAATTTCTCTCCCCTTTGTCAGGCCGGCAATCAACGCCGGTAAAGTGCCAATGTACTCTGGCTAAAATAGTACCGCTTTGACTGTAATTTTACTACTCATCCGACCACTAAAAAGCACTTATTTTCGCCTTTATTTTTATTCATTCGGTAAATTAGTTACATAAAAGTTAAATTAATACTAACCATTAGTTAAATTGTGGTTTTAACGATTTTTATATTTTTTTTATCCCCCCGGCGCTGATTTTTGCGAAATCTTTGCGCCCAACTTTCTATTCTCCGCGTAAAGCCCAAAAACACCCGGAGGTGGATTGTGACCGCAGGCGTAATCGCTGGCGTAGCGCTGGTGTTCCTGTTGCTGGTTTATCTGGTTTATGCCCTGCTACACGCGGAGGCATTCTGATGGCCGCGCAAGGATTTTTACTCATCACGAGCTTTATTCTGCTGCTGTTCATCCTGGCGCGTCCGCTGGGAAGCGTACTGGCAAGCATGATTAACGATGTACCGTTACCTGGCCTTGCCGGTATCGAACGCAGTTTATGGCGGGTAGCCGGTATTCGTTCGCAGGAGATGAACTGGTATCAATATTTATGCGCTATTTTGCTGTTTAACGCCCTCGGTATACTGGCGTTATTTGTGCTGCTGATGCTTCAGGGTTCACTGCCGCTCAACCCTCAGCATCTGCCCGGCCTGTCATGGGATCTGGCGCTGAATACCGCGGTGAGCTTCGTCAGTAACACCAACTGGCAGGCCTACGCCGGGGAAACCACCATGAGCTATCTGAGCCAGATGGCAGGACTGGCGGTGCAAAATTTCCTCTCTGCCGCCACCGGGATCGCGGTGGTCTTCGCTTTCACCCGTGCGTACGCCCGGCAGAAAGTCAGCACCCTGGGCAACGTCTGGGTCGATCTGATTCGTATCACGCTCTGGTTGTTGCTGCCGATTTCGCTACTGATCGCCCTGTTCTTTATTCAGCAAGGCGTGCCGCAGAATTTCGCTCCCTATCAGAGCATGGTTTCGCTTGAAGGTGTGCGCCAGATGCTGCCGATGGGGCCAGTGGCTTCCCAGGAAGCCATTAAGATGCTTGGCACCAACGGCGGCGGTTTCTTTAACGCCAATTCCGCTCACCCGTTCGAAAACCCCACCGCGCTGACCAATATGGTGCAGATGCTGGCGATCTTTCTGATCCCGGCGGCATTGTGCTTCGCCTTTGGCGAGGTGGTGGGCGATCGCCGCCAGGGTCGCGCGATTCTGTGGGCAATGTTGCTGATCTTTATTGTCTGCGCGGCGGCGGTGATGTGGGCGGAAACTCGCGGCAACCCGCATCTGTTACACCTCGGGGCCGACAGTAATCTGAATATGGAAGGCAAAGAGAGTCGTTTTGGCATTCTCGCCAGCAGCCTGTTTGCGGTTATCACCACCGCCGCATCCTGCGGAGCGGTGAATGCGATGCATGACTCCTTTACCGCGCTGGGCGGGATGGTGCCCATGTGGCTGATGCAAATCGGCGAAGTGGTTTTTGGCGGCGTCGGGTCGGGTCTGTACGGCATGCTGTTATTCGTGATGCTGGCGGTATTTATCGCCGGGTTAATGATTGGCCGCACGCCGGAATACCTCGGTAAGAAAATCGATGTCCGTGAAATGAAAATGATTGCGCTGGCGATCCTCGTCACGCCGACGCTGGTGCTCCTCGGTACGGCTCTGGCGATGATGACCGGGGCCGGACGCGCCGCAATGCTTAATCCCGGCCCGCACGGATTTAGCGAAGTGCTGTACGCGGTAACTTCGGCGGCCAATAACAACGGCAGCGCCTTCGCGGGCATCAACGCAACGACGCCGTTCTGGAACCTGCTACTGGCGTTCTGCATGCTGGTCGGCCGCTTCGCGGTCATTATTCCGGTAATGGCCATTGCCGGCTCGCTGGTAACGAAGAAAATTCAGCCCGCCAGCAGCGGGACGCTCGCAACCCATGACGCGTTATTTATCGGCCTGCTGATCGGCACCGTTTTGCTGGTCGGTGCCCTGACCTTTATTCCCGCGCTCGCGCTCGGCCCGCTGGCGGAACAATTCTCTTTACTTTAAGCGATTGCGGAGCAACCTGTTATGAGTCGCAAATCATTAGCCCTGCTGGAGCCGACGCTTGTACGCCAGGCGTTGCTTGACGCAGTGAAAAAACTTAGCCCGCAAGTACAGTGGCGTAACCCGGTCATGTTTATCGTCTGGATCGGCAGCCTGCTGACCACTCTGCTCGCCATCGCGATGGCAAGCGGGCAGATCGCGGGAAGCGCCCCGTTTACCGCTGCCGTCAGTATTTGGCTGTGGTTTACCGTGCTGTTCGCCAACTTCGCCGAAGCAATGGCCGAAGGCCGCAGTAAAGCGCAGGCCAGTAGCCTCAAAGGGGTCAAAAAGACCGCATTTGCCCGTAAACTGCGCGCGCCGCAGCGCGATGCGCAAATTGACCACATCCCCGCCGATGAACTGCGTAAAGGGGACGTCGTCCTGGTCGAAGCAGGGGATATTATTCCCTGCGATGGCGAAGTTATCGAAGGGGGCGCGTCGGTGGACGAAAGCGCCATCACCGGCGAGTCCGCGCCGGTCATTCGCGAATCCGGCGGCGACTTCGCCTCGGTGACCGGCGGAACGCGAATTCTCTCTGACTGGCTGGTCATCGAATGCAGCGTGAATCCCGGCGAAACCTTCCTTGACCGGATGATCGCCATGGTGGAAGGCGCGCAGCGCCGCAAAACGCCAAACGAAATCGCCCTGACCATTCTGCTGATCGCCCTGACTCTGGTGTTCCTGCTGGCGACCGCCACCATCTGGCCTTTCTCTGCCTGGGGCGGTCACGCCGTCAGCGTAACGGTGCTGGTCGCCCTGCTGGTGTGTCTGATCCCGACGACTATCGGCGGATTACTCTCGGCGATTGGCGTTGCCGGGATGAGCCGGATGCTGGGGGCCAACGTCATCGCCACCAGCGGACGCGCGGTAGAAGCCGCAGGCGATGTGGACGTGCTGCTTCTGGACAAAACCGGCACCATCACCCTCGGTAACCGCCAGGCTTCGGATTTTCTGCCCGCTCAGGGCGTGGATGAAAAGACGCTGGCGGACGCGGCGCAACTCTCCTCGCTGGCCGACGAAACGCCGGAAGGCCGCAGCATCGTCATCCTCGCCAAGCAACGTTTTAACCTGCGGGAACGCGATGTCCAGTCGCTTCATGCCACTTTTGTTCCCTTTACCGCGCAAAGCCGAATGAGCGGTATCAATATCGATAACCGAATGATCCGTAAAGGTTCCGTGGATGCCATTCGTCGCCATGTCGCCGCCAGCGGCGGTCATTTTCCTGCTGACGTGGAACAAAAAGTGGATAGCGTCGCTCGTCTTGGCGCCACGCCGCTGGTGGTGGTGGAAGGTTCCCGCGTGCTGGGCGTTATCGCGCTGAAAGATATTGTCAAAGGCGGGATCAAAGAACGCTTCGCCCAGTTGCGCAAAATGGGCATCAAAACGGTGATGATCACCGGCGATAACCGTCTGACGGCGGCGGCGATTGCCGCCGAAGCCGGTGTGGATGATTTTCTGGCGGAAGCGACGCCGGAAGCCAAGCTGGCGTTGATTCGCCAGTATCAGGCCGAAGGCCGTCTGGTGGCGATGACCGGCGACGGAACCAACGATGCGCCGGCGCTGGCGCAGGCTGATGTGACGGTGGCGATGAACTCCGGTACTCAGGCGGCGAAAGAAGCCGGCAACATGGTGGATCTCGATTCTAACCCCACTAAGCTGATTGAGGTGGTGCATATCGGCAAACAGATGCTGATGACCCGCGGTTCTTTAACCACCTTTAGCATCGCCAACGACGTAGCAAAATATTTCGCTATTATTCCGGCGGCGTTTGCCGCGACCTATCCACAGTTGAATGCGCTGAACATTATGCGTCTGCATTCGCCGGACTCCGCGATCCTCAGCGCGGTGATCTTCAATGCGCTGGTTATCATTTTTCTGATCCCGCTGGCATTAAAAGGGGTGAGCTATAAGCCGCTTTCAGCCTCTGCCATGCTGCGCCGTAACCTGTGGATCTACGGTCTTGGCGGGCTGGTGATACCGTTTATCGGTATCAAAGCTATCGATCTGTTACTTACCCTGAGCGGGCTGCTGTGAGGAAAAGATCATGTCATTGATTCGCCCCGCCATTGTGCTTTTTATTCTGTTAACGCTTATTACCGGCGGCGTCTATCCGCTGTTGACCACCGCGCTGGGACAGTGGTGGTTCCCGCAACAAGCCAACGGTTCGCTGGTGAGGATTGACGGTGAAGTGCGCGGTTCCCGCCTGATCGGCCAGAACTTTACCTCCGCTGGCTATTTCCAGGGCCGCCCGTCCGCCACGACCGGGATGCCGGACAACCCGCTGGCTTCCGGCGGCAGCAACCTTTCCGTCAGCAATCCGGCGCTGGATAAAACTATCGGCGAACGGATACAGGCGCTGCGCGCCGCCAACCCGGATGCGAGTCCGGCTGTGCCGGTGGAGCTGGTCACCGCCTCGGCGAGCGGACTGGATAACAATCTGACTCCGGCCGCCGCCCTATGGCAGGTACCTCGCGTCGCCAGAGCGCGGCAGCTTAGCGTTGAACAGGTCAGCCAGCTGGTCAACGACGCAACGCAAACACCGTTGCTCAGCTTTCTTGGCCAACCTGTGGTAAATATACTGCAGCTAAATATGTCGCTGGATGCGCTGAAGGATAAGTGAAAAATGAGTGATGAGCCGCTGCGCCCGGACCCTGACCACCTTCTGGAACACACCGCCGCACCGCACCGGGGAAAACTGAAAATCTTCTTTGGCGCCTGCGCGGGCGTCGGGAAAACCTGGGCGATGCTGGCGGAAGCGCAGCGGCTGCGCGGTCAGGACCTGGATATTTTGATCGGCGTGGTGGAAACCCACGGGCGTAAAGAGACGGCGGCGATGCTTGACGGGCTCAGCGTCCTTCCCCTGCGCCGCCTTTCCCACCGAGGGCGCTACGTTAAAGAGTTTGATCTGGACGGCGCGCTGGCTCGCCGCCCGGCGCTGATCCTCATCGATGAACTGGCGCATAACAACGCGCCCGGCTCACGTCATCCCAAACGCTGGCAGGACGTAGAGGAACTTCTGGAAGCCGGAATTGATGTCTTTACCACCGTCAACGTCCAGCACCTGGAGAGCCTGAATGATGTGGTCAGCGGCATCACCGGCGTTCAGGTCCGCGAAACCGTCCCCGATCCGTTCTTCGATGCCGCCGACGAAGTGGTGCTGGTGGATCTGCCGCCTGACGATCTGCGGGCGCGCCTGAAAGAAGGCAAGGTTTATATTGCCGGTCAGGCCGAACGCGCCATTGAACATTTCTTTCGTAAAGGTAATCTGATTGCCCTGCGTGAACTGGCGCTGCGCCGCACGGCCGACCGGGTGGACGATCAGATGCGCGCCTGGCGGGGCCATCCTGGCGAAGAGAAAGTATGGCATACCCGCGACGCCATTCTGCTGTGCATCGGACACAACACCGGTAGTGAAAAACTGGTGCGCGCCGCCGCGCGGCTGGCAGCCCGCCTCGGTAGCGTCTGGCACGCGGTGTATGTCGAAACCCCGGCGCTGCATCGTCTGCCAGAAAAGCAGCGACGCGCCATCTTAAGCGCCCTGCGCCTGGCGCAGGAACTGGGGGCCGAGACCGCCACCCTCTCCGATCCTGCGGCAGAAAAAGCGGTTGTGCATTACGCCCGGGAGCATAATCTCGGCAAAATTGTGCTGGGCCGTCCCACAACGCGGCGCTGGTGGCGCAGCGATTCGTTTGCCGATCGGCTGGCGAAACTGGCCCCGGATCTCGATCAGATAGTGGTGGCGATCGATGACCCGCCAGTTCGCCCGCTTAGCAGCTCATCGGACACCCGAACGTTTAAGGATAAGTGGCGGGTACAAATCCAGGGCTGTCTGGTTGCCATCGCTTTATGTGCGCTGACGACGATCATCGCCATACAGTGGATGGTCGCTTTTGATGCCGCTAACCTGGTGATGCTGTACCTGCTGGGCGTGGTGATTATCGCCCTGTTTTTCGGGCGCTGGCCCTCGGTGGTCGCCACCTTTATTAACGTCGCCAGCTTCGATCTCTTTTTTATCGCGCCTCGCGGTACGCTTGCCGTTTCCAATGTGCAATACCTGTTAACTTTCGCCGTGATGCTGACTGTGGGTCTGGTGATTGGTAACCTGACGGCAGGCGTACGCTACCAGGCACGGGTTGCCCGTTATCGCGAACAACGCACACGCCATCTGTACGAGATGTCCAAAGCGCTGGCGGTAGGGCGAAGCAAGCAGGATATCGCCGCCACCAGCGAACGGTTTATCACCTCCACGTTTCAGGCTCGTAGTCAGGTGTTATTGCCGGACGAAAACGGCACGCTAACGCCGCTGACGCACCAGCAGGGCATCACACCCTGGGATGACGCCATCGCCCGATGGAGTTTTGATAAAGGCCTGCCAGCCGGGGCGGGCACCGATACCCTGCCCGGCGTGCCGTATCAAATCCTGCCGTTAAAAAGCGCCGACAAAACGCACGGGCTGGTGGTAGTGGAGCCGGGTAATCTTCGCCAGTTGATGATCCCGGAGCAACAGCGGTTACTGGAAACATTCACCCTGCTGGTCGCCAGCGCGCTGGAGCGCCTGACGCTGACCGCCAGCGAAGAGCTGGCGCGACTCGCCAGCGAGCGCGAGAGCGTTCGCAACGCCCTGCTCGCCGCCCTATCCCATGATCTGCGCACGCCGCTGACGGTGCTGTTTGGTCAGGCGGAAATTTTAACCCTTGATTTAGCAAGTGAAGGATCGCCTCACGCTCGCCAGGCCAGCGAAATTCGCCAGCATGTGCTCAACACTACCCGGCTGGTGAATAACCTGCTGGATATGGCGCGAATCCAGTCCGGCGGCTTTAATCTTAAAAAAGAGTGGCTGACGCTTGAAGAGATCGTTGGCAGCGCTCTGCAAATGCTGGAGCCAGGGCTCTCCCGTCCGGTTAACCTGTCGTTGCCTGAGCCGCTGACGCTGGTGTACGTTGACGGCCCGCTGTTCGAGCGGGTGCTGATTAACCTGCTGGAAAACGCCGTCAAGTACGCCGGTTCACAGGCGGAGATCGGCATTAATGCTCATATTGCAGGCCAGTATCTCCAGCTTGAGGTGTGGGATAATGGTCCCGGCATTCCGGACGGGCAGGAGAAAAGCATCTTCGACAAATTTGCCCGCGGGAATAAAGAGTCGACGGTACCGGGCGTTGGCCTGGGGCTGGCTATTTGCCAGGCAATTGTTGAAGTGCACGGCGGAACGATTTCCGCGCATAATCGTCCGCAAGGCGGAACCTGTTTCCGTGTTACACTCCCGCAGGAAACCGCACCTGAATTTGAAGATTTTCATGAGGATATGTGACCAACGTTCTGATAGTTGAAGATGAACAGGCTATTCGCCGCTTTCTGCGCAGCGCGCTGGAAAGTGACGGGCTGCGCGTGTATGAGGCAGAAACGTTAAATCGCGGCCTGCTGGAAGCTGCCACGCGAAAACCCGATCTCATCATTCTTGATCTTGGCCTGCCTGACGGCGACGGCATCGATTTTATTCGCGATCTGCGGCAGTGGAGCGCAATTCCGTTGATTGTGCTTTCTGCGCGTAGTGAAGAGAGCGACAAAATCGCCGCGCTGGATGCGGGCGCTGACGACTATCTGAGTAAACCCTTCGGCATCGGCGAACTGCAGGCGCGCTTACGCGTGGCGCTGCGACGTCACGCCAGCGGCCCTTCTTCCGAACCCATCGTACAGTTTTCCAGCGTAAAAGTGGATTTAGCCGCACACCTTGTTCGTCGCGATGAAGAGGAGATTCACCTGACGCCGATCGAATTCCGTCTGCTGGCCGTACTGCTCAATAACGCCGGAAAAGTGCTGACTCAGCGCCAACTGTTAAATCAGGTCTGGGGACCGAACGCGGTCGAGCACAGTCACTATTTGCGTATTTATATGGGCCACCTGCGACAGAAGCTGGAGCTGGATCCGGCTCGTCCCCGCCATTTCATTACCGAAACCGGGATTGGCTATCGCTTTATGCCATGAATGGTTATTCATTTTTTTTGATTAAAAATAAATATAATATTTTTTATTATCGACTCTGAATAAATATATTTAACAGAGTGCAGGTCGTCCTTAATAAAATATAAAAACACAAATAATTAACACAAAAACAACAATGCAGTATCTTATCGCTTGTTACAGCCAAAAAACCGGATTAATATTTTATTAATGATCGTTTTTATTGATCATTATCACACAAAAACGGCATCTCACGGATAAAATACCCACACCTTAAACTTATTCAGTAAAGGTAACCAAAATGGAAAATAATAGTCGAACAATGCCCCATATAAGGCGAACAACGCATATTATGATGTTCTCCCACCGTAACAGCTTCGATTTTCATTTCTTTAATGCCCGTTAGTCTTTTGACTAAGGGCACTCCAGCATACAGGTCTTCCTGACTCTCTGTATCGCAGGCTAACGCCTGTATCCAGCGGTGCTCACTCTGCAAATACCTGACATACCTGTGACCGGACAGGCATGGTTTTTTGCATACTAAAAAAAGCAATTACTGATTAATTTATCAGCGGCAGCACTTTGCTTTTTTTCCGGAGCGATCGATTTCTTATTCAAGAAATTGAGGACCTGCTATTACCTGAAATAAAGGAATGAAAAATGTCTGAATTAAAAATCGCCGTCAGCCGTACCTGCCCTGACTGTTTTTCCACGCAGCGAAGTATCGTTAATATTAATGAAAGTAATTATATTGACGTTGCCGCAGTGGTATTGTCTGTCAATGATATTGAATGTGGAAAACTCGATGAGATTGATGCCACAGGCTACGGTATTCCCGTGTTTATCGCGACACAAAATGAAGAGCGCGTTCCGGCCGAATATCTGCCGCGGATCTCGGGCGTATTTGAACATAATGACGCCCGTACGGCTTTCTATGGTCGCCAACTGGAGACCGCTGCCAGCCACTATGAAACGCAACTGCGCCCGCCGTTCTTCCGGGCGCTGGTGGACTACGTAAACCAGGGCAACAGCGCATTTGACTGTCCGGGGCATCAGGGCGGCGAGTTCTTCCGCCGACATCCGGCAGGGAACCAGTTTGTTGAGTACTTTGGCGAAACGCTTTTCCGCTCTGATTTGTGTAATGCCGACGTGGCGATGGGCGATCTGCTTATCCACGAAGGCGCGCCGTGCATCGCCCAGCAACACGCCGCGAAAGTGTTCAACGCCGATAAAACCTACTTTGTGCTGAACGGCACCTCATCGTCAAACAAAGTGGTACTTAACGCGCTGCTGACCCCAGGCGATCTGGTGTTGTTCGATCGTAATAACCACAAATCGAACCACCACGGCGCGCTGTTGCAGGCGGGCGCGACGCCGGTTTATCTGGAAACCGCGCGCAACCCGTACGGCTTCATCGGCGGGATCGACGCCCACTGCTTTGCAGAAAGCTATCTGCGTAAACTGGTCAGCGAAGTGGCGCCGCAACGCGCGCAGGACGCGCGTCCGTTCCGCCTCGCAGTGATCCAGTTAGGCACCTACGATGGCACCATCTACAACGCCCGGCAGGTGGTGGATAAGATTGGTCATCTGTGCGACTACATCCTGTTTGACTCCGCATGGGTCGGCTACGAGCAGTTTATTCCGATGATGGCCGATTGCTCGCCATTGCTGCTGGATCTGAACGAAAACGATCCGGGGATCCTGGTCACGCAGTCGGTTCACAAACAGCAGGCCGGTTTCTCCCAGACCTCGCAGATCCACAAAAAAGACAGCCATATCAAAGGACAGGAGCGCTATGTACCGCATAAGCGTCTAAATAACGCATTCATGATGCACGCCTCCACCAGCCCGTTCTACCCACTGTTCGCCGCTCTGGACATCAATGCCAAAATGCACGAAGGCGTCAGTGGCCGTAACATGTGGATGGACTGCGTAGAGAACGGCATCAACGCGCGTAAGCTGATCCTTGATAACTGCCGTCATATACGTCCGTTTGTGCCCGATCTGATCGATGGCAAACCCTGGCAATCTTACCCCACTGCAGAGATTGCAAACGACCTGCGCTTTTTCCACTTTGTGCCGGGCGAACGCTGGCATGCCTTCGAAGGCTACGCCGAACATCAATACTTTGTTGATCCGTGCAAACTACTGCTCACGACGCCGGGCATCAATGCGCGCAACGGAGAATACGACACCTTTGGCGTTCCGGCGACCATCCTTGCCAACTTCCTGCGTGAAAACGGCGTGGTACCGGAAAAATGCGATCTCAACTCGATCCTGTTCCTGCTGACGCCAGCGGAAGACATGGCGAAATTGCAGCAACTCATCGCCCTGCTGGTGCGCTTTGAGAAACTGCTGGAAGCCGATGCGCCGTTGGCCGAAGTTCTGCCATCAATCTACAAACAGCACGAAACCCGTTACGCCGGTTACACCTTGCGTCAGTTGTGCCAGGAGATGCACGATCTGTACGCACGCCATAACGTCAAACAACTGCAAAAAGAGATGTTCCGTAAATCCCATTTCCCACGCGTCAGCATGAATCCACAGGACGCCAACTACGCCTATCTGCGCGGTGAAGTCGAACTGGTTCGCCTGCCGGAAGCAGAAGGACGGATCGCGGCAGAAGGCGCGCTTCCCTATCCGCCAGGGGTTTTGTGCGTTGTTCCGGGTGAAATCTGGGGCGGGGCGGTGCTGCGTTATTTCAGCGCGCTGGAAGAAGGGATCAACCTGCTGCCGGGCTTCGCGCCTGAACTACAGGGCGTTTACATCGAAGAACAAGACGGATGTAAACAGGTGTGGTGTTACGTCATTAAACCACGCGAAGCACAGAACACCCTGCTGAAAGGGGAAAAATTATGAGCAAAGCTAAAGCCAATAAAATGGGCGTCGTCCAGCTCACTATCCTGACAATGGTCAATATGATGGGCTCCGGGATTATCATGCTGCCCACCAAACTTGCGGAGGTCGGCACCATCTCAATCATCTCGTGGCTGGTGACTGCCGTTGGTTCAATGGCGCTGGCATGGGCTTTCGCCAAATGCGGGATGTTCAGCCGTAAATCCGGCGGCATGGGCGGCTACGCGGAGTATGCCTTTGGTAAGTCCGGCAACTTTATGGCGAACTACACCTATGGCGTTTCGCTGCTGATTGCCAACGTCGCTATCGCCATCTCCGCCGTCGGCTACGGCACCGAGTTATTCGGCACCACGCTGTCACCGGTGCAGATCGGTCTGGCGACCATCGGCGTGCTGTGGCTGTGCACCGTCGCCAACTTCGGCGGCGCGCGCATTACCGGGCAAATCAGCAGTATCACCGTCTGGGGGGTGATTATTCCGGTTGTCGGTCTGTGCATCATCGGCTGGTTCTGGTTTAGCCCGACGCTGTACGCCAGTTCCTGGAACCCGCATCACGTACCGTTCTTCACCGCCGTCGGTTCTTCTATTGCGATGACGCTGTGGGCCTTCCTCGGTCTGGAATCTGCCTGCGCCAACGCCGAAGTGGTGGAAAACCCGGAGCGTAACGTACCGATTGCGGTATTAGGCGGTACGCTGGGCGCGGCGGTGATTTACATCATCTCCACCAACGTGATTGCCGGGATCGTACCGAACATGGATCTGGCCAACTCCACCGCGCCGTTCGGTCTGGCGTTCGCACAGATGTTTACCCCGGAAGTCGGTAAAGTGATCATGGCGTTGATGGTGATGTCCTGCTGCGGTTCGCTGCTGGGCTGGCAGTTCACCATCGCCCAGGTCTTCAAATCCTCGGCGGATGAAGGTTATTTCCCGAAAATCTTCTCTCGCGTAACGAAAGTGGATGCGCCGGTTCAGGGGATGTTGACCATTGTGATTATCCAGAGCGGATTATCGCTGATGACCATCAGCCCATCGCTGAACAGCCAGTTCAACGTGCTGGTTAACCTGGCGGTGGTAACAAACATTATCCCGTACATTCTGTCGATGGCCGCGCTGGTGATCATTCAGAAAGTGGCAAATGTTCCGTCGTCAAAAGCCAAAACGGCGAACTTCGTGGCATTCATCGGCGCGCTGTACAGCTTCTACGCGCTGTATTCCTCCGGTGAAGAAGCGATGCTGTACGGCTCCATCGTGACCTTCCTCGGCTGGACGCTGTATGGACTGGTATCGCCGCGCTTTGAGCTGAAAAACAAACACGGTTAAAAAAAAGCCCGGTAGCGATAACTAACGCTTACCGGGCCCACGATCGTTGTTGTAGGCCGGGCCGCACTACCGCCCGGCACACAAACCGCACTTACGCGTTTTTCAGCACTTCGCTGACAATCTCAACCGCTTCTTTTTCGATCTGCTTGCGGTGTTCCTCACCGAGGAAGCTTTCGCAATAGATCTTATACGCGTCTTCCGTACCAGAAGGTCGCGCGGCAAACCAGCCGTTGTCGGTCATCACCTTCAGGCCGCCAATCGACGCGCCGTTACCCGGCGCCGCCGTCAGGCGCGCGGTGATCGGATCGCCCGCCAGCGTGCTGGCGCTGACCATTTCCGGAGAGAGCTTAGACAGCGCCGCTTTCTGCGCGGAGGTCGCGCTTGCCTGCAAACGGTTATAGCTCGGCGCGCCAAAGCGGGCCGCCAGCTCGTTGTAGTGCTCCTGCGGGTTTTTCCCGGTGACGGCCGTGATTTCCGCCGCCAGCAGGCACATGATGATGCCGTCTTTATCGGTAGACCACGGCGTGCCGTCGAAACGCAGGAAAGAAGCCCCGGCGCTCTCTTCGCCGCCGAAGCCGAAGCTGCCGTCGAACAGACCGTCGACGAACCATTTAAAGCCGACCGGCACTTCCACCAGTTTACGCCCCAAATCGTTCACTACGCGGTCGATCATCGCGGAAGAGACCAGCGTTTTACCGACCGCCACCTCTTTGCCCCACTGCGGGCGGTGCCGGAACAGATAGTTGATCGCGACCGCCAGATAGTGGTTCGGGTTCATCAGCCCAGCCGGAGTCACGATGCCGTGGCGGTCATAGTCCGGGTCGTTGGCGAACGCCAGATCGAACTTATCACGCAGCGCCAGCAGACCCGCCATCGCGCACTCGGAGGAACAGTCCATACGGATTGCGCCGTCTTTGTCGAGATGCATAAAGCGGAACGTCTGATCAACGTGATCGTTAACGATAGTCAGGTTCAGGTTGTAGTGCTTAGCAATACGCTTCCAGTATTCGATACCGGAACCGCCCAGCGGATCAACGCCCAGCGTCAGGCCCGCTTTCTGAATCGCCGCCATATCGACGATATCCGCCAGCCCTTCGATAAACGGCTGCACCAGATCCTGCTCTTTCACATGTCCGGAGGCCAGTGCGGCATCCAGGGAAATGCGCTTCACGCCCTGCAAACCTGCAGCAAGCAGTTCGTTGGCCCGGTTTTCTACCACTTTAGTGACGTTGGTATCTGCCGGGCCGCCATTTGGCGGATTGTATTTGATACCGCCGTCTTCCGGCGGGTTATGAGAGGGAGTAATGACAATCCCGTCAGCCTGTGGCCCGCCGTTTTCATTATGCACCAGAATCGCATTCGAAATCGCTGGTGTCGGAGTAAAACCGTTGTTTTCCTGCACGATGACATCAACACCGTTTGCCGCCAGCACTTCTAGTACGGAAATGAAAGCCGGTTCGGATAATGCGTGGGTGTCCTTCCCGACGTAGCATGGGCCGGTGATCCCGTTCTTCGCGCGGTCTTCGGCAATTGCCTGCGCAATCGCCAGAATATGCTGCTCGTTGAAGTTGTGGCGCGCCGCGCTGCCGCGGTGACCGGAGGTACCAAACTTCACTGCATGTTCCGCGTTGCCTACATCCGGCTTCAGCACATAGTACTGGGCAGTCAGTTGGGCGACGTTAATCAAATCACTCTGTTGCGCAGGTTGACCTGCGCGCTTATCGATTGCCATTGCCTGATCCTTCTGGTGCAAAAGTTAAACAACTAGATCGTACCGCAAACCTTTTCGATCAATTCCGCGGGGAACTGCATTGATTGCATGATATGTTCGATCATGCTGCATTTGCGACCGGTATTGGTATTTGTAATCACCCACCATGGCGTACCCGGAACCTGCTTAGGTTTCGTCTGATTACCGTTTTTCTGTAGCGTCTTCTCATCTTCCGCAAAATAGACGCGGGTACGCCCGTGCAAAGACTCGGTGGCCTCCGCAAACCCTTTGCTGTCTAAAGAATAGAGGGTGGTCAGAATCAGCATGAAACGGTTTACCGCACGCTTTTGTTCAGCGTACTCATCAGACAACAGCAGTTCGCGCATCGCGCGGACTTTATCTTTCAGAGGATTAACGGGTTTCACTTCAACGACAGGCGCTGGCGCGGGAGCCGGAGTAGCTTTCGCTACCGGTGCAGCGGACTGAGGAACGGCGGAAAACTTCAACATGCGCCGTAAAATGTCGGATGCGCTCTCGCCAATATGCTTGGTGTGGCTGGCAATATAGCTATAGAGTTCATCATCAACTTCGATTGTTTTCATCTTAATCCAGTGCGATATCTTTTTCTGAATACAAGTTGTCGGGATTATAGGGGCAAATCCCAACCGCGGATAGCGTCAAACCAGGATGGCGGCAAAACTCGGAAATCTTCCGGTTCTTGCAGCCGAATGGCAGAATGTCCAACATAATACCCTAACCCGACGGAGCGAAAAAAAGAACTTTGCCATGAAATTAAATAGCCGAATACAATCTGCACAGAATCCGCATAATCATCCCCCTGTCGTCCTGGTCCACGGCCTTTTTGGCAGCCTGGATAACCTTGGGATCCTCGCCCGCGATCTGGTCGCCGATCACGATATTTTGCAGGTTGATATGCGAAACCACGGCCTTTCGCCGCGCGCGCCGGAAATGACCTATGCCGCGATGGCGCAGGATCTGCTGGATACCCTCAATGAATGTCAGATAGAAAAAGCGGTCTTTATTGGCCATTCTATGGGCGGCAAGGCGGTCATGGCGCTAAGCGCGCTGGCTCCTGAACGCATTGCAGGTCTGGTGATCATTGATATCGCCCCCGTGAATTATCACGTCCGCCGTCATGATGAAATCTTCGCCGCCATCAATGCCGTAACCGATGCCGGCGCGAGTACTCGCCAACAGGCAGCAGTGATTATGCGCGAGCACCTTCACGAAGAAGGGGTGATTCAGTTTCTGCTGAAGTCTTTTGTCGATAGCCAGTGGCGTTTTAACGTACCGGCTCTGTGGGAGCAGTATGACAATATCGTCGGCTGGCAAACTATCCCGGCCTGGCCTCACCCGGCGCTGTTTATCCCCGGTGGCAACTCCCCTTACGTGACCGATGCTTACCGCGATGCCCTGCTGGCGCAATTTCCCCAGGCCCGGGCGCACGTCATTGCCGGTGCCGGGCATTGGGTGCATGCCGAAAAGCCGGAGGCCGTGATACGGGCAATTCGCCGATATTTGCTCACCCTCGGCGCATAACTGGCTAAAATCTGCCCGACCGCGCGGCAGAATGTCTGCGGTCGTTGGCGCATCGCATTGCCTGATGTATGATGGCGCGCTATCTGCGTCGGCTATACCCGACAGCTTGTTTCCCCCGAAGTCACTCTGAATCATGGCAAAAGAACAAACGGACCGTACGACATTAGATTTGTTCGCAACTGAGCGTCGGCCGGGTAGACCGAAAACCAATCCGCTTTCACGCGATGAACAACTGCGCATCAATAAACGCAATCAGCTTAAACGCGATAAAGTTCGCGGATTGAAGCGCGTTGAGTTAAAACTGAATGCCGATATCGTCGATGAGCTGAATGAGCTGGCCGAAGCCCGTCGTATGACCCGCAGCGATCTGATAGAAGAGATACTGATGAACCAACTGGCGGCCATGCGCAGCCACGATAACGCCTGAAACCTTCAAAAAATAACCTTTCATGTAGCAGAGTGTGCAGTTGGGCGCGATTGCTGTTTCCGCGCCCTTCTCAGTTCTGCTATGATTGCCCTTATCTGCAGGCATTAAGCCATTACCACATCATTAAGTTTCAAGAGGTTATTTTACTCATGGCTATCATCGGCATCTTTTTTGGCAGCGACACCGGCAACACCGAAAATATTGCAAAAATGATTCAAAAGCAGCTTGGTAAAGATGTTGCTGAAGTCCACGACATTGCCAAAAGCAGCAAAGAAGATCTGGAAGGCCACGACATTCTGCTGCTCGGCATCCCGACCTGGTATTACGGTGAAGCCCAATGCGACTGGGATGATTTTTTCCCTACGCTGGAAGAGATAGATTTCAATGGCAAGCTGGTCGCGCTCTTTGGCTGCGGCGATCAGGAAGACTACGCAGAATATTTTTGTGACGCGCTGGGGACTATCCGCGATATCATTGAGCCTCGCGGCGCGACTATCGTGGGTCACTGGCCGACAGCTGGCTACCATTTTGAAGCGTCTAAAGGCCTGGTCGATGATGACCACTTCGTCGGCCTGGCTATCGACGAAGACCGTCAGCCGGAACTGACTAATGAACGTGTCGACAAATGGGTAAAACAGATTTCTGAAGAACTGCATCTTGAAGAAATCAAGAATGCCTGAGTCTGTACCCGTCATACGGTCTGTTGCATCTGCGTTGACAATACTCGCTCATCCCCGGGCCTTGCCCTGCGAGGCCAGCGCAAGCGCTGTTCAAAACGGTTAACCGTTTTGTCCTGCAACTTGAATTAGTGAGGGGATAAACAACATAATCGACAGATTTTTTTGCATTAATAGACAAAAGCAATCAAAGATATAGCTACAAGTTTTTAACTTTTAATCACATATCTGTACAATGTCCTCTGATTTAACGAGGTCACGTAAAGTGCTTTTGCAGCGAATGCCTCGTTTTTGACAGTATACAAGGCCCGATGCTTGCGGTTTTCATTTCGCCATGGCAGTTCTATAATGATACGCATTACATCGGGTTATTCTCTGTATTACTTCCGCTCATGGAAGTAGATCGTTTAGCAACAGGACAGATTCCGCATGACTGACAACAATACCGCATTAAAGAAAGCTGGCCTGAAAGTGACCCTTCCGAGATTAAAAATCCTGGAAGTCCTGCAGGAACCGGATAACCATCATGTCAGCGCGGAAGACTTATATAAACGCCTGATTGATATGGGGGAAGAAATTGGTCTGGCAACCGTTTATCGCGTACTGAACCAGTTTGACGATGCTGGCATCGTTACCCGCCATAATTTCGAAGGCGGTAAATCCGTTTTTGAACTGACGCAGCAACATCACCACGATCACCTGATTTGCCTCGATTGCGGCAAAGTGATCGAATTTAGTGATGATTCCATTGAAGCGCGCCAGCGTGAAATTGCCGCCAAACACGGTATTCGTCTGACTAACCACAGCCTGTACCTGTACGGCCACTGTGCGGAAGGCGATTGCCGCGAAGATGAGCACGCTCACGACACCAAGTAATATGTCGCACTGAAAAGCCAGCCGCATCAGGCTGGCTTTTTTATCTGTTGAACTCGCCCACGCGCTCCCCGCCATCCCTGTGCTAATCTCATGTAAGTTCTGTCTGACCTCTTCCGGAGAATCGAAATGGAGCTTCGCCAGCTACGCTACTTTGTCCGTATTGTGGAAACCGGGAGTATGGGCAGTGCGGCGCTCGATCTTAATATCGGCGTCTCGGCACTCAGCCAGCAGATGACGCGGCTGGAAAACGAACTTGCCATTCGCCTGTTGCAACGCACTTCTCGCGGCGTAACGCCCACCAGTGCCGGACTGGCCTTTTATTCCCAGGCTCAGCTGGCGCTGCGTCATGCTGACGATGCTATTCTCGCCGCGCGGGAAGCGCGTCTCTCAGGACACGTCAGCGTCGGCATGGCCCCCAGCACCGCCTCTGTCCTCGGCATACCTTTTATCCATGCGATGCGGGAAAACTATGCGGATGTGCGTCTGCATCTGGTGGAAAGCCTTTCCGGTAATCTGGAACGGATGATCAATACCCGGCAGATTGATTTAGCCGTGGTGTTCCAGAAAGAGAAAATGCTGCGCTGGAGCGCCAGGCCGATTCTTGAAGAGCGACTGTTTCTGATTGGCGCACACGCTCTGCTGGCTGAAATTTCTGATGAGATCATCACCCCAGCAGAGTTGACCAGTATTCCCCTGATTATGCCCAGTCCCGGTCATGGTCTGCGTGGCAGACTGGAAGCAATTTGTCAGGAAAATGCGTTTCAGGTTGAAATTACAGCAGAAATTGACGGCCTGACCTTGTTGATGCACGCCGTTCGTAGTGGGCTCGGCGCCACGCTACAGCCAGGCGCCGCAATTTCTCATCTTGATAAAGAGGCGCTCAGAGTGATCGGCATCCACAATCCGATACTGAGTCGCCCCAACTTTTTGGTCAGCCTTTCTGATGATGAGCTTACCCCTGCGGGCCTCGCCGCCCGCGTCGTGCTGACGAAGGTCATGCGTCACCTGGTAGATACAGGCGGTTGGCCTGGAGCAACACTTTACGCTAACTAAAGAACTCTTTAGCAGAGCCTCATAGCGCCCACACAACTTATACGTATACATTTTAATTACAAATTTAACAATCAGTTAAATAGTAATGGAGTATACGATGATTGATGTCCTGGTGATTGGCGGAGGCAACGCCGCATTATGTGCCGCCTTGACCGCCCGTGAGAGCGGAGCCTCCGTGCTGCTGCTTGAAGCGGCCCCCCGGGAGTGGCGCGGCGGAAATTCGCAACACACCCGCAACTTACGCTGCATGCACGATGCGCCGCAGGATGTGCTGGTCGAGAGCTATCCCGAAGAGGAGTTCTGGCAGGATCTCCGCCGCGTTACCGAAGGGAATACCGACGAAGCGCTGGCGCGACTGGTGATCCGTACCTCTTCACAATGTCGCGACTGGATGCGCCAGCACGGCGTTAACTTTCAGCCCCCTCTTTCCGGCGCGCTACATGTAGCACGTACCAATGCCTTCTTTATGGGCGGCGGGAAAGCTCTCGTCAATGCCTATTATCGCAGTGCAGAAAAGCTGGGGGTGCAAATTCGCTACAACATGCCAGTGCAGGCGCTTGAACTGCATAACGGCGAGTTCGTGGCGGCACTGGCGGGAGAGGAACGCATTGAAGCTAAAGCCTGTGTCCTCGCCGCCGGAGGATTTGAATCTAACCGCGAATGGCTGCGGGAAGCGTGGGGTGAAAACGAACGCGGCGAGTGGCCAGCGGATAATTTTCTCATTCGCGGCACCCGCTTTAACCAGGGCGTCCTGCTCAAATTTATGATGGATGCCGGGGCGGACATTATCGGCGATCCCTCCCAGTCACATTGCGTGGCGATCGATGCCAGAGCGCCGCTGTATGACGGCGGGATTTGTACCCGCGTGGACTGCGTATCGCTGGGCGTGGTGGTCAACCGTGACGCTGAGCGTTTTTATGATGAAGGGGAAGATTTCTGGCCAAAACGTTACGCCATCTGGGGGCGTCTGGTCGCCCACCAGCCGGGGCAAATTGGCTATTCCATTATCGACAGCAAAGCGATCGGCCACTTTATGCCGCCGGTCTTCCCCGGCGCGCAGGCCAATACGCTGGCGGAACTGGCGCGCCAGTTAGGGCTGGATGGCGAACGCTTAACCCACACCGTAACGCAATACAATAAAGCCTGCCAGCCCGGGCAATTCGACCATACCACGCTGGATAACTGCGCAACGAAGGCGCTGACGCCGCCAAAAACCCACTGGGCACGACCGCTCGACACGCCGCCTTACTATGGCTATGCCTTGCGACCAGGCATCACCTTCACCTATCTGGGACTGAAAGTGAACGCACGCGCCGCAGTGCACTTTGCCGGACAACCGAGCCGTAATCTGTTTGTCGCCGGCGAAATGATGGCGGGCAACGTGCTGGGCAAAGGCTATACCGCTGGCGTCGGCATGTCCATCGGCACCACCTTTGGTCGTATCGCCGGAAAAGAGGCCGCTCTGGCAGCACAGAAGGAGGCGCGTCATGAAGCAGCTTGAGAAGTTGATCATCGAAGCACACATTCTCACTGAGCCGGAAGCTGAAGTCGGGCGAGTGATGCAGGTGTGTAACGCCTGCCGCTACTGCGAAGGTTTTTGCGCTGTGTTCCCGGCGATGACCCAGCGCCTGGAATTCGGTAAAGCCGATATTAACTATCTGGCGAACCTGTGCCATAACTGCGGCGCTTGTCTGCACGCGTGTCAGTATGCGCCGCCTCATGAATTTGCGATTAACGTGCCGAAAGCGATGGCGGAAGTACGGCTTGAAACCTGGCAGCATTACGCCCTGCCCGCCGCCTTCAGCGCCTTGTACCGTCGGGCGGGCATAACCGTGGCGCTGGCGTTAGTTTTTGGTCTGAGCCTCTTTCTGCTCCTCGCGATAGGGTTGAAAGGCTCGCTATTTCACCCGCCGCTGGCCGGTGATTTTTACCAGATTTTCCCGCATAACCTGCTGGCGTGGATGTTTGGTTCCGTTTTTATTCTGGCGATCGGTTTACTGATGGCGGGCGTAATTCGCTTCTGGCGCGAGATCTCTCCCGGCACGCCGCGTTCCGCTGAAATTGCTGAAGCCTCGCGTAATGCCCTGACGCTGAAATATCTCGACGGCGGTCACGGCAAGGGCTGCAACGAAGCGGATGACGCTTTTACTCTGATGCGCCGTCGTTTCCACCACTTCACTTTTTACGGCTTTATGCTCTGTTTCGCCGCAACGGTAGTGGCGACAGGCTACCACTACTTCGCTGGCCTGGAGGCCCCTTATCCGTTCTTTAGCGCGCCGGTGATCCTCGGCACACTCGGTGGAACTGGTCTGGTCATTGGCCCGGCGGGATTGTTGTGGCTGAATCTCAGGCGCTCACCGCTGCATGGCGACGCGCGGCAAAAGCCGCTGGATCGCGGTTTTATTTTATTGCTACTGCTGACCAGCCTGACGGGCTTAGCACTTCTGGCGGGCAGAGATAGCGCGTGGATGGGCATTTTGCTGGCCATCCATCTTGGGGTGGTCATGGCGTTGTTTTTGACTATTCCTTACGGAAAATTTGCCCATGGATTTTACCGCTGCGCTTCCTTACTCAAGTGGGCGATTGAGAAACGGCGCGGAAAACCGGCGGGGGTCGCAGGCGACTAACCCACACACTCTTACCTCTATAAGAACAAAAGAAAGACAATGGAGAGCAAACCCAATGACTCAACAACTATCGCGCGCCAGCACGTTTGGCGCAATACTCCGGGTGACCAGCGGTAACTTCCTCGAACAGTTCGACTTTTTTCTGTTCGGGTTTTACGCCACCTATATCGCGAAGACATTCTTCCCGGCGGAAAGTGAGTTCGCTTCATTAATGCTGACCTTTGCCGTTTTCGGCTCTGGCTTTTTAATGCGCCCTGTCGGGGCGATTGTGCTGGGTGCCTACATTGACAGAATCGGTCGCCGTAAAGGGCTGATGGTTACCCTGGCGATTATGGGCTGCGGTACGCTGCTGATTGCCCTGGTTCCTGGTTATCACAGTATCGGTCTGCTAGCACCTGTACTGGTATTACTGGGGCGATTATTGCAGGGATTCTCTGCTGGCGTAGAGTTAGGCGGCGTTTCCGTCTATCTTTCTGAAATCGCCACGCCGGGAAATAAAGGCTTCTATACCAGTTGGCAATCCGCCAGCCAGCAGGTCGCGATTGTTGTCGCGGCGCTGATGGGTTACGGCCTGAACGCCATGCTCGACCACGAGCAGATTTCCACATGGGGCTGGCGTATCCCGTTCTTTATCGGTTGCATGATTATTCCGCTGATTTTTGTTCTGCGCCGTTCTCTTCAGGAGACCGAAGAATTTTTACAACGTAAGCACCGCCCCGACACCAGGGAAATTTTTACCACTATCGTCAAAAACTGGCGTCTCATCACCGCCGGCACGCTACTGGTGGCGATGACTACCACCACCTTTTACTTTATCACTGTCTATACCCCGACCTATGGCAGAGCGGTACTAAACCTGAGCGCGCGGGACAGCCTGATTGTCACCATGCTGGTGGGCATTTCTAACTTTATCTGGTTACCGATTGGCGGCGCGATTTCCGACAGGATTGGCCGTCGACCGGTGCTGATGGGGATTACTCTGCTCGCGTTGATCACCACCTGGCCGGTGATGCACTGGCTGACCGCCGCGCCGGATTTCACCCGGATGACGCTGGTGCTGCTCTGGTTTTCGTTCTTCTTTGGAATGTACAACGGCGCAATGGTGGCGGCGCTCACCGAAGTGATGCCGGTGTATGTGCGAACCGTCGGTTTTTCCCTGGCCTTCAGTCTCGCAACCGCAATTTTTGGCGGCCTGACGCCCGCGATATCCACTGCGCTGGTCCAGTGGACCGGAGATAAAAGCGCCCCCGGATGGTGGCTAATGTGTGCGGCGCTCTGTGGACTCGCCGCCACCGCAATGCTGTTTGTCCGTTTAAGCCGTGGTTATCAACCGGTGGAGAATAAGCTCTGAAGTACAAACGGGCGGAGAATGCTCTCCGCCCGTTTGTTTCCGGTCCGTGTCATCTGAATCCAGCATGCGTACACTTTTCTGGTCTACAGACTACTCGCGCTGTTTTTCTTTTTTCCGCTCGTTTTTCTCAACGAGTACGACAGGTGGTCAACCTGTCGTTATCGGCATCAGAAGATAGTGAATGGAGCGATAACCATGAACTTCACGTCGCGCTCATCCTGGAAGATATTGCCATAACCACCGCTCCAGCTTGGGATATCGGAGTGGTTGTCGTATTGCGTAAAGTGGAGTTTAAACAGCGTGCCCTTCGCGCGCCCTTCCTGCACAGTGTACATTGCATCCAGACTATACGCCGACTCTTTCAGACGTTTATCCGGGTTGTAATACGCGTCAGGCGAGGACATTTTCCCAGGTTTAGCATCCCATGCGTAAACGTAGGATGCGCCGAAGGCCCAGCCCGGCATGTTCCAGTTCTTCATGTCATACATCGCCCCGAAGAACAACGCTTTTTCCCCGTTGGCGTTAAAGTCGGAACGGTTATCCCACCAGATATCCAGACGCCCGTTAGAAGAGGCGTAGGTTGGCGTCATACGCTGCAGGAAATAGCCCTGCTGACCGTCAGCTTTTACCCAGGTTCCTTCCAGCCGCAGGTCCAGAACATCAGCAACCTTATAACCAAAGGTTAATGCCTGCAGCCAGGCAGTACCATCATAGATATCATTTGCCCCACTGTTGCTGACCTTATCGCGAGCGCCGTAGAACTGGTAGCTGGTGGTTAACGGTGTCCCTGCGACGTCAAATTTATAACTGGCTTTAGCAAAGTACTGATCAATATATCCCTGTGCCTGACCAAACGCCGCTTCCAGTACGAGGTCATTTTTAAAATCGTATTTAGCGCCAAGGGAGTGGAGATAATCCACTTTGGTTTTCTTGTCATTCTGGTAAAACTTATCCATTTCGATGTGCCAGGGCGCTTTATATTCGTTAGTCCACATCCAGGAGAAGCTCAGCGCCCCCTCATCGCCGTAATCAAAGTTAGCGCCCGCTTCTGCCCCCTGATAAGTGCCAGGCATAAAGCTCCAGTGCGGAGCCAGCAGGGTTTGCCCGGTTGGCTGAATATAGCCAGCGCGCGCCCACGCCGGACCGAACTTAAATTTTGCAGCTGCTTTATACAAGCTTATCCCGCTCTTATCGCCGGAATAGTCTTCATCGTAGGTTTTATTACGCGAAGAGAAAGCGATTTCGTTCGGGTGACCGCTGCCGTTACTTTCGTTCATTTCAATGGCGGTAAATGCGGCGACATCAATACCAAACATGTCGGCGGCATAACCGGACTGGAAATCCAGATTAGCGTTCCAGGTTGCATGGGAAAGGTTGGTTTTATACTTATCGCCGTCGGTCACATCTTTACGGTCACGCTCGCGCTGCCAGTAATAGATACCGCCGGTTAAGGTGGAGTCGTCAATAAATCCTTCAGCTTTTGCATCCGGCGCCATTGCAAAACCTGACAGCGCTGTTACACCGGCAATAGCCAGCGCCAGCGTACTACGTTTGCCACTAAACGTACGCATATACATATCCTCTTTGACGTTTTAAATGCGCGATGGCCCAGGGCAACGCGCGAAAAATAAATAAGTTCACAAAAAAGCGGTGTGCGAAAAATTGCACAATCACTATGCATAGACTATTTTTCGCGACGCGAATTATCAATCTCTTTCAGAGACCAAAGATAAAGATTATGACAAAGCGCACATATTTTGTGTCTTTATGTTTCAATCAAAGATGTCGTGTCGAAAGGGTATAAGCGCTTACAAAAACAGAAAAAATCAATAGAAACGACGGATGGGTACTTTTTTATGCGGGCAAACAGGACACCTTAAAAAGGTATCTTATTACAGTATGCAATCAGGTTAATTTTCATCACGAAAATATCAGAAAGGCATCTCGGATCACGAAATAAAAAAAACGCCGCAATGCGCGGCGCTCTCAATCATGGCAGGGATCGCTTATACGCCGACTTTCGCCCACGTATCGCGTAGCCCGACGGTACGGTTAAACACCAGATGGGTCGGGGTTGCAAGGTGGCTATCAAGGCAAAAGTATCCTTCGCGTTCAAACTGGAAGGCCTTACCCGCAACCGCGTCCTTCAGCGAGGGTTCCGCAAAGCCCTGCGTGATCACCAACGACTCAGGATTCATCGCCGACAGGAAGTCTTCCGCCGCTCCCGGATTCGGCACACTGAACAGACGATCGTACAGGCGGATTTCCACCGGCAGCGCGTGCGCCGCGCTTACCCAGTGAATAACGCCTTTAACTTTACGCCCATCGGCCGGATCTTTGCTCAGGGTATCCGCATCGTAGGTGCAGAAGATTGTGGTGATATTGCCTTCGGCATCTTTCTCTACACGCTCTGCTTTGATCACGTAAGCGTTGCGCAGACGAACTTCTTTCCCCAGTACCAGACGCTTGTACTGTTTGTTCGCTTCTTCACGGAAGTCGGCGCGGTCGATCCAGATTTCGCCGCTGAACGGTACTTCGCGGCTGCCCATCTCCGGTTTGTTCGGATGATTCGGCATGGTCACGCTTTCGCTGCCGCCCTGCGGATAGTTTTCGATAACCAGCTTAACCGGGTCAATAACGGCCATCGCGCGCGGGGCGTTCTCGTTCAAATCCTCACGAATACAGGATTCCAGCGCAGCAATTTCGATAATGTTATCCTGCTTGGTCACACCGATACGTTTACAAAATTCACGGATAGATTCCGCCGTATAGCCACGGCGACGCAGGCCGGAGATGGTCGGCATACGTGGATCATCCCAGCCCTCAACGTGTTTCTCGGTTACCAGTTGGTTCAGCTTACGCTTGGACATCACGGTATATTCGAGATTAAGACGCGAGAATTCGTACTGACGCGGGTGTACGGGGATACTGATGTTATCCAGCACCCAATCATACAGGCGGCGGTTATCCTGGAATTCCAGAGTACACAGAGAGTGGGTAATCCCTTCCAGCGCATCGCTGATGCAGTGGGTAAAGTCGTACATCGGGTAGATGCACCACTTGTTCCCGGTCTGATGGTGTTCAGCAAACTTAATACGATATAGCACCGGGTCACGCATGACGATAAACGGCGAGGCCATATCGATTTTTGCTCGCAGACAGGCTTTACCTTCGGCAAAACCGCCACTACGCATTTTTTCAAACAGGGCCAGGTTTTCATCCACGCTGCGATCGCGGTACGGACTATTTTTACCCGGTTCTTTCAGGGTGCCGCGATATTCCCGGATCTCTTCCGCCGACAGCTCATCCACGTAAGCAAGACCCTTATTAATCAGCTCAACCGCATATTGATGCAGTTGATCGAAATAATCAGATGAGTAGCAAATGTCCCCGGACCAGTGAAAACCTAACCACTGCACGTCGTTTTTAATCGACTCAACGTATTCGATATCTTCCTTCACCGGGTTGGTGTCGTCGAAACGCAGATTACATTGGCCGTGGTAATCCTGAGCGATGCCAAAGTTCAGGCAAATAGACTTCGCATGGCCAATGTGCAGATAACCGTTCGGTTCCGGTGGAAAACGGGTATGAACGGTGGTGTGCTTACCAGTAGCCAGATCTTCATCAATGATCTGGCGAATAAAGTTAGTCGGGCGGGCTTCTGCCTCACTCATCGTGGGTTCCTCAAAGCGTAAACAACGTATAACGGCACATGATCTTACAAGCAGGGCGTGGAGACAACTATTAGTTACGTAAAATACGTATCTGAAGGCGATTATGGGGTGTTGGCGGTAAAAAAAGCGGCGGAGTTTTCCTCCGCCGTTGAGGTATAAACGCTAATCTGGAGACTTACTTGCTTTTAATTTCAAACAGCGGCGTCTGGCCCGCCACAACCTTATCGGTTGCCTGAATAACCAGTGCGCTGTAGTCGTCACTATTGCTGCACACCACCGGGCTGATCATTGAACGCGCGTTGGCATTCAGAAACGCCAGATCCAGTTCCAGAATCGGCTGACCCGCTTTCACTTCTGCGCCCTCTTCCACCAGCCGTTTAAAGCCCTGGCCGTTGAGCGCTACGGTATCAATCCCCATGTGGACAACAATTTCCGCGCCATTTTCCGTTTCCAGGCAGAAAGCATGGTTGGTATTGAAGATCTTCACTACCGTACCCGCCGCTGGCGCAACAACCAGCTTATCCGTCGGCTTTACCGCCACGCCGTCGCCAACGGCTTTGCTGGCAAAGGCTTCATCCGGGACTTGTTCCAGCGCCACAACGTCACCGGTAATCGGCGAAACCAGCGCGGCAACGGTTTTCGCGTTGGCGACGGCCTGTGGTTTGGCAGCCGGAACTGCGCCGGATGCGCCGTGGGTAGAAGCAGCCGTTGCGGCAACCGGGCCACGAGCAACCACTTTCTTCATTTCATCGCCGACGGATTCAGCTTTTGCCCCCACAATAACCTGAATGGTCTGTTTGTTCAGCTTGACCACGCCAGAAGCGCCGAGACGCTTACAGGCGGCATCGTTAACCAGTGCGGAATCCGCAACGGTCAAACGCAGGCGGGTAATGCAAGCATCAATCGCTTTCAGGTTATCGGTACCGCCGATCGCGGCGATATAGCCAGTCGCCAGTTGGGTTAAACCCTCTTCGGTATTACTGTTCGCCTCTTCCGTCACCACGTCATCAACGTTATCTTCACGGCCAGGCGTTTTCAGGTTGAACATGCGGATGATCACGCTGAACAGCAGGAAGTAGATAAAGAAGAACACGACGCCCATCACCAGCAACATCCAGACGTTTTTGCTGGCTGCCGGCAGGCTGTACATCAGAGCATAGTCGATCGCACCGGCTGAGAACGAGAAACCCGCGTGGATACCCAACGCCGTCGCGACAAACAGGCTGATACCGGTCAGGATAGCATGCAGCAGGTACAGCAGCGGAGCCAGGAACATGAACAGGAATTCCAGCGGCTCAGTAACCCCCGTCAGGAACGCGGTAATAGCGACCGACAACAGCATACCGCCGACCATCGGACGACGTTCTTTCGGCGCGGCAAAATACATTGCCAGCGCGGCGCCCGGCAAACCGAACATCATGATCGGGAAGAAACCGGACATAAACATCCCTGCAGTGCCGTCACCCGCATAGAAGCGGTTGATGTCACCGTGGAATACCGCACCGGCAGCATTAGTAAATTCACCGATCTGGAACCAGGCGATAGTATTCAGTACCTGATGCAAACCGGTTGGGATCAGCAGACGGTTGATGAACCCGAAGATACCGGAGCCCAGCGCGCCAGCTGATACAATCCATTCACCACCGGAATGGATAGCGTTCTGCACAGGTGGCCAGACGTAGCCAAAGATGGCGGCCAGCACCAGGCAGAAGAAGCCGGTTGCGATCGGAACAAAACGTTTACCACCGAAGAAGCTCAGGAAGTCAGGCAACTTGATTCCCGCCCAGCGGTTATACACGGCCCCACCGACTAAACCGGTGATGATCCCCGCCAGGACACCCATATTGATGGCCGGGTTGATAGTGACCATGGCTTTAGTCATAACAAAATACCCAACAGCTCCCGCCAGCGCGGCGGCCCCTGCACTGTCTTTCGACCAACTGGATGCCACACCGATAGCGAAAATCAGCGCCAGGTTGTCAAAGATCGCGCCACCCGCTTGTGCGATAAACGATATATTAAGCAGATCTGGTTGCCCGAATCGTAGCAGCAGCGCCGCGACCGGCAGCACGGCGATAGGGAGCTGTAACGCCCTACCGAGCCGCTGAAAAAAACCCAAAATATTCATCTTATTCCCCCTATAAAACCCCGATATAGCTCGCTCAAAGCCACCTTTATTATTGTGAAACCAGTTAGCTTTTACCTTTACCTGTAAAGTGTGTGAGAAATTAATTTGTATCGCAAATTAAACGCGTATTTTTTGTGATATCAATCACCATATATCGTATTATCTTTCGCCTCATACTGGCTAATAACGAAAACTTATTTTATGATTAAAAAAATCAACACCAATTCCTCCTGATCGACGGCGTTGCTGCAATACTCATACTGGTGCGCTGACGCCAACTCGCCAGGTTCTAATTTAACTATAGAGGTGAACAATGAGACTGATCCCCCTGGTAACAGCTGAACAAGTAGGTAAATGGGCTGCCCGCCACATCGTTAACCGTATCAATGCGTTCAAACCCACGGCGGACCGCCCCTTTGTTCTGGGTCTGCCTACCGGCGGCACGCCTCTGACCGCCTACAAAGCATTGGTTGAAATGCACAAAGCAGGCCTGGTCAGCTTTAAGCATGTTGTCACATTCAACATGGATGAATACGTTGGCCTGCCGAAAGAGCATCCGGAAAGCTATCATAGTTTTATGCACCGCAACTTTTTTGACCACGTTGATATTCCGGCGGAAAACATTAACCTGTTGAATGGTAACGCACCAGATATTGATGCAGAATGTCGCCTCTATGAAGAAAAAATCCGCGCCTATGGCAAAATTAATCTGTTTATGGGCGGCGTGGGTAACGATGGTCACATCGCCTTTAATGAACCGGCGTCTTCTCTGGCTTCACGCACCCGTATAAAAACCCTGACCCATGAAACCCGCGTAGCGAACTCTCGCTTCTTCGACGGTGATGTAAACCAGGTGCCTAAATACGCGCTCACCGTTGGCGTAGGGACATTACTTGATGCGGAAGAAGTGATGATTCTGGTACTTGGGCAGCAGAAATCACTGGCGCTGCAGGCGGCGGTCGAAGGCAACGTTAACCACATGTGGACCATTACCTGTCTACAGTTGCATCCGAAAGCGGTAATGGTCTGCGATGAACCGTCTACTATGGAGTTAAAAGTTAAAACGCTGAAATATTTCAAAGAGCTGGAAGCTGAAAACATCAAAGGTTTGTAAGGCAGTTTCGTTCCGCGGTTGCCCCCGCGGGACAACCATTTTTGACAACCGGGGGTCGTAATGTATGCATTAACCCAGGGCCGGATTTACACCGGTCATGAAATTCTGGATGACCATGCGATTGTTATCGCTAATGGCCTTATCGAACGTCTCTGTCCGCAGGCTGAACTGCCGGCAGGCGTTGAACCGCGCCCGGTTGATGGCGCCATTCTTGCCCCCGGCTTTATTGATGTTCAGCTTAACGGCTGTGGCGGTGTACAGTTCAATGACACGCCAGATGCAGTCACCGTTGATACGCTGGAAATTATGCAGAAGGCGAATCAACGTTCTGGCTGCACCAGCTATTTACCGACGCTGATTACCACCAGCGATGATCTCATGAAACAGGGCGTGCGCGTTATGCGCGAGTACCGGCAAAAGCATCCCAACCAGGCGCTCGGTCTGCATCTCGAAGGTCCATGGCTGAATATAGTCAAAAAAGGCACGCATAATCCGAAGTTCGTGCGCAAACCGGATGCCGCGCTGGTCGATTTCCTTTGTGACAACGCAGATGTGATTACCAAAATTACGCTCGCACCAGAGTGCGTCGAGCCGGAAGTGATCCGCAAACTGGTGGCTGCCGGTATCATTGTCTCCGCAGGTCATTCCAACGCAACGCTGAAAGAAGCGAAAGTCGGTTTCCGCGCCGGCATCACTTTCGCTACTCATCTGTTTAACGCAATGCCCTATATTACCGGCCGGGAGCCAGGACTCACGGGGGCGATTTTCGACGAACCGGATGTCTACTGCGGTATCATTGCCGACGGTTTACATGTTGATTACGCTAATATCCGCCTCGCTAAACGCCTGAAAGGCGACAAACTGTGTCTCGTTACCGACGCAACGGCCCCTGCAGGTGCCAATATTGAGCAGTTCATTTTTGCCGGTAAAACAATATACTACCGGAACGGATTGTGTGTTGATGAGAACGGTACCCTTAGCGGATCGTCGTTGACCATGATTGAAGGGGTTCATAACCTCGTAGAACATTGCGGCATCGCGCTGGACGAAGCGTTGCGTATGGCAACCCTCTACCCTGCCCGCGCAATTGGCGTAGGTAAACAGTTGGGCTGTATTGCGCCGGGGATGGTCGCAAACCTGACTGCATTCACCCGCGATTATAAAATCACTAAGACCATCGTTAATGGTAACGAGGTCGTCACTGAGTAAATAAAAGTATGACAGCTGGCGGACAAGCTCAAATTGGTAATGTCGATCTGGTAAAACAGCTAAACAGCGCAGCCGTCTATCGGCTCATCGATCAACATGGCCCGATTTCGCGTATACAGGTCGCGGAACAAAGCCAGCTTGCCCCTGCCAGCGTAACCAAAATTACGCGTCAACTTATTGAACGCGGCCTGATCAAAGAAGTCGATCAGCAGGCCTCCACCGGGGGCCGACGCGCCATTTCCATTGTTGCCGAAACCCGTAACTTCCACGCCATCGGCGTACGTCTTGGCCGCTATGACGCAACCCTGACGCTGTACGATTTAAGCAGTAAAACCCTCGAAGAAGAACATTATCCCCTGCCGGAAAGAACCCAGGAAACGCTGGAGCATGCGCTGCTCAATATCATTGCCGACTTTATGGAACGCTGCCAGCGCAAAATCCGTGAGCTGATCGCCATCTCGGTTATCCTTCCTGGCCTTGTCGATCCAGAAAGCGGCGTGATTCGCTATATGCCGCACATTCAGGTTGAAAACTGGGGGCTGGTGGACGCGCTGGAAAAACGGTTTAAAGTGACCTGCTTTGTGGGTCACGATATCCGTAGCCTCGCGCTGGCGGAACACTATTTTGGCGCGAGCCACGACTGTGCAGACTCGATTCTGGTACGTGTACACCGCGGGACCGGTGCCGGTATCATCTCCAACGGGCGAATTTTTATTGGCCGCAATGGCAATGTCGGCGAAATTGGCCATATCCAGGTAGACCCTTTAGGCGAACGCTGCCACTGCGGCAACTTTGGCTGTCTGGAAACCATCGCCGCTAATGCCGCCATAGAACACCGCGTTCGCCACCTGCTGGAGCAGGGGTATCAAAGCAAGCTCACCCTCAATGACTGCACGATAAAAGCTATCTGCAAAGCGGCAAACAAGGGCGATGCGCTGGCCTGCGAGGTCATCGGGCATGTCGGCCGCCATCTTGGCAAAACCATCGCCATTGCTATTAACCTGTTTAATCCGCAAAAAGTGGTGATTGCCGGGGAAATTGTTGAAGCGGAAAAAGTGCTGCTGCCAGCGATTGAAGCCTGCATTAATACCCAGGTGCTGAAGGCATTCCGTAAAAATCTGCCTGTGGTACGGTCCACCCTCGATCATCGTTCGGCAATCGGTGCTTTTGCGCTGGTGAAGCGTGCCATGCTCAATGGGATCCTGCTTCAGCATTTGCTGGAAAGCTAAAGCCGCTTTATAGTTTCGCCTTTCTTTAAAGATGTCGGACTGCCCATGACCATTCAAAATATAATTTGTGATATCGACGGCGTGCTGATGCACGACAATGTGGCTGTGCCGGGCGCCGCTGAGTTCATCAAGCGTATTCTCGAAAAAGAGATGCCGCTGGTGATGCTGACCAACTACCCTTCACAAACCGGCCAGGATCTGGCGAACCGCTTTGCGACTGCGGGAATAGATGTACCCGATACCGCCTTTTATACCTCCGCAATGGCCACCGCGGATTTCCTGCGCCGCCAGGAAGGTAAGAAAGCCTACGTCGTTGGCGAAGGCGCACTGATTCACGAACTGTACAAAGCCGGGTTTACTATCACTGACGTCAACCCTGATTTTGTTATCGTCGGTGAAACCCGCTCTTTTAACTGGGAGATGATGCATAAGGCGGCTTTTTTTGTCGCCAACGGCGCGCGTTTTATCGCTACTAACCCGGATACTCACGGTCGCGGCTATTATCCGGCCTGCGGTGCCTTATGCGCTGGTATTGAGAAAATCTCTGGCCGTAAACCATTCTACGTCGGTAAACCAAGTCCGTGGATCATCCGTTCCGCACTCAATAAAATGCAGGCGCATTCTGAGCAAACCGTCATCGTCGGCGATAATCTGCGCACGGATATTCTGGCAGGCTTCCAGGCCGGGCTGGAAACCATTCTGGTTCTTTCCGGCGTCGCCACGCTCGATGATATCGACGGCATGCCGTTCCGACCGTCGTGGATTTATCCCTCCGTTGCAGAAATTGATATTTTCTGAGCAAAACCACGTCCCCGGACGTGGTTTCTTATTTTTCTGGTCTTCCTGACAGCATTTCATCTAAAAAAAATGCACCAGCATTGAACATTCCTCAATGAAAGCGCTCAAAATATACTCTTTTTTTACTATTCAATAATCACCATTGCATTATTTTCTTTTTCGGCCGTAAAACCCTTGCGCCCTCAGTCCCTTTGCGGCATTTTCTTAAGCATGCATTGAGGCTTCGCGGCAAAATGAAGCCAGCACAACATCAAACAAGACAGGGTAACGGAGAAGGCTATGTGTTCGATTTTTGGCGTACTGGATATTAAAACTGATGCGGGCGAGCTGCGTAAAAAGGCGCTGGAACTTTCCCGTCTGATGCGCCACCGTGGTCCGGACTGGTCCGGCATCTATGCTTGTGATAAAGCGATTCTGGCGCATGAACGCCTCTCTATCGTCGACGTGAACGCCGGCGCGCAGCCGCTGTATAACGCGCAAAAAACTCACGCCCTCGCCGTCAACGGTGAAATCTACAACCACCAGGCACTGCGCGCGGAATATGGTGACCGCTACGCTTTCCAGACCGGTTCCGACTGCGAAGTGATCCTGGCGCTGTACCAGGAGAAAGGCCCGGAGTTTCTGGACGATCTGCAAGGAATGTTTGCCTTCGCTCTCTACGATAGCGAAAAAGATGCTTATCTGATTGGCCGTGACCACATCGGAATTATCCCACTGTATATGGGGCATGACGAACACGGCAACTTCTACGTTGCTTCAGAAATGAAGGCGCTGGTTCCGGTATGCCGCACCATTAAAGAGTTCCCGGCGGGCAGCTACCTGTGGAGCAAAGACGGCGAGATCCGCCAGTATTATCAGCGCGACTGGTTCGAGTATGATGCGGTTAAAGACAACGTCACCGACAAAAACGAACTGCGTCAGGCGCTGGAAGAGTCGGTGAAAAGCCACCTGATGTCCGATGTTCCATACGGGGTTCTGTTGTCCGGCGGCCTGGATTCATCGATTATTTCCGCCATCACCAAAAAATTTGCCGCGCGCCGCGTCGAAGATCAGGAAAAATCAGAAGCCTGGTGGCCTCAGCTACACTCCTTCGCCGTGGGCCTGGAAGGTGCGCCCGATCTGAAAGCGGCGCAAGAAGTCGCTAACCATTTAGGTACCGTGCATCACGAAATCCACTTTACGGTACAGGAAGGCCTGGACGCGATTCGCGATGTTATTTATCACATCGAAACCTACGATGTCACCACCATTCGCGCGTCTACGCCGATGTATTTGATGTCGAGGAAAATCAAAGCGATGGGCATCAAAATGGTGCTGTCCGGAGAAGGTTCTGACGAAGTGTTTGGCGGTTACCTCTATTTCCATAAAGCGCCAAACGCCAAAGAGCTGCACGAAGAGACCGTGCGCAAGCTGCAGGCGCTGCACATGTTTGACTGCGCGCGTGCCAACAAAGCGATGTCCGCATGGGGCGTGGAAGCACGCGTGCCGTTCCTGGATAAGAAATTCCTTGATGTGGCAATGCGTATCAACCCGCAGGATAAAATGTGCGGCAACGGTAAAATGGAAAAACATATCCTGCGTGAATGTTTCGAATCTTACCTGCCAGCAAGCGTCGCCTGGCGCCAGAAAGAGCAGTTCTCTGATGGGGTAGGTTACAGCTGGATCGATACGTTAAAAGACGTTGCCGCACAACAGATCTCCGATCAACAGCTGGAAACGGCGAGCTTCCGCTTCCCGTACAACACGCCATCGTCTAAAGAAGCGTATCTGTACCGCGAGATCTTCGAAGAACTGTTCCCGGTTCCCAGCGCTGCGGAATGCGTACCTGGCGGTCCGTCAGTTGCCTGTTCTTCCGCGAAAGCCATCGAATGGGATGAATCATTCAAAAAAATGAACGATCCATCGGGACGCGCTGTAGGCGTACACCAGTCTGCCTACTGATTAAGGCGTTTTTTCAAACGGGCTCTTCGGGGTCCGTTTTTATTTTTGTGCCTTATTCAAGCCATTAAAAACGATAAATAACCAATAATTGCTGATTATTGCGCCACGCTGTTCGCAACCTAACCAAACAGTTACATTCAATCCATTTTCGATGAAAAAGGGGTTGACGCTTCAGGGCTCAATACGCATAATGCGCCCCGCAACGCCGATAAGGTAGCGCAAAAAAAGATGGCTACGTAGCTCAGCTGGTTAGAGCACATCACTCATAATGATGGGGTCACAGGTTCAAATCCCGTCGTAGCCACCATCTTTTTTGCGGGAGTGGCGAAATTGGTAGACGCACCAGATTTAGGTTCTGGCGCCGCAAGGTGTGCGAGTTCAAGTCTCGCCTCCCGCACCATTTACTCGTTGGCGTTGTAAGTAAAAGATGGTTATTGGGGTATCGCCAAGCGGTAAGGCACCGGTTTTTGATACCGGCATTCCCTGGTTCGAATCCAGGTACCCCAGCCACATTCCTTTGATGTTTGCGGTTAACCGCGACGATATTGGGGTATCGCCAAGCGGTAAGGCACCGGTTTTTGATACCGGCATTCCCTGGTTCGAATCCAGGTACCCCAGCCATCGAAGTAAAGCAGTAAAATCTGGCTACGTAGCTCAGCTGGTTAGAGCACATCACTCATAATGATGGGGTCACAGGTTCAAATCCCGTCGTAGCCACCATATAAAGGAATTATTGATTAGCTTCGATAAATCCAGAAAAATTGTTGGGGTATCGCCAAGCGGTAAGGCACCGGATTCTGATTCCGGCATTCCGAGGTTCGAATCCTCGTACCCCAGCCAATTTTAAAAGTCGCTTTATACATAAGCGCGTCGTTGGCTGAATCGCCGAAGTAAATGCGGGGAAATATTCACCAACAGACAATTGGGGTATCGCCAAGCGGTAAGGCACCGGATTCTGATTCCGGCATTCCGAGGTTCGAATCCTCGTACCCCAGCCAACAGAAAGCAAAAAGCTCGCTCAGGCGAGCTTTTTGCTTTCTGTCATTTAACACGTCAGAGAAGTTTAAACCGGTTCTGCTCTGGCCCGCAAAGCCCCGCCCCAGGAATACACCAGAAAACAGTCGCGAATCCGTCCGCGATCTGAAAGATAACCGGTATCCCCTCTTCTGTAACCCGACCTGATATTTCATCAACCGGGAAAGTCACGGTTACAATCCCAATGCGTATTTCAGGGCCTGCCGTTTCAGTTCGCCAGCGCGCTCAGCCGCCATCAGGCCAATATTGCGCAACATGCGCACCGGCGGCAGATCGTTGCTAAATCCAGCGTAAAACAGATCCATTCCTGACTGCATAAGAAAATTATCCGCTCTGCGTCGCGTCTGGTAACGCTTAAGCACCGGCAGGCTGGCCCACTCTTCACCGTGCGCTCGCGCGCTGCTCAAAATACCCAGCAAGGCGTCAGCATCCCGATAGCCCAGATTCACCCCCTGCCCAGCCAGCGGGTGAATGGTATGCGCCGCATCACCGACCAGCGCCAGCCCCGGCTTCACATATTGCAACGCATGGCGGCGGATCAACGGGAATGCGCCCGCGCTTAGCGGCGTCACCTCTCCCAGCCGTGACGGAAAGTGGCGGGTAATCTCTTGCTGTAACTGGACCATGCTCATTCCCTGTAACTGGCGAACTCTGGCAGGCGTGTCGTACCATACCAGTGAAGCCCAATGGTCAAACAGCGGTAAAAACGCGCGCGGTCCTTCAGGGGTAAACTGCTGCCAGGTGCTATCGCCGGGGGCGTCCGCGCACTGTACGCTAATCAACATGCAGGCCTGTTGATACTGCCATGCATGAACGCCGATACCCGCCAGTTGCCGTACCTGTGAATTAGCGCCATCAGCCCCAATCACCAGCCGTGCTTCATGCTGGCTGCCGTCGGTTAGCGTTAACGATGCCTGCGTCTCCCCACGCTGCATCTCCTGCAGTGACACCCCCACCAGCAGAGAGACTTGATTATGCGCCGCCAGCGCCTGCCACAAAGCGCCCTGCAGGACATTATTTTCCACCATATAGCCCAGTTCAGGCAGCTTCAGTTCGCTGGCATTAAAAACGACATGCGCGCTTTCCCACTCCCAGGTCTCCAGTTGACGATACGCATGCGCGCGCATCCCCTGTACCGCATCCCAGACGCCCAGGCTTTTCAGCAATCCCACCGATGCCGCGCTGATTGCTGAAATACGTATGTCAGGCGTCGAAGACGCGTCAAAAACAGGCGGCGCATTTTTTTCAATCACCGTTACCGTAAAACCGTGCTGCGCCAGCCCAAGCGCCAGGGCGCCGCCAACCATTCCACCGCCGACGATAACGACATCTGTTGCATGAATTGTCATGGCTATTATCCTTAAATTCGAATCACCTGAGTTTACCGGATTTTTATTCGCCTTGTGGTGATTACGGTCGTACTGGTCAGGGCGCGGTCAAAGCATTACAATACGCGCCCTGCAATCCTGGCTTTATACCCGTCACGCTTCACATTGCAGCGTAACGTCCGGTGAAGAAAATGACATTGGGTATACCTAATTAAGCATGAGCAAGTCGATGACCAAAAAACTCCATATTAAAACCTGGGGCTGTCAGATGAACGAATACGATTCATCAAAGATGGCCGATCTGCTGGATGCCACGCACGGGTATCAACTCACTGAAGTGGCGGAAGAGGCAGATGTGCTGCTGCTCAACACCTGCTCAATCCGTGAGAAGGCTCAGGAAAAAGTGTTCCATCAGCTAGGACGCTGGAAGCTGCTGAAAGAGAAAAATCCCGATCTGATCATCGGCGTCGGTGGCTGCGTGGCCTCGCAGGAAGGCGACCACATTCGCCAGCGCGCCCATTACGTCGATATCATTTTTGGCCCGCAAACCCTGCATCGCCTTCCGGAAATGATCAACTCCGTTCGCGGTAACCGCAGCCCGGTCGTCGATATCAGTTTCCCGGAAATCGAGAAATTCGATCGCCTGCCGGAACCACGCGCTGAAGGTCCTTCTGCGTTTGTGTCTATCATGGAAGGCTGCAACAAGTACTGCACCTACTGTGTCGTGCCTTACACCCGCGGTGAGGAAGTCAGCCGCCCGAGCGACGATATCCTGTTTGAAATCGCCCAACTGGCGGCCCAGGGCGTACGTGAAGTCAACCTGCTCGGGCAGAACGTCAACGCATGGCGCGGGGAAAACTACGATGGCACCACCGGTAGCTTCGCCGATCTGCTGCGCCTGGTCGCCGCCATTGACGGTATCGACCGCATTCGCTTTACCACCAGCCATCCGATCGAGTTCACCGATGATATCATTGAGGTTTATCGCGATACGCCCGAACTGGTCAGCTTCCTGCATCTGCCAGTACAGAGCGGTTCTGACCGGGTGTTGAATCTGATGGGCCGCACCCATACCGCTCTGGAATATAAAGCGATTATCCGCAAACTGCGCGCGGCGCGCCCGGATATTCAGATTAGCTCTGATTTCATTGTCGGCTTCCCTGGCGAAACCACCGATGATTTTGAAAAAACCATGAAGCTGATTGCCGATGTCAATTTCGATATGAGCTACAGCTTTATCTTTTCCGCGCGTCCGGGCACCCCGGCGGCGGATATGGTTGATGACGTGCCGGAAGAAGATAAAAAGCAGCGCCTGTATATCCTGCAGGAGCGTATCAACCAGCAGGCGACGGCCTGGAGCCGCCGTATGCTCGGCACCGTGCAGCGTATTCTGGTGGAAGGAACCTCCCGCAAAAGCATTATGGAGCTTTCCGGCCGTACCGAAAATAACCGCGTGGTGAACTTTGAAGGCTCGCCGCAAATGATCGGCAAGTTTGTCGATGTGGAAATTACCGACGTCTGGACCAACTCCCTGCGCGGCAAAGTGGTGCGTACCGAAGACGAAATGGGGTTACGCATCGCGGAAACACCGGAATCAGTGATTGCCCGTACCCGTAAAGAAAACGAGACTGGCGTCGGTTTCTATCAGCCTTAACCCGTTCAGGTCCACCGCGCCGGTGGGCCTTGTATTTCCTCTCCGGGCCCCAATATCTACAGCGATGCTTGCACCCTATTCCGATGACGTGAATAATTTCCTTACTGCCCGGTGAATTTTGCCGCCCGGCAAACGCGTATAAGAGGAACAGTTTGAACATAGAAACCCGTGAAATTACCCTGGAACCCGCGGATAACGCACGCCTGTTGGGGCTGTGCGGCCCGTTTGACGACAACATCAAACAGCTCGAACGGCGACTGGGTATCGAGATCAATCGCCGCGATAATCGCTTTAAACTGACCGGGCGTGCAATATGCGTTAATGCCGCCGCCGATATTCTGCGTAGTCTGTACGTCGATACCGCCCCGATGCGCGGCGAGATTCAGGATATTGAACCGGAACAGATCCATCTGGCGATCAAAGAAGCCCGCGTGCTGGAACAGAGCGCCGAAAGCGTACCGGACTACGGTAAGGCCATCAATATCAAAACCCGGCGCGGCGTCATCAAGCCACGTACGCCGAATCAGGCACAGTACATCGCCAATATTCTTGATCACGATATTACCTTCGGCGTCGGCCCTGCCGGAACCGGGAAAACCTATCTGGCGGTCGCCGCGGCGGTGGATGCTCTGGAGCGTCAGGAAATTCGCCGTATTCTGCTGACCCGCCCGGCGGTGGAAGCGGGAGAGAAGCTGGGCTTCCTGCCAGGCGATCTGAGCCAGAAAGTCGACCCGTACCTGCGGCCGCTGTACGATGCGCTGTTCGAGATGCTCGGTTTTGAGAAGGTCGAAAAGCTTATTGAGCGCAATGTTATTGAGGTTGCGCCGCTGGCCTATATGCGCGGTCGTACGCTGAACGATGCGTTTATCATCCTTGATGAGAGCCAGAACACCACCATCGAACAGATGAAAATGTTCCTGACCCGTATCGGCTTTAACTCTAAAGCGGTCATTACCGGCGATATCACCCAGATTGACCTGCCGCGTAGCACCAAATCCGGCCTGCGCCACGCGATTGAAGTGCTGGCGGAGGTCGATGAAATTAGCTTCAACTTCTTCCATAGCGAAGATGTGGTGCGCCACCCGGTTGTCGCCCGTATCGTTAACGCCTATGAAGCATGGGAAGAAGCAGACCAAAAACGCAAAGCAGAACTGGCCGCCGAGCGCAAACGCGAAGCCCAGCAACAGGAGCAAAAATGAGTCAGGTCATTCTCGATTTACAGCTGGCTTGCGAAGATAACAGCGGAATGCCGGATGAAGCTCAGTTTCAACGCTGGGTTGATGCCGTCATCCCGCAGTTCCAGGAAGAATCGGAAGTCACGATTCGCCTGGTTGACGAAGCGGAAAGCCATGAGCTGAACCTGACTTATCGTGGGAAGGATAAACCGACGAATGTGCTCTCTTTCCCGTTTGAAGCGCCCCCCGGCATTGAAATGCCGCTGCTTGGCGATCTGGTTATCTGCCGTCAGGTCGTCGAACAGGAAGCAAAAGAGCAAGGCAAACCGCTGGAGGCCCACTGGGCGCATATGGTTGTCCACGGTAGCCTGCACCTTTTGGGCTATGACCACATTGTTGACGAAGAAGCAGAAGAGATGGAATCCCTCGAAACAGAGATAATGCTTGCTCTGGGCTATGAGGATCCGTACATTGCCGAGAAGGAATAACCTGCCGCCGGCTTTGCCGGCGACTGGCCGCTATGCCGGGCGCTGAGTATACGCGTGACGAGCGACGATTTAACTAACATGAGAACCCATACGACGCCATGAGCGACGACAATTCACACAGTAGCGACACAGTAAACAGCAAAAAGGGATTTTTCTCCCTCTTACTCAGCCAGCTTTTTCACGGTGAACCCAAGAATCGTGATGAACTGCTGGCGCTGATCCGTGATTCCGGGCAAAACGATCTTATCGACGAAGATACGCGCGATATGCTCGAAGGGGTAATGGACATTGCCGACCAGCGCGTCCGCGATATTATGATCCCCCGCTCACAGATGATCACCCTGAAACGCAATCAGACGCTTGACGAATGCCTCGATGTGATCATCGAATCCGCGCACTCGCGTTTCCCGGTGATCAGCGAAGATAAAGATCACATTGAAGGGATTTTGATGGCCAAAGATCTGCTGCCGTTTATGCGCAGCGATGCCGAAGCCTTCAGCATGGAAAAAGTGTTGCGTCCGGCGGTTGTCGTGCCTGAAAGCAAGCGGGTTGACCGCATGCTGAAAGAGTTCCGCTCCCAGCGTTATCATATGGCTATCGTTATCGATGAGTTCGGCGGCGTCTCAGGCCTGGTAACCATTGAAGACATCCTTGAGCTGATCGTCGGCGAAATAGAAGACGAATACGACGAAGAAGAAGATATCGATTTTCGTCAGTTGAGCCGCCATACCTGGACGGTGCGGGCGCTGGCCTCCATCGAAGACTTCAACGAAGCCTACGGCACCCACTTTAGCGATGAAGAAGTTGATACCATCGGCGGCCTCGTGATGCAGGCGTTTGGTCATCTGCCCGCCCGCGGCGAATCTATCGACATTGATGGTTACCAATTCAAGGTCGCAATGGCTGACAGTCGACGTATTATTCAGGTACATGTAAAGCTTCCTGATGATGCGCCACAGCCGAAACTGGAAGACTAAACCACCGGGACGATTAACCTAAATGGTATTTGCCTCTCTTCTTGAACGCCAGCGCATACGTCTGTTGCTGGCGCTGTTATTCGGAGCCAGCGGAACGCTGGCTTTTTCACCTTATGACGTCTGGCCCGCGGCGATTATTTCGCTAATGGGCCTACAAGGTTTAACCCTTAATCGTCGTCCGCTGCAAAGCGCCTGGATCGGTTATTTCTGGGGACTGGGGCTGTTTGGTTCCGGTATTCACTGGGTCTACGTCAGTATTGCGCAGTTCGGCGGGATGCCGGGGCCGGTCAACGTTTTCCTGGTGGTTCTGCTGGCCGCGTATCTTTCACTTTATACCGGGTTATTCGCCGGGATCCTTTCGCGCCTGTGGCCGAAAACCAGCTGGATACGCGTCGCTGTCGCCGCGCCGGTGGTATGGCAAATTAGCGAATTCCTGCGTGGCTGGGTATTAACCGGTTTTCCGTGGCTGCAGTTTGGCTATAGCCAGATTGACGGCCCGCTAAAAGGTCTCGCCCCGGTGATGGGCGTCGAGGCAATTAGCTTCCTGCTGATGGTGGTCAGCGGCCTGCTGGCGCTGGCTATCGTGCAGCGTAACGTGAAAGCGCTGATTACCGCCGCGGTGCTGTTCGCGCTGCCCTTCCCGCTGCGCTACATTCAGTGGTATCAGTTGCTGCCGGCACGGGCAACCGAAGTTTCGCTGGTACAGGGCGATATTCCACAGGCGATGAAATGGGATCCGGATCAGTTAATCAATACGCTGAAAACCTATCTGGATCTCACCCAGCCGCATATGGGTAAATCACAGTTAATCATCTGGCCGGAATCCGCTATTCCCGATCTGGAAATCAATCAGCAGCGTTTTCTGAGCATGATGGACGACCTGATGCGCGCGAAAAACAGTTCGCTGATCACCGGTATCGTCGATTCGCGCCTGAATCAGCACAATCGCTACGATACCTACAACACCATCATCACGCTGGGTAAAGATAACCCCTACAGCTACGACTCAAAGGATCGCTACAATAAGAACCATCTGGTGCCGTTTGGCGAATTTGTGCCGCTGGAATCTATTCTGCGTCCGCTGGCCCCGTTCTTTGACCTGCCAATGTCCTCCTTCAGCCGCGGGCCTTACCTGCAGCCTCAGTTGGTGGCGCACAATTTGCGTCTGACGGCGGCGATCTGCTATGAAATTATTCTTGGCGAGCAGGTACGGGATAACTTCCGCCCGGATACTGATTTTCTGTTGACCATCTCCAACGATGCCTGGTTCGGGAAATCTATCGGCCCGTGGCAGCACTTCCAGATGGCGCGGATGCGCGCGCTGGAGCTGGCCCGCCCGCTGTTGCGCAGCACAAATAACGGCATTACCGCGGTCATCGGCCCGCGCGGCGAAATTCAGGATATGCTCCCCCAGTTTACCCGCGCCGTCTTGACGACCAAAGTGACGCCCACTTCCGGCCTGACGCCATACGCCCGAACCGGAAACTGGCCGCTGTGGGCGCTCACTGTCCTGTTTGGATTCGGCGCGCTGCTAATGAGCCTGCGCCAGCGCCGTCAATAATTCCCCCTTGTTCTCTGCCACCGCAGCGGCCTGTGTCGCTGCGGTTCCTCCCGTCTTCCCTGCTTTATTGGCATGGACATTGCTTAATAAATCTATGTAGCAACGTGATCCCCGGTGGTACAACCCGGTTGCACCATCAAGAGGCAATGACATGCTCAAGTTTGGTGCAGTGAAGCTTTTTTGCCTTTAAATGGTGCGGCGCACTTCGCAAAAATCAACAATATAAGAGCAAAATCTTTACATTAAGCCAAACTAAATGCTAACAAACACATACAAATGCTGCACGCAAAGACGGCAGCGATAACAGCACACACATTCACAATGGGTATCAATAGCGTCCGGTGACGCTAAGGATAAGGAGTCCGATATGCAATTACGTAAACTGGCCGCAGCAATGCTGGTCATGGGTCTGACCGCCAGTGCGGCACATGCAGAAGATACTGCGCCAGCAGCAGGTCAGAGTACTCTGGATAAAATTGCCAAAAACGGCGTTGTCGTCGTCGGTCATCGTGAATCATCCGTTCCGTTCTCTTACTATGACAACAAGCAGCAGGTCGTAGGCTACTCGCAGGACTACTCCAATGCGATTGTTGATGCCATCAAGAAGAAGCTGAACAAGCCTGACCTTGATGTGAAACTGATCCCCATCACCTCGCAAAACCGCATCCCGCTGCTGCAAAACGGCACCTACGATTTCGAATGCGGCTCCACCACCAATAACCTGGAACGGCAAAAACAAGTCGCCTTCTCCGACACGATTTTCGTCGTCGGCACGCGCCTGTTGGTGAAAAAAGGCGGGCCGATTAAAGACTTCGCCGACCTGAAAGGTAAAGCTGTCGTCGTAACGTCGGGCACCACATCTGAAATTCTGCTGCACAAGCTGAATGACGAGAAAAAAATGAACATGCGCATTATCAGTGCAAAAGATCACGGTGACTCCTTCCGAACCCTCGAAAGCGGTCGCGCGGTGGCTTTTATGATGGATGATGCTCTGCTGGCCGGCGAACGCGCGAAGGCGAAAAAGCCGGATAACTGGGAGATTGTCGGCACACCACAGTCTCAGGAAGCTTACGGCTGTATGCTGCGTAAAGACGATCCGCAGTTCAAAGCGCTGGTTGACGAGACCGTTGCCCACGCCCAGACCTCTGGCGAAGCCGAGAAATGGTTCGATAAGTGGTTCAAAAACCCCATTCCGCCGAAGAACCTGAACATGAACTTCGAACTCTCTTCAGATATGAAAGCGCTGTTCAAATCACCTAACGATAAAGCTCTTAACTAATTACAAAAACAAGGGGCGGGAAAATCCTGCCCTCCCGATCGTTGTTACAGTACGGACAGACTATACGGCGGCTGGTCGTTCCCCAGCCGCCGCGAATACCGAAACAAGCTGAGCAATGATCTTCGAGGGTAGCGCTGCTACCCTTTTTTTCCAGGAGTTATTTATGTCAATAGACTGGAACTGGGGAATATTCCTGCAACAGGCCCCATTCGGCAACACAACCTATTTAGGCTGGCTCTGGAGTGGCTTTCAGGTTACCGTCGCACTGTCGATAACGGCCTGGATTATCGCCTTCTTCGTCGGTTCGTTATTCGGTATTTTACGCACCGTCCCTAATCGCCTGCTATCGATGATCGGTACCTGTTACGTTGAGTTCTTTCGTAATGTCCCGCTTATCGTACAGTTCTTTACCTGGTATCTGGTCGTCCCGGAACTGCTGCCGGAAAACATTGGTATGTGGTTTAAGGCCGAGCTGGACCCGAATATTCAATTCTTCGTCTCTTCCATGCTGTGCCTGGGGTTATTTACCGCGGCACGCGTCTGCGAACAGGTCCGCTCTGGTATCCAATCGCTGCCGCGCGGACAAAAAAATGCCGGTCTGGCAATGGGACTGACGCTGCCGCAAACCTATCGCTACGTCCTGCTGCCCAACGCCTACCGGGTTATCGTCCCGCCGATGACTTCTGAAATGATGAACCTGGTGAAAAACTCGGCCATCGCATCCACGATAGGGCTTGCTGATATGGCCGCGCAGGCCGGTAAACTGCTGGATTACTCGGCCCATGCCTGGGAGTCGTTTACCGCGATCACCCTGGCCTACGTTTTTATCAACGCCGTAATTATGCTGGCTATGTATGTGGTCGAACGTAAGGTCCGCCTGCCGGGCAATATGGGGGGCAAATAATGTACGATTTTGACTGGAGTTCCATTATTCCCTCAATGCCATACCTGCTGGCAGGGCTGGTTATCACCCTAAAAATCACCGTGACGGCGATTATTATCGGCATTGTCTGGGGGACGATTCTGGCGGTTATGCGCCTGTCGAGCTTCCTGCCGCTGGCGTGGTTTGCCAAAACCTATGTCAACGTCTTCCGTTCCATCCCTCTGGTCATGGTACTGCTGTGGTTTTATCTGATTGTGCCCGGCTTTTTGCAAAACGTACTGGGCCTGTCGCCGAAGACCGACATTCGCCTGATTTCGGCGATGGTCGCCTTCTCCATGTTTGAAGCCGCATACTATTCAGAGATTATTCGCGCCGGCATTCAGAGTATCTCTCGCGGTCAGTCCAGCGCGGCGCTGGCACTGGGCATGACCCACTGGCAGTCCATGAAACTGGTGATTCTGCCGCAAGCGTTTCGCGCCATGGTGCCGCTGCTGCTGACGCAGGGCATCGTACTGTTCCAGGATACGTCGCTGGTTTACGTTTTAAGCCTGGCTGACTTCTTCCGCACCGCCACCACCATTGGCGAACGTGACGGAACCCAGGTAGAAATGATCCTGTTCGCAGGTGCCGTTTATTTTGTTATTAGTCTCAGCGCATCGCTGTTGGTCAGCTGGTTGAAGAAAAGGACTGTGTAATGATTACCCTGAAAAACGTTTCAAAATGGTATGGTCACTTTCAGGTGCTGACCGACTGCTCCACGGAAGTGAAAAAAGGCGAAGTGGTGGTGGTCTGCGGGCCTTCAGGCTCCGGTAAATCCACGCTGATTAAAACCGTTAACGGTCTGGAACCAATACAGCAAGGTGACATCATCGTTGACGGCACCACCGTTAACGACAAAAAGACCAACCTTGCTAAACTTCGCTCCCACGTTGGTATGGTGTTCCAGCACTTCGAGCTGTTCCCGCATCTGTCTATTATCGACAACCTGACGCTGGCCCAGGTCAAAGTGCTCAATCGCGATAAAGCCTCTTCGCGCGCAAAAGGGTTAAAACTGCTGGAGCGGGTAGGACTGTCTGCCCATGCCAGTAAATATCCCGCACAGCTATCCGGCGGCCAGCAGCAGCGCGTCGCGATTGCTCGTGCGCTCTGTATGGACCCGATCGCCATGCTGTTCGATGAACCGACCTCAGCACTGGATCCTGAGATGATCAACGAAGTGCTGGACGTGATGGTCGAGCTGGCTAATGAAGGGATGACCATGATGGTGGTCACTCATGAAATGGGCTTCGCGCGCAAAGTGGCCAACCGGGTGATCTTTATGGATGAAGGGAAAATTGTCGAAGACGCCGATAAAGAAGCGTTTTTCGCTAACCCTCAATCTGAACGCGCGAAAGACTTCCTCGCCAAAATTCTGCATTAAGATCGCGACGCGCGTCTAAGCAATAAACAGGCGATACCACGAATTTGTCGTATCGCCTGCCCGGATCAATGCTGGCGCTTCAATGCCCGCCTGTTTAAGGCTCAAATGGCCGACGCTGAAACTGATCGTGGCCGCATTTTGGGCAGCGGGGCAGCACATCCGGCGTATAAATCGGCAGATGATAGTGGCACTTCTCACACACCAGGTTCCCCAGCCCCACCACTTCGCCGCTGTGATAAACGCCGTGGTGACTGAGATCCTGAAATACCTCACGCCACTCAAGCTGCGTTTTATCCGTAATATCCGCCAGCTCCTGCCACAGGCTCTCTTTAATCACGCGCATAAAAACGCTGTCGCTGAGCGCTTCCTGACCCTCCTCATAACTGAGCGCGAACTCCTCCAGATCCCGCCTGACGGCGCGAATAACATTCTCGATTTCACTCTGCGTTAACTCGCCGGACTGACTGATTTTTGCCCTGGCCTGTTCCACCAGCGCGTCGATATCCCGTTCTCCATTGCGTAACCGCTCACTGAGCGTTGACACCAGCTCTCGGTAAAATTGAGCAACCTTGTTCATCTTTTCGCCTCCGGTGTGGTTAACTTCTTCTAAGAATAGACGTTATCCACATGCGGCTCTGCAAGTCACGCCACAGACTCGTGAAATATTCTCCGCCGCTTTCCTCCATGTAAGTGTGTGAAAGGCTGTTTTGACGTTGGCGTTTGGGCTATGCTATGCCGATCTGAAATAACACATCCATTGGCTACATTTTGTAGCTGTTATTGAAAACAGGACCACTGGCTGCCATGCAAGAGCAATACCGCCCGGAAGAGATAGAATCGAAAGTCCAGCTTCACTGGGACGAAAATCGTACATTTGAAGTCACCGAAGACGAGAGCAAAGAGAAGTATTACTGCCTGTCGATGCTTCCATATCCTTCTGGCCGACTACACATGGGCCACGTGCGCAACTACACCATCGGCGACGTTATTTCCCGTTACCAGCGTATGCTGGGTAAAAACGTGCTGCAGCCTATCGGCTGGGATGCGTTTGGTCTGCCTGCGGAAGGCGCGGCGGTGAAGAACAACACCGCCCCTGCTCCGTGGACCTATGACAACATCGCCTACATGAAAAATCAGCTGAAAAAGCTGGGTTTCGGCTATGACTGGAGCCGGGAAGTGGCGACCTGCACCCCGGAATACTATCGCTGGGAGCAGAAGTTCTTCACTGAGCTGTATAAAAAAGGTCTGGTGTATAAAAAGACCTCCGCGGTGAACTGGTGTCCGAACGATCAGACCGTTCTGGCGAATGAGCAGGTTATCGACGGCTGCTGCTGGCGCTGCGATACCAAAGTTGAGCGCAAAGAGATCCCGCAGTGGTTTATCAAAATCACCGCCTATGCAGACGAACTGCTGAACGATCTGGATAATCTGGATCACTGGCCTGATACCGTTAAAACCATGCAGCGCAACTGGATCGGTCGTTCCGAAGGGGTAGAGATCTCCTTCGATGTCAACGAATATGCCGACAAGCTGACCGTATACACCACCCGCCCGGACACCTTCATGGGTTGCACCTACCTGGCCGTGGCGGCGGGCCACCCGCTGGCGCAGCAGGCGGCTGCCGGGAACCCCGCGCTGGCGGCGTTTATCGACGAATGCAAAAATACCAAAGTAGCCGAAGCGGATATGGCGACGATGGAGAAAAAAGGCATTGATACCGGCTACAAAGCGATTCATCCGCTGACGGGCGAAACCATCCCGGTGTGGGCGGCGAACTTCGTCCTGATGGAGTACGGTACCGGTGCGGTAATGGCTGTTCCGGGCCACGATCAGCGCGACTATGAGTTTGCCAGCAAGTACGGACTGAACATCAAGCCGGTTATCCTTGCCGCTGACGGTAGCGAACCGGATCTCTCCGCTCAGGCGATGACCGATAAAGGCGTACTGTTTAACTCTGGCGAGTTCAGCGGTCTGGATCATGAAGCAGGTTTCAACGCCATCGCGGATAAGCTGGCTTCCCTCGGGGTGGGTAAACGTAAAGTCAATTACCGCCTGCGCGACTGGGGCGTTTCCCGTCAGCGCTACTGGGGCGCACCGATCCCGATGGTCACGCTGGAAGACGGTACCGTGCTGCCGACGCCAGAAGATCAACTGCCGGTGATTTTGCCGGAAGATGTCGTGATGGACGGTATCACCAGCCCAATTAAAGCCGATCCTGAGTGGGCGAAAACCACCGTTAACGGCCAGCCTGCGCTGCGCGAAACCGACACCTTCGATACCTTTATGGAATCGTCCTGGTACTACGCGCGCTACACCTGCCCGCAGTATGATCAGGGAATGCTGGACCCGAAAGCGGCGAACTACTGGCTGCCGGTCGACATTTACATTGGCGGTATTGAGCACGCCATTATGCACCTGCTCTACTTCCGCTTCTTCCACAAACTGATGCGCGATGCCGGTATGGTTAACTCCGACGAACCGGCTAAACAGCTGCTGTGCCAGGGGATGGTACTGGCGGATTCCTTCTACTACGTCGGAGAAAACGGCGAGCGTAACTGGGTTTCACCGAAAGACGCGCTCGTTGAGCGCGACGAGAAAGGCCGGATCGTGAAAGCCAAAGACGCCGCAGGCCATGAGCTGGTGTATACCGGCATGAGCAAGATGTCCAAGTCGAAAAATAACGGTATCGATCCGCAGGAGATGGTTGAACGTTACGGCGCGGACACCGTTCGTCTGTTTATGATGTTCGCCTCGCCGGCGGATATGACGCTGGAGTGGCAGGAGTCCGGCGTGGAAGGGGCCAACCGCTTCCTGAAACGCGTATGGAAACTGATCTATGAACACCTTGCCACAGGCGATGTCGTTGCGCTTGATGCAAACGCATTGAGCGAAGATCAAAAAGCGCTGCGTCGCGACGTACACAAAACCATCGCCAAAGTGACCGATGATATTGGTCGCCGTCAGACCTTCAATACCGCGATTGCGGCAATTATGGAGCTGATGAACAAACTGGCGAAAGCGCCGCAGGAAAACGAACAGGATCGTGCGCTGATGCGGGAAGCCCTGCTTGCCGTGGTGCGAATGCTCAACCCGTTCACGCCGCATGCCAGCTTTACCCTGTGGCAGGAGCTGGGCGGTGAAGGCGATATCGACAACGCGCCGTGGCCGGTCGCGGATGAAAGCGCGATGGTTGAGGACACCACGCTGGTCGTGGTCCAGGTCAATGGTAAAGTACGTGGTAAAATTACCGTTGCGGTGGATGCAAGCGAAGAGCAGGTGCGTGAGCGTGCAGCCCAGGAACATCTGGTGGCGAAATATCTCGACGGTGTGACCGTGCGTAAAGTGATTTACGTTCCGGGTAAACTGCTCAATCTGGTCGTTGGCTAAGCGCGGGAGGAAGCGTGCGATATCTGACAACATTGTTGTTATCTCTGGCGGTGTTTATCACTGCGGGTTGCGGCTGGCATCTGCGTAGCACTACGCAGGTGCCGAGTGCCATGCAAACCATGATCTTCCAGTCTAGCGATCCAAATGGTCCACTCAGTCGCGCGGTCCGGAATCAGTTGCGTTTGAATGGCGTCGAGCTGCTCGATGCCAGCACGCTACGCCAGGATGTTCCCTCCCTGCGTCTGGAGTCATCGTCTATTCAGAAAGATACGGCGTCTATTTTCCAGGATGGTCGTACTGCGGAATATCAGATGGTGATGACGGTAAAAGCCAGCGTGCTGATCCCGGGCCATGATATCTATCCCATTACCACTACCGTCTACCGTTCGTTTTTCGATAACCCGCAGGCGGCGTTAGCGAAAGATGCTGAGCAGAGCATGATTATTAAGGAAATGTACGACAAAGCGGCAGAGCAGTTGATCCGTAAGCTGCCGAGCGTACAGGTTGCGGATAGCGAAGCCACAAAAGCGGATGCGAAACCGGTCAAGGCGACCTCAACATCCTCTGCCTCCGGCAACCGTCTCTCCACCCCGTCGGGTAACTGATGATTCGGTTGTACCCGGAACAGCTCCGCGCGCAGCTCACTGAAGGGCTGCGCGCGGCCTATTTGCTGCTTGGCAACGACCCGCTGCTGTTGCAGGAAAGCCAGGACGCTATACGCGAAGCCGCTACCGCTCAGGGCTTTATCGAACACCATACCGCCACGCTTGATGCCAGTACCGACTGGTCTGCCCTTTTCTCGCTCAGTCAGGCAATGAGCCTGTTTTCAAGCCGTCAAACGCTGCTGCTGATATTACCGGAAAACGGTCTCAATGCGGCCATGAACGAACAGCTGGCTACGCTTGTGGGTATGCTGCATGAGGATTTATTGCTGATCGTTCGCGGCAATAAACTGACAAAAGCGCAGGAAAATGCCGCATGGGCGACAGCACTTACCAGCCGGGCGGTGCAGGTCAGCTGTCAGACGCCGGAGTATGCCCAACTGCCGCGCTGGCTCGCCGCGCGCGCGCAGCGTCATGATCTGCAGCTTGATGACGCCGCCAGCCAGCTTCTGTGCTACTGCTATGAAGGTAATCTGCTGGCCCTGGCACAGGCGCTGGAGCGTCTGTCGCTACTGTGGCCGGACGGGAAACTCACCTTACCCCGCGTTGAGCAGGCAGTGAACGATGCGGCGCATTTCACGCCCTACCACTGGGTCGATGCGCTGCTGGCGGGCAAAAGTAAGCGCGTCCTGCACATACTGCAACAGTTGCGTTTAGAAGGCTGCGAACCGGCCATTCTGCTACGGACCCTGCAGCGTGAACTGCTACTGCTGGTACAGTTGAAACGACAATCGGCCCATACGCCACTGCGCGCGCTGTTTGATAAGCATCGGGTATGGCAAAACCGGCGACCGCTGGTCAGCGACGCGCTCAGCCGCCTCAGCGCCGACCAGCTACGCCAGGCCGTCACTTTATTGACCCGTGCGGAACTCACCTTCAAGCAGGATTACGGGCACGCCGTCTGGCCCGAACTGGAAAGTCTCTCTTTGTTGCTCTGCCACAAGGCGCTGGCAGACGTTTTTATTGATGGTTGATATGAATCAATTACAGGCGATGTACGGTGGCACCTTCGATCCGGTGCATTACGGTCACCTTAAACCGGTAGAAATTCTGGCCAACCAAATCGGCCTCAATAAAGTCATCATTGTGCCGAATAATGTGCCGCCACACCGTCCGCAGCCCGAAGCCACCAGCGAACAACGTCTACGTATGCTGGCGCTGGCTATTGCCGACAAACCGCTGTTTATTCTGGACGAGCGCGAACTTGAGCGCGATACGCCGTCATACTCCGCGCAAACTCTGCGCGAATGGCGTCAGGAACAGGGGCCGAAGCGGCCGCTGGCTTTTATTATTGGTCAGGATTCGCTGCTTACCTTTACCACCTGGCATGACTACAGCAGCATTCTTGATCATGTTCATTTGATCGTTTGTCGTCGCCCTGGTTACCCGTTAACCATGGCGAACGCGCAGGATCAGCGCTGGCTGGATAAGCATCTCACCTATGACGTCGAAAGGCTGCATAACCGCCCGGCGGGCGTTATCTACCTGGCTGAAACGCCGTGGTTTGATATTTCGGCGACCATTATTCGCCAGCGCCTTGAGAACGGTGAATCCTGCTCAGATATGCTGCCGGAAGCCGTACTTGACTATATCCGTGAGCAAAAACTCTATTGCTAACCCGGAAACAGGAGACGTCGTTCAGACTCCTGTCAGGGAGGTCATCATGAAATTGTGGTTGGTTCGTCATGGAGAAACCGAGGCTAACGTCGCGGGCCTCTATAGCGGACATGCGCCCACATCGTTAACCAAACGTGGTATCAGTCAGGCCAGAACGCTGGGGCAGCGGCTACAGGACGTTCCTTTTCAGCACGTGTTCTACAGTGAACTTGAGCGTACTCAGCATACGGCCAGCCTGCTACTTGGCGAGCGAGATATCCCCTGTCAGGCTTTTCCTGAACTCAATGAGATGTTCTTTGGCGACTGGGAAATGCGTCATCATCGTGATTTACAACGTGAAGATGCGGAAAATTACGCTGCATGGTGTGCAGACTGGCAGCATGCGGCACCAACCAATGGCGAGAGTTTTCAGGCATTTGCCCGGCGAGTTTCCGGTTTTACCGCTACCCTTGCACAATATCGGCAACTTGAGCATCTGCTGATAGTCGGTCATCAGGGGGTTCTTAGCCTGTTAATTGCCCTGTTGCTCGACATGCCGTCGGCGGCTATGTGGCACTTCCCTGTTGAACAAGGCGCATGGAGCCTTGTCGATCTGCAGCCTGATTTCGCTACGCTGCGCGTACTAAATAGCCAGGCCGTCTGGCTGGCGGAAGAAGAATTGCGCGCAGACCATTGACAGAGCAAAGCAGGCTGTTATTCTCCGCAGCCAGGCTGCATCAGCCATTTGAACGTTGCAGAAATTGTTTTACAAAAATGGCGATGCAATCATCGGTGATGGATGGGATGATAGCCGCCTTCACCGCCTGTTTACCGCCATTTAGCCCCGGAAACATTCGTGTTGCATAAAGGCGGCGACAGAACGAAAAATGCGCCTGGAACGGATTTGAACGCAGCCTGCAGCAGCCGATTAAGACAAGGTTCGGGAATGTCCCGGGTCACCGCAACCAGCGCCCATGCTGCATGAAATATGATGGTTATATCCCGACGTTGCCACCCGTTCGGGTATACTAGCGAATTGTTTATTGTTATCACTCTTCACACACCCAGGGGGAACTCTTGCAGGGTAAAGCACTCCAGGATTTTGTTATCGACAAAATTGATGACCTGAAAGGTCAGGACATCGTTGCCATTGACGTACATGGCAAATCCAGCATTACAGATTGCATGGTTATCTGCACCGGCACATCCACGCGCCACGTGATGTCCATCGCCGATCACGTTGTCCAGGAGTCGCGCGCCGCCGGTATGCTACCGCTGGGCGTTGAAGGCGAAGCCTCTGCGGACTGGATTGTTGTGGATCTTGGCGACGTTATGGTTCACGTCATGCAGGAAGAGAGCCGTCGTCTGTACGAGCTGGAAAAACTCTGGAGTTAATGCGTGAAGCTGCAGCTGGTGGCCGTTGGCACCAAAATGCCGGATTGGGTTCAGACCGGCTTTAGCGAATATCTGCGCCGTTTTCCAAAAGATATGCCGTTCGAACTGGTGGAAATCCCCGCCGGCAAACGCGGCAAAAATGCCGATATCAAGCGCATTCTTGAAAAAGAAGGCGAAATGATGCTGGCGGCCGCAGGCAAAAATCGCATCGTCACCCTGGATATCCCTGGGAAACCGTGGGATACGCCGCAACTGGCGCGTGAACTGGAACGCTGGAAACAGGATGGTCGCGATGTCAGCCTGCTTATCGGCGGCCCGGAAGGTCTTTCACCCGCCTGCAAAGCAGCGGCGGAACAAAGTTGGTCGCTCTCAACGCTCACGTTGCCTCATCCGCTGGTTCGCGTACTGGTGGCTGAGAGTCTCTATCGGGCGTGGAGCATTACCACCAACCACCCATACCACCGTGAGTAATGATGACCATGGCAGACTAAGCAGCGAATGAAATTACAGAATTCTTTCCGCGATTATACGGCTGAATCCTCGCTGTTCATGCGCCGGGCGCTGGTCGCTTTTTTGGGGATTTTACTGCTTACCGGCGTGCTGATCGCCAACCTCTATAACGTGCAAATTGTACGTTATACCGACTATCAAACACGCTCAAATGAAAACCGCATCAAGCTGGTGCCTATTCCGCCGACCCGCGGCATTATCTATGACCGCAACGGCACGCCGCTGGCAATTAATCGTACCATTTACCAACTGGAGATGATGCCGGAAAAGGTCGACAACGTTCAGCAAACGCTGGATGCGCTCCGTGACGTTATCGATCTGACCGATGACGATGTGGCAAACTTTAAAAAAGAGCGCGCGCGCGCCCATCGCTTTACCTCTATTCCAGTAAAAGTCAACCTTAACGAGGTTCAGGTTGCCCGTTTCGCGGTTAACCAGTACCGGTTTCCCGGCGTTGAAGTCAAAGGTTATAAACGTCGCTACTATCCCTATAACTCCGCCCTGACCCACGTTATCGGCTACGTCTCGAAAATTAACGATAAAGACGTCGATCGTCTGGACAAAGAGGGAAAGCTGGCTAACTACGCCTCAACGCACGACATCGGAAAGCTGGGGATTGAGCGCTATTACGAAGATATCCTGCATGGTCAGACAGGTTATGAAGAGGTCGAGGTTAACAACCGCGGTCGCGTGATTCGCCAGCTCAAAGAGGTTCCTCCGCAGGCGGGGCGCGATATCTATTTAACGCTCGACCTGAAACTACAGCAATATATCGAAACGCTGCTCGCCGGTAGCCGCGCGGCCGTGGTCGTGACGGACCCGCGTACCGGCGCCATCCTCGCGCTGGTCTCGACGCCCAGTTACGATCCCAATCTGTTCGTTGATGGCATCTCCAGCAAGGACTATTCCGGGTTACTTAACGATCCAAACACGCCGCTGGTCAACCGCGCCACGCAAGGGGTTTACCCGCCCGCATCGACGGTTAAGCCATACGTCGCCGTGTCGGCGCTCAGCGCCGGCGTCATTACCCGCAATACCAGCCTGTTCGACCCCGGCTGGTGGCAGCTCCCCGGCTCGGAAAAACGCTATCGCGACTGGAAAAAATGGGGCCACGGTCACCTGAACGTCACTAAAGCGCTGGAAGAGTCCGCCGATACCTACTTCTATCAGGTCGCCTATGATATGGGTATCGATCGTCTGTCGGAATGGATGAGCAAATTCGGCTATGGTCACTATACCGGCGTTGATCTGGCAGAAGAGCGTTCCGGCAATATGCCAACCCGGGAATGGAAGCTCAAGCGCTTTAAAAAGCCCTGGTATCAGGGCGATACCATCCCTGTCGGCATCGGTCAGGGCTACTGGACCGCCACCCCCATTCAGATGAACAAAGCGCTGATGATTCTGATTAACGATGGCGTTGTTAAAGTACCGCACCTGCTGCAAAGCACGATAGAAAACGGCAACCCCGTTCCCTGGGTGCAGCCACATGAACCGCCGGTGGGCGATATTCATTCTGGTTTTTGGGAAATCGCTAAAGACGGAATGTTTGGCGTAGCCAACCGTAACAACGGGACCGCGCATAAATATTTCGCCAGCGCGCCATATAAAATTGCCGCCAAATCGGGCACCGCTCAGGTCTTTGGCCTGAAAGCCAATGAAACCTATAACGCGCACAGAATCGCCGAACGCCTGCGCGACCATAAACTGATGACCGCGTTCGCGCCTTATAACAATCCCCAGGTTGCCGTTGCCATTATTCTTGAGAACGGCGGCGCGGGCCCGGCAGTGGGGACCATAATGCGCCAGATTCTCGATCATATTATGCTCGGCGATAACAACACCAATCTGCCGAATGAAAATCCGGCAGTGACGGCTGGAGAGGATCAATAATGACCGATAGTCCGAACAAAAAATCGCTCTGGGATAAAATTCATATCGATCCCACTATGCTGCTTATTCTGCTGGCGCTGCTGACCTACAGCGCACTGGTCATCTGGAGCGCCAGCGGTCAGGATATCGGTATGATGGAGCGTAAAATCGGCCAGATTGCCATGGGTATCGTTATCCTGATCGTCATGGCGCAAATTCCGCCGCGAGTCTATGAAGGTTGGGCACCCTACCTTTATATTTTATGCATTATCCTTCTGGTGGCGGTTGATGCCTTCGGCGCTATCTCCAAAGGGGCGCAACGATGGCTCGATCTGGGGATTGTCCGTTTCCAGCCCTCGGAAATCGCTAAAATTGCCGTCCCCCTGATGGTTGCACGCTTTATTAACCGCGATATTTGTCCGCCGTCGTTAAAGAATACCGCCATCGCACTGGTGCTGATTTTCCTGCCGACGCTGCTGGTGGCTGCCCAGCCCGATCTCGGGACCTCCATTCTGATTGCGCTGTCCGGCCTCTTCGTGCTGTTCCTGGCCGGTCTGAGCTGGCGTCTGATCGGAATTGCCGTCGTGCTGGTGGCTGCCTTTATTCCGATCCTGTGGTTCTTCCTGATGCATGATTATCAGCGACAGCGGGTGATGATGTTACTCGATCCGGAAACCGATCCACTCGGCGCCGGCTACCACATTATTCAGTCGAAAATCGCTATTGGTTCCGGTGGACTGCGCGGTAAAGGCTGGTTACATGGCACTCAGTCGCAGCTGGAGTTCTTGCCAGAACGTCATACGGATTTTATCTTTGCCGTCCTGGCGGAAGAACTGGGGTTGATCGGCGTGCTGGTTCTGCTGGCATTGTATATTTTGCTTATTATGCGCGGTTTATGGATTGCCGCCCAGGCGCAAACCACCTTTGGCCGGGTCATGGCCGGTGGTTTAATGTTGATTTTATTCGTTTATGTCTTCGTAAATATTGGTATGGTGAGTGGTATTTTACCCGTGGTGGGGGTACCTTTGCCGCTGGTGAGCTACGGGGGCTCTGCCCTAATCGTATTGATGGCCGGGTTTGGTATCGTCATGTCGATCCATACTCACAGAAAAATGTTGTCGAAAAGCGTTTAAGGGGTTCGCGATGCGTAAGCAATGGCTGGGGATCTGCATAGCAGCAGGGCTGCTGGCGGCATGTTCGGGTGAAGACGTTCAACAGAAAACGGTCAGCACTCCGCAGCCGGCCGTTTGCAATGGCCCAACGGTGGAAATCGGCGGTGTCGAGCCGCAGTATGAAACGCCCAATGCAACGGCGAATCAGGATTATGAACGCGATGGTAAACGCTATACCATCGTCCGGGATCCGTCTAACTTTACCCAGGCCGGTTTCGCAGCGATCTATGACGCCGAGCCCAACAGCAATCTGACCTCATCCGGCGAGGTTTTTGATCCTACCCAGCTCACTGCCGCCCATCCCACGCTGCCGATCCCAAGCTACGCGCGGATCACCAACCTGGCGAACGGGCGGATGCTTGTGGTTCGTATCAACGATCGCGGGCCTTACGGTACCGATCGCGTCATTTCGCTTTCACGTGCAGCCGCCGATCGGCTGAATACCTCGAATAACACCAAAGTGCGTATCGACCCGATCGTCGTCGCGCCAGACGGCACGCTTTCCGGTCCGGGTACGGCTTGTACCACCGTCGCCAAACAGACTTACGCCCTGCCCGCCCGTCCTAATCTTGATGGCGACGGCAGCGCGGTGAGTAACCCGCCTGCGCAAACGGATGTTCACGCCATCAGCAATGCGACGCTGAAGCCAGTCGACACGACTGGCGCCCCCGTCAACAGCGGCGGATTTCTTGGCGCGCCAACGCCGCTAAATAGTGGCGTGCTGGAAAGCAGTGAACCGGCCATACAAACTGCGCCGATTACCGCACCGGGTTCAGTACAAGGCAGCGTAGCGCCTGCAGCGGCGGCCACCGCCGCAGTGACGCCGACAGCGACAAGCACCAGCGGCGATGTCGTCGTACAGGTTGGCGCCGTCAGCGATCAGACCCGGGCGCTGCAATATCAGCAGCGCTTGAGTCAGCAGTTCTCCGTTCCAGGACGCGTTACGCAAAACGGCGCGATATGGCGTATTCAGCTAGGCCCATTCAGCAGCAAAGCACAGGCCAGCGCCATTCAACAGCGCCTGCAAAGCGAGGCGCAACTGCAATCATTTATTACTCGCGCCAACTAAATGCGCCGGCGATAGCTATCCTCTTCATTGCGCATGAAAAAGTCATTAACAAAGTCATGCGTAATGTCGGGTGTTGCCCCGCAATGCATTTGCTATAGTAAGGCACTTTTTTAACTTCATCACGGATACCGTTGTACAAACCATGAAGACCTCTTTTACCGCTCGTTTACTTGTTACCGCGCTCTCCGTGGCAGCGCTGTCCTCAGTCGCCCGCGCCGATGATCTGAATATTAAAACCATGATCCCAGGCGCCCCGCAGATTGATGCCGCATCCTGGATCCTTATCGATTACAACTCAGGCAAGGTACTGGCGGAAAACAACGCCGATGCCCGTCGCGATCCCGCAAGTCTGACCAAAATGATGACCAGCTACGTTATTGGTCAGGCCATGAAGGCGGGTAAGTTTAAAGAGTCCGATCTGGTCACCATCGGAAACGATGCGTGGGCGACCGGAAACCCGGTCTTTAAAGGTTCCTCGCTGATGTTTCTTAAGCCTGGCATGCAGGTACCGGTTTCCCAGTTGATTCGCGGTATCAACCTGCAGTCAGGCAACGACGCCTGTGTCGCAATGGCCGATTATGTCGCCGGTAGCCAGGATGCCTTCGTTAACCTGATGAACAACTACGTTAACGCTCTGGGCCTGAAAAATACCCACTTCCAGACCGTTCATGGCCTTGATGCGGATGGCCAGTACAGCTCGGCACGCGATATGGCGCTTATCGGCCAGGCCTTGATCCGTGATGTGCCAAACGAATACGCCATCTACAAAGAAAAAGAGTTTACTTTCAATGGCATTCGCCAGCTCAACCGTAACGGCCTGCTGTGGGATAACAGCCTCAATGTTGACGGTATCAAGACCGGTCATACGGACAGAGCGGGCTATAACCTCGTTGCTTCCGCAACCGAAGGCCAGATGCGCCTGATCTCTGCGGTCATGGGTGGGCGTACCTACAAGGGGCGCGAATCCGAAAGCAAAAAACTGCTGACCTGGGGTTTCCGCTTCTTCGAAACCGTTAATCCACTTAAGGCCGGTAAAGAATTCGCCTCCGAACCCGCCTGGTTTGGCGATAGCGATCGTGCCTCTCTCGGCGTGGATAAAGATGTTTACCTGACAATCCCGCGTGGTCGAATGAAGGACCTGAAAGCGAGCTACGTCCTGAATAATGCCGAACTACACGCCCCACTACAGAAAAATCAGGTGGTCGGCACCATTAATTTCCAGTTAGATGGCAAAACTATCGATCAGCGTCCGCTGGTGGTACTGCAGGAAATTCCGGAAGGGAATTTCTTCAGTAAAATCATTGATTACATTAAATTAATGTTCCACCACTGGTTTGGTTAAAAATCGAACACTTGAAAGTGTGATTTTCGTCGCCATATACTAAGAATCCTGATAACTCCCACATGACATCGTGGGAGTTATTATTTTTTGTCGTAACACCGGAGCTGACATGAAAACCAAACTTAACGAACTGCTTGAATTCCCTACGCCTTTTACTTACAAAGTCATGGGGCAGGCGTTGCCGGAGCTGGTTGACCAGGTGGTTGAAGTGGTACAGCGCCATGCACCAGGTGATTACTCTCCGACGGTAAAACCCAGCAGTAAAGGCAACTACCACTCAGTGTCGATTACTATTAACGCCACGCATATTGAACAGGTAGAAACCCTGTACGAAGAACTGGGTAATATCGACATCGTACGAATGGTGCTGTAAATCTTTTCCCCGACCCGGCCTCCGTGCCGGGTCAATCTCTTTATTTCGCTGTGATATACTCCCCCTACTCAAGTCATTTTCTCCGCGGAGATGTTGTTTTGCAGCACAATAAAATTCTCATCCGCCAGCTTGGCCTGCAGCCTTACGAACCTGTCTCGCAGGCAATGCATGAGTTTACCGACACCCGCGATAGCGCGACATTGGATGAAATCTGGCTGGTAGAGCATCACCCGGTGTTTACTCAGGGTCAGGCGGGAAAAGCTGAACATGTCCTTGTTCCCGGCGATATTCCGGTCATTCAAAGCGATCGCGGCGGTCAGGTGACCTATCACGGCCCCGGACAACAGGTGATGTACGTTCTGCTGAACCTTAAACGCCGTAAACTCGGCGTACGTGAGTTGGTTACGCTTCTGGAACAAACCGTGGTGAATACGCTGGCGGAATACGCTATTGAATCACACCCGCGCGCCGATGCGCCCGGTGTTTACGTCGGCGATCAAAAAATCTGTTCTCTGGGTCTGCGTATCCGCAAAGGCTGTTCATTCCACGGTCTGGCGCTGAATATTGATATGGATCTGTCACCCTTTCTGAGAATTAATCCATGCGGTTATGCCGGTATGGAAATGACGCAAATGCGTAAGTGGCTGCCGGATGTCCGCCCGGACAACGTTGCCCCGCGGCTGGTGGCCAATCTGCTGGCATTGCTGAATAATCCGCCTTCTGAGTATATTTCTGCTCGCTAGCGATCGCGTCCCGTTGCTGCGGGGCGTCGTATCTTGCTCGCCATCAGTAAACGGCCGCATTGTTGTCTGCACGGTAGATCCTGAACGGTTTTGTTCACGGGAGATAAATCAGGCGCAAAAAAGCATAAAACAACAACTATTTTACAATTTGCCCGGCAAGCAGGCTGATTTATGCCCCGTATCAATGATATACTGCCTGCGCTTAATTCAAAAATAGTTGATAAATACAACATTTACTTGAATTAACGCGCACGTCTTCGTCACTCGCAACTGGAACACGCACGCTATGAGTAAACCCATTGTGATGGAACGCGGTGTTAAATACCGCGATGCCGATAAAATGGCCCTTATCCCGGTGAAAAACGTGGTAACTGAGCGGGAAGCTCTGCTCAGAAAACCGGAATGGATGAAAATCAAACTTCCGGCTGACTCATCCCGTATTCAGGGGATCAAGGCAGCGATGCGTAAGAATGGCCTGCACTCCGTGTGCGAAGAAGCCTCTTGCCCTAACCTCGCGGAATGCTTTAACCACGGAACGGCAACCTTTATGATCCTGGGCGCTATCTGTACCCGTCGTTGCCCGTTTTGCGATGTGGCGCACGGTCGTCCGGTCACACCCGATGCCAGCGAGCCGCAAAAACTGGCGCAAACCATTGCCGATATGGCGTTGCGCTATGTCGTCGTAACCTCCGTCGATCGCGACGACCTGCGTGATGGCGGCGCGCAACATTTCGCTGACTGCATCAAAGCGATTCGTGAGAAGAGCCCGGCCATTAAAATTGAAACGCTGGTGCCAGATTTCCGTGGTCGTATGGATCGGGCGCTGGAAATTCTTCAGGCGACGCCGCCGGATGTCTTTAACCATAACCTGGAAAACGTACCGCGTCTGTATCGTCAGGTGCGTCCGGGAGCTGACTACAACTGGTCGCTCAAGCTGCTGGAACGTTTTAAAGAAGCGCATCCCGAGATCCCAACGAAATCAGGTTTGATGGTCGGTTTAGGCGAAACAAATGCCGAAATCATTGAAGTCATGCGCGATCTTCGCCGTCACGGCGTCACCATGTTGACGCTAGGCCAGTACTTGCAGCCAAGCCGTCACCACCTGCCGGTAAAACGCTACGTCAGCCCGGATGAGTTCGAAGAGATGAAAGCCGAAGCGATGGCGATGGGCTTTACCCATGCAGCTTGCGGGCCCTTTGTCCGCTCCTCTTATCACGCTGACCTGCAGGCCAAAGGCATGGAAGTGAAATAATTCTGCCCTGCGCGGTAACAGTTGGTTGCATCTTTTCTGGTATCGCGCACATTAATGACAAAAAGAGGCCGCAACGTTCAACGTAGCGGCCTCTTTGTCGACCGGTTGTACCGCCCGACAATGCGCCCCCCGTAACGGGGAACGCACCATTAATTACTCTTTATGAGAAAGCTTCTGTGCAGGTGCTTCTTCATCTGCGCTGGTCTTCTTCACACTATCATCGTCATCGTTCATGGCTTTTTTAAAGCCCTTGATAGCCGAGCCCAGGTCTCCACCCAGCGTGCGTAATTTTTTGGTACCAAACACTAAGATAATCAGTGCTGCGACTACCAGCAGTTTGGTAATACTAATCTCACCCATAGCTAACCTTCTTCTATAATACAAGCTGCGAATACGCCATCATACACGGATACAATTAACGGCTATTTGACGCGCGGACACAATAGCAATCTGTAACAAGGTGAATCAAGCTTTGTTTAAAAAAACATCATAATAGTTGCGGTGGCGCAAAACGACGGTTCTGTAACACCGGCAAGCTTTTTCGTACCTGCTGAAGATAATCAACCGAAAGCTCGGCAAAAATCAACTGCGGCTGCACGGCAGCTCCGGCAAGAGTCGTTCCCATGGGATCAACAATACGGCTCTGACCAATATTACGCGTTCCGCACTCTCCTGCAGCAATAATATAACAGGTTGTATCCAGTGCGCGCGCTGATAACAACGTTGCCCAATGCTGTTCCTTCATTGCCCCTCTTACCCATGCAACAGGGAGCGCCAGTATTTCAGCCCCGCTGAGCGCCAGCGACAACGCCAGTTCAGGAAAGCGTAAATCGTAACAGGTCATCAGCCCGACGCGCATACCATCGACCTCAATGAGCGGCGGGATCTGTCTTCCGGCATCAACCAGCCGGGACTCCTGAATATTGAACGCATCATACAAATGTAGCTTTTGATATTGCGCAATAATCTTCCCTTGTCGTAAAGCCACCAGCGTATTCGTTGCCCGGCCCTCGCCAGAGGGCACATGGAGGGTCAACAACGTGGTCAACGCGTTATTTTCGCTCTCCGTCAGCAGCAACTGTAAAAAGCCGCCATCCAGAGGCTGGGCCGATTTAACCGATAAATCCGCATCATTATCATCCCGCGCCAGTAACGCTTCCGGGAGAACCAGCAGCGCAGCCCCTCGTCCGGCAGCCTGACGCATCATGCCGACGCAGGTCCGCGCATTGACCATCCAGTCCGGCGTAACGGCAAATTGTCCGGCAGCAACAAGCATCTTATCTCTCCCATCCAGTAATCCATAGCCAATATGGTATTTCACGCGCTACACTTGAAAATCAGTATTAATCAATAAACAGAGAACGATCGTGTTGCAACTTCTTTTGGCTGTATTTATTGGCGGCGGCACTGGCAGCGTTCTGCGCTGGTTGTTGAGTATGAAGCTTAACCCCATGCACCATGCTATTCCCCTTGGCACGCTCACCGCTAACCTGCTAGGCGCTTTTATCATCGGTGCCGGACTGGCCTGGTTTAACCGCCTGACGGCGATTGACCCGATGTGGAAACTGCTCATCACCACCGGCTTTTGCGGCGGACTGACGACCTTCTCCACATTTTCCTCTGAAGTTGTCTTTCTGCTACAACAGGGGCGTTTTAGCTGGGCATTGCTGAACGTTCTCGTCAACTTACTGGGCTCATTCGCCATGACGGCCGCCGCGTTCTGGCTGTTTTCTCATGCCGCCAGTCGCTAAAAACCGGTTGTTAAGGTTGCTGACACCGTGGGTTCTTCCGAGCCTTTCCGGCTGCGCTTCACTTACGCAGGATAAGGTAAAATGCAGAGCATACTGATATTTTGGTTTTCCACGACAAGAAAGGCAGGCATAGCCGTCATATGGCAGAAATACGGACATAATCGCTGATACCGATTTGTCATCCGTTCTGAAACAAAAAAACCCGCTAAGCGCGGGTTTTTATATTCTGCTGACGCGTGGCTTAGATAGGCATTACGTTTGCAGCAGAAGGGCCTTTGGCACCGTTAGTGATTTCGAACTCTACACGCTGTCCTTCAGCCAGAGTTTTGAAACCGTTGGACTGGATTGCAGAGAAGTGTACGAATACATCTTTGCTGCCATCTTCCGGAGTAATGAAACCGAATCCTTTGGATTCATTAAACCACTTAACGTTACCTTTAATCTTAGACATCAAAATTACCTTTATATGAAAAAATGGACACTAATACTGTGTCGCTTACCAGTACACCAATTGTGGTACCTTTTGTCCAGCGCAACTTTTCTAAAAAGTGATAAAAGTCTCTATATTTTTCTACAGAGTCCGTTTAGTTGTTGTTTTTCCACAGGACAGACTGCTTATCTCTTTTATTGCTATACCATCGCGAATTAAAACTGGATACGCGCCCAGGCAAAGTAAACGTTACCGTTGTTATACGTACCTGGTATATAGGTCATCTGGAACGTTGCGGGACCGTAGCCAATAGAAGCCAGAGGCAGCACTACCGGAATCGGGATATAGTTCCAGTTATCACGCGCGGTCACGCCAAGAGTATACCCCAGGCCAAGATGGAAATTATCGTCAGCCAAAGGACGCCAGGTTTTCTCCCAGCCATAACCGCCAATAGGTTCCCACTTGTTAAAAGAGTCTTTAAAGGCCATCAGATAAATACCGTGCCAGTTCCCCTGCGCGTCCCAGCGGGAAACGCCGAAACCAGCCCCCCACGGGCGCTCGTTATACTTATCTGTTTTTTCTTTGTCATAGGCGAAGCGGGCATGCCAGGTTATCGCCGGAATGTACAGATCGTAGTGCTCAGGCGCATTCCATGTCTGAGCGACATTATCACTTAGCGTGTTATAACCATCACGAAGCGTGGAACTAAACGATGCGTTAGCAGAAGTGGATGCCACTAACAGGCTGAGACATCCAAGAAAAAAACATGTAAATCGACGTAGCATTAACACTTCTCTATTACCAGTACCATGATTAAAGCGAAACAAGATAGCAAAGATAATCTTAATATTACCTTAACGAAGCACGGCAAGCTCTTGATTTCTCCGGTACAAAACTCTGAAAGTCGCCACCTGGCGCATTTTTGCTGCCTATCTCTTCCGCATCTCTTATCGATATTATCAATCTATTCATTGATTTAAATCAGAAATCTTCGTCCATTTTTTAGGCACATTCGCTCACTAAATTTTTCCTCATCTGCATTCATTAGCAGATTATTTTGGTCAGGAGTAAAAAGAATGCTTACGTTAGTTGAGATCCTGATTGGTATAGTGGTCATTGTGGGCGTCGCTCGCTATATCATTAAAGGCTATTCCGCCACCGGGGTACTGTTCCTCGGCGGTTTAGTATTGCTTATCGCCAGCGCGCTAATGGGGCATAAGATCCTTCCGGACAGTGCAAAGAGTACGGGTTACTCCGCGACGGATATCGTCGAATACGTGAAAATTCTGCTGATGAGCCGCGGCGGCGACCTCGGCATGATGATTATGATGCTGTGCGGTTTCGCAACTTACATGACCCATATCGGCGCCAACGATATGGTGGTGAAACTGGCCTCAAAACCGTTACGCTACATTAATTCCCCGTACCTGCTGATGATCGCTGCTTATTTCGTTGCCTGCCTGATGTCGCTGGCGGTTTCTTCTGCAACCGGTCTCGGGGTACTGCTCATGGCAACCCTGTTCCCGATAATGGTTAACGTGGGTATCAGCCGTGGCGCAGCCGCGGCGATTTGCGCCTCTCCCGCGGCGATCATTCTTTCCCCTACCTCTGGTGATGTGGTGCTGGCCGCCGAAGCAGCCGAAATGCCGCTGATTGACTTTGCCTTTAAAACCACGTTACCTATCTCCATCGTGGCTATTATCAGCATGGCCGTCGCCCACTTTTTCTGGCAACGCTATCTGGACAAAAAAGAAAATGTCGCCCACGAGATGCTCGATGTGAACGAAATCATCACTACCGCCCCTGCTTTTTATGCCATCCTGCCGTTTACGCCAATCATTGGCGTACTCATTTTTGACGGCAAATGGGGGCCGGAACTGCATATTATCGCGATTCTCGTTCTCTGCATGCTGATTACGGCAATACTGGAATTCTGTCGCGGTTTCAATACCCAAAATGTGTTCACCGGGCTGGAGACGGCATATCGCGGCATGGCTGACGCATTTGCCGGCGTCGTCATGCTGTTGGTCGCCGCTGGCGTCTTTGCGCAAGGACTGAGCACAATTGGCTTTATCAGCAGCCTGATCTCTATCGCCACCTCGTTCGGCTCCGCCAGTATTATTCTGATGCTGGTACTGGTTATTCTGACGATGCTGGCGGCGATGACCACCGGTTCCGGTAATGCGCCATTCTACGCCTTTGTGGAGATGATCCCGAAGCTGGCGCACTCTTCCGGCATCAACCCCGCGTACCTCTCTATCCCGATGTTACAGGCCTCTAACCTTGGTCGCACCATTTCTCCGGTTTCGGGCGTTGTGGTCGCTGTCGCAGGGATGGCAAAAATCTCACCGTTCGAGGTCGTTAAACGGACTTCCGTTCCTGTGTTAGTCGGTCTGTTAGTCGTTATCATTGCCACTGAAGTGCTGGTCCCGGTTAGCGTAATCCACTAACGCCGTTCCCCCCGTGAAAAGGTGCCTGCAGGCGCCTTTTTATGCTTTAATTACGCAATATTATTAAAGATCATTTGTCATCAGGAATAAAAATGTTCAGGAAGGATTTCATCGCCATTGCGCTCTTGCTGAGCGCAAGCCAGGTCAGCGCGGAACCGCTGGTCGCAACACAATATGGCGATTTCGACCGCTACGTGCTCGCGCTCTCCTGGCAAACAGGATTCTGCCAAAGCATGCATGACAGAAAACGTAACGAACCGGAAGAGTGTCGTTTACAACAAGAGCGCGACAATAAAGCGGATTTTTTGACCGTACACGGCCTGTGGCCAGGGCTGCCTAAATCTATCGCCGCCCGCGGCGTGGATCAACGCCGATGGATGCGCTTTGGTTGCGCGACACGCCCCATTCCCAACATGCCTGAAGCGCAGGCCGGGAGAAAATGCCAGGCCGCAGAAACCGGGCTGTCGCTGGAAATGGCGAATAAGCTCAACGATGTGATGCCAGGCGCCGGGGGAAGTTCCTGTCTCGAACGCTATGAATATGCCAAGCACGGCGTTTGCTTTGGTTTTAACCCCGACGACTATTTCGCTGCCATGGTTCGCCTGAATGGCGAGGTCAAACACAGCCCTGTGGGGACGTTCCTCGCAAAGCACTATGGGCAAACCGTTAGCCGTGATGATTTTGATGCGGCGGTGGCGCAGGCCTATGGTAAACAGAATGTGAAGGCATTCAAATTAACCTGCCATGGTAACCCCGCCTATCTGACCGAGATGCAAATTTCCATCAAGGCCGCGTCAATCAATACCCCGCTGGCGGTTGATTCATTCTTACCTCAACCACATCCAGGCAACTGCGGTAAGCAATTTGTACTGGATAAAGCGGGGAGCTAACGATATCTCCACTGCGTTATTCCCGTAAAGGCAGCAAATGAGGTGTCATTTGACGCGTCATCATCGATGAATGTGCGTTTAATCACTTCAAACGGCTAACAAGTCTCAGTATGATGGCAGAAGATTAACCCTTGCCCTTTCCGGCGAGGGTTTTCTTTTACGGACAGGTTCCTGGATAACACGGAGTATGCGATGACCAGACCCGCAATCATCATTAATGAACTTGATGCAGAACGCATCGACAGGTTGCTTGAACAACCTGCTTTCGCCAATTCACCGGTGGCGGATACGCTGAACGACGAGCTCGACCGCGCGCAAATGCTGTCTCCGGAAGCCATGCCGCATGATGTTGTCAGTATGAACAGCCGGGTGCGATTTCGTGATTTAACAACCGGTGAAGAACGTATTCGGACACTGGTTTTCCCGGCTCAGGTCACGGACAGCAGCACTCAACTTTCGGTCATGGCGCCGGTCGGCGCAGCCCTGCTGGGTCTCAAAGTCGGGAGCGTCATTCACTGGGAATTACCGGGCGGCACCTCAACGCACCTTGAAGTCCTTGAGCTGCTATACCAACCGGAAGCCGCGGGCGATCTCCATCGTTAATCACTCTGCAGCCTGAGGCGTTTTACGCTTTATCAGAGGATGTATTCACATCCTCTTTCTGCCTGTATCAGGCTATCTGCTTCTTTTGACAACGTTTTAGCTCATCCTTAACCCGTTCTGACAGTTTTGCGACCTGAATGGCACAATATTTTCTTATAATATGCTGATATATATAAATCATTCGGAATACATTGATGCGGCAACGGAGAGGGGTTCCGCGTTTACGCAGGCCATACGACTACCGGGTCAGCAACAGAGGTAAACGCCGCCTGACGCTCCGTAACAGTAAGGCTCAGGAATGGAGCCAGTCAATTCGTGGCCAGCGAAGAAGCCGTGACAAAAATGAAGTCTATCGAAGCAGATGTACAAGGAGGAATGCATATGTATAAAACAATCATTATGCCCGTTGATGTTTTTGAGATGGAGCTAAGCGATAAAGCGGTCCGCCATGCGGAATTTTTAGCCCAGCAGGACGGAATTATCCATCTTCTTCACGTACTCCCCGGTTCCTCAAGCTTCACAATGAGCCGTTTCACCGCTGATCTGCGCCGTTTTGAAGAGCATTTACAGCATGAAGCGGAGAGCCGTCTTCAGACAATGGTCGGGCATTTCAGTATTGATCCCTCGCGTATCAAAATACATGTTCGTTTTGGCAACGTACGCGATATGGTGAATGAACTGGCAAACGAAATTGAAGCAGATGTTGTGGTAATTGGCTCACGCAATCCGTCAATCAGCACTCACCTGCTCGGTTCCAATGCCTCCAGCGTGATCCGTCATGCTCATATTCCAGTCATGGTGGTGAGATAATCTCCTGAGTAAAAAGAGGCTACTCGCGGGTAGCCTCTTTATGACGCAGATGAGCTCTGACTTGCTTCTGAATTATGCCGTTTTCGTGCGAATCAGATAATCGAACGCGCTCAGGGAGGCTTTTGCACCTTCGCCCGTGGCGATAATAATCTGTTTGTACGGTACGGTAGTACAGTCTCCCGCCGCGAACACCCCCCTCACGCTGGTTTCACACTTGGCGTCGACGATGATTTCACCCATACGATTACGCTCAATCGTGCCTTCCAGCCAGTTAGTGTTTGGCAGCAGCCCTATCTGAACAAAGATCCCAGCCAGAGCGACATGGTGTTCATCGCCGCTCACACGATCGCGGTACTGCAGTCCTGTGACTTTACTGCCATCGCCGACCACTTCCGTGGTTTGCGCGTTAACAATGATGTCGACGTTCTTCAGGCTACGCACTTTATCCTGCAGTACCTGGTCGGCCTTCAGTTCCGGGGCAAACTCAAGCAAAGTAACGTGTTCAACCACGCCGGCAAGATCGATCGCCGCTTCCACGCCGGAGTTACCGCCGCCGATAACCGCCACACGCTTGCCTTTAAACAGCGGGCCGTCACAATGCGGGCAGTAGGTTACGCCTTTTGTGCGATACTGATCTTCGCCCGGCACGTTCATGTTGCGCCATTTTGCGCCAGTCGCAATGATCACGCTACGCGCTTTCAGTACCGCCCCGGAAGCCGTTTCAATGTGATGCAGGCCGCCTTCCACCGATGCCGGGATCAGTTTTGACGCGCTCTGGGCGTCAATCACATCCACATCATATTCACTGACGTGGGCTTTCAACGCCCCGGCCAGCTTCTGACCTTCGGTTTTCGGTACTGAGATATAGTTTTCAATATCGACCGTATCCAGCACCTGGCCGCCAAAGCGCTCCCCCATCAGGCCGGTACGAATACCTTTACGCGCGGAGTAAACTGCCGCAGCGGCGCCAGAAGGGCCAGAACCGACAATCAGCACATCGTAAGCGTCACGTTTATTCAGCTCTTCCGCCGCACGTTTTTCCGCACCGGTATCCACTTTGGCGACAATCTCAGACAGCGTCATACGACCCTGACCAAATTCCTGACCGTTCAAAAATACCGCCGGTACGCCCATGATGTTACGGTCGGTGATTTCATTCTGGAAAGTCCCGCCGTCAATCGCCGTATGCTTAATACGCGGATTAAGGATCGCCATCAGGTTCAGCGCCTGAACAACATCCGGACAATTATGGCAGGAGAGCGAATAATAGGTTTCAAACGTGAAATCGCCATCAATTTCGCGGATCTGTTCCAGCAGCGTCTGTGCTTCTTTTGATGGATGACCACCGGTCCACAACAGTGCCAGAACTAAAGAGGTGAATTCATGGCCCAGCGGAGAACCGGCAAAGCGTGGCCCCTGTTGTGAACCAGGATTGGTAATCAGAAACGAAGGCTTGCGTACTGGCAGGCTATTCTCTTCTTTGAACGTGACCTTATCTGACAGTTCAGCAATTTCAGCCAGCAGTTCCCTGATTTCTGCCGATTTAGCGCTGTCATCCAGCGTGGCAATCAGCTCAACGGGTTTGGTCAGTTTCTCAAGATAAGCCTTGAGCTGAGTTTTCATCGTAGTGTCGAGCATTTTTAATCTCCTGGGCTTAAAACCTCATCATGCAAGCGGCCTCGTTCAGGCTGCCTGGATGCGCTTGCATCATGATGCTGGAATAAAACGGGTGCGGTGCACCCGCCTTGAGGATTAATTCGCCGGTATTTCTCGTTACAGGAAGGCGAAATCTTATGAATCCCCGGAAGCTTACATCCGTAAGCAACCGGGGTGAGTAAGCGTCGCCAACACACCTGTCGCGCGAACAGCGTCGCGAATTTTAGATTTTGCCGACCAGGTCCAGAGACGGCGCCAGAGTTGCGTCACCTTCTTTCCATTTTGCCGGGCATACTTCGCCTGGGTGAGAAGCGACATACTGCGCGGCTTTGATTTTACGCAGCAGGTCAGAGGCATCACGGCCGATACCTTCAGCGGTAACTTCGATTGCCTGGATAATACCCTGCGGGTCGACAACGAAAGTTGCGCGGTCAGCCAGGCCTTCACCTTCACGCATATTGTCAAAGTTACGGGTCAGGGCGCCAGTCGGGTCGCCGATCATCGCATATTTGATTTTAGCGATGGTTTCGGAGCTGCTGTGCCATGCTTTGTGGGTAAAGTGAGTATCGGTAGAGACGGAGTAAACGTCTACGCCCAGCTTCTGCAGCTCTTCGTAATGGTCTGCCACATCACCCAGTTCAGTCGGGCAAACGAAGGTGAAGTCAGCCGGGTAGAAGAAGAAGACGCTCCAGCGGCCTTCAGTATCTTTCTCGGTAACTTCAATAAATTCACCGTTTTTGAACGCCTGGTTTTTAAAAGGTTTGATTTTGGTATTAATTAAGGACATCTATACTTCCTCCGTGTTTTCGTTGAGGTCTACGTTAACGAATTTTTACTGACCCGACCAATGCGTTTGCATTATCAAATCAATAAGCGTTATCTAACAACCGGAACAAGACAACCTTGTGAACCCGTTAACGCCGCAGCGGCCTTCCGCGCATTTTCGCGTTATAAGTCGCTGAAACGTAAAAAGGCCACCCTTTCAGGTGGCCCCGTTACCTGAAACACCCGCGGGTAGGTTCAGCGCCAGCTAACTGGCTACGTGTTGCGCTCTACACCTTAATGTAACAGCTTAAGGATTACATCACCCACAGAATCAAAGGACAATCCACTCCGTCGCAGGTCTTGCCTATGATTGTAATAGGTTTCACCGCTATACTGACTTTTTCATCAATCCATATAAGGAATAGCAATGCTAAAACGTCTGATTTTGCTGAGTTTTATACCGTTTTTCGGCTATGCCGAGGATCTTCCCGCGCCGGTAAAAGCCATAGAACAGCAGGGCATAACCATCATCAAACCTTTCGAAGCGCCGGGCGGAATGAAAGGCTGGTTAGGCAAATATCAGGACATGGGTGTCGCTATCTACCTGACGCCCGACGGCAAGCATGCGATTTCTGGCTATATGTATGATGAGAAGGGAAACAATCTTAGCGAACAGTTATTTCAAAAAGAGCTGTACACGCCAGCAGGCCAGCAAATGTGGAAAAAACTGGGCGCAGCAGACTGGCTACTTGATGGTAAAAAAGAGGCGCCCATCGTCCTGTATGTCTTTGCCGATCCCTTTTGCCCCTACTGCAAACAGTTCTGGCAACAGGCGCGCCCGTGGGTAGAATCAGGCAAGGTTCAGTTACGTACCTTATTGGTCGGCGTGATCAAACCAGAAAGCCTGACAATGGCCGCGGCCATACTCGCCAGTCAGGATCCGGCAAAAAACTGGAATGACTACGAACTCGCCAACGGAAAAACACAAATATCCGTCCCGACCGCCATCCAGCCAGAACAGATGAAAATACTTAAATCCAATCAGCAATTAATGGATGAACTCGGCGCTGACGTCACTCCCGCTATTTACTACATGAATAATGAAAATGCGCTTCAGCAAGCTATCGGACTACCTGATAAACAAAAGCTGCAAATAATGATGGGTGAAAAGTAAAAATGGCTACCCTCGCGTCATCTGCCGGATGTTACCGTTTGTTCACTCAAGGTTCTTCACCGGACAGGTTCCTGTTTCAGCCCTTGAATTCCACTTAATTTCCTGCCCCGGCCATGCATGTCATACATGATTATGATATATAACTGTCTAAGATGAATGGCAATCCGGAATCAGACAGTGTATCGTTTTCTTGTGGTGTAGCGGCTCACGTCTTACCCGACCGGAAAAATCAGCCATATCATCAAATCAGGTATTCCGCGCAAGCGAAACGCCAACAGGCAATTCCAAAAGAACGCACTTTATCAGCAATCTGCGATATTATATTTCTCTTTTATTTTCGCCAGCTTAACAGGATGTTGACAATGGCTAATCTCTACGCACTTAAAAAATTCGATCTTAATCTTCTGGTGATTTTTGAATGCATTTATCAGCATTTAAGTATCAGTAAAGCAGCTGAAATGCTATTTATTACGCCATCGGCAGTCAGCCAGTCGCTTCAGCGCTTACGCACTCAGCTCAACGATCCGCTGTTTGTTCGCTCTGGCAAAGGCATTATTCCTACAGCGGTCGGTATTAATCTGCACCATCATCTGGAAAAAAATCTTAACCAGATTGAACACACCATCAATATCACCCATCAGCTGCAGTTAAAAAAACGGCTGGTTGTTTATACACCGCAACTTTTTATTACGCAAAAAATAACAAATCTGATTCAGATGTTATTACGTGAATCAAAACTGTGTCTGGAGCATCACGATCTGTTGACATCCGAAGAATCCGTGGAAAATCTGTTAGCCCATCGAAAAGCCGACCTGATATTTAGCCCCGTGCCAGTCTCTTCTCGCGCAATAGTATGCAAGCCCATTCAGACGCTGGAAACGGCTCTCGTGTGTAGCAAAAATCATCCCCGACTGGCATCATTAACCACAACAACAGCCATATGTCGGGAAGGCTTCACGCATCACCTGGCAAATGGTAATGAAAGTAAATTTTTTCAGCGTCTGGCGACGGGGATACATTCTGATATAACAGTATCTTTTAGCAGCGATTCATACATCGCCATCCTTAATGTTATTCAACAAACCGAACTCATTGGTTTTGTACCAACCTGTATTTTACAACAAATAAACTTTAAGAATAAATTTAACATCATCAAGAGCACGTTCAGTATCCCTGACCTCACTATTTATATGATCTACAACCGAATTAAGCTTAATGAACCTATTTTTTCAACGTTTATCAATGACTGCGAAACAAAGCATATTTACTTATAACAAACATAATGTCATTCATCGAACACGTAATAACTTCTCTTCTGGCAGGGAAAAGAATATGACTGATACACAGATCATTCGCAATGCCAGCAAACACAGACAAGCGGCAACGCATTAAGTCTGAACGCCTGGAAGCATTACGCCCGAGCAAATCAGCGGTCCTCGGAGAAAATCCGACGACCGCTAATGCGCTCAGGCGCGATGTGCAGACCCACTACAGGCGGCACAGGCGTTCCGCCGCAGCCAGCAGCGTGGCTGGCTGCTTCGCGAAGCACAGACGTATTAACTTATGTGGGAATGGTCCAGCGCAGAACACCGACAGCGGGATCGCCGCAACGCCGATTTCGGTAGTCAACCAGCGGCAAAAACTCACATCATCCAGATCCGAAATAGCACTATAATCCGCCAGCAAAAAATAAGTCCCTTCACAGGCCAGAACGTTCAGACGACTGTCGCGCAGCGCATCAACAAACAGATCCCGGCGCTCGCGGTAAAACGCCGGCAACTGGCGATAGTGATCCGGTTCGCGACGCAGCATATCGGCAATCGCCAGTTGAGCTGGCGTATTCACCGAAAAAGTCAGGTACTGGTGGACTTTACGCAGTTCGGCGCTAATGGCGGCAGGCGCCACGCAATAACCCACCTTCCAGCCGGTCATATGAAAAGTTTTACCGAACGAAGACACCGCGACCGCGCGCTCACGTAGCTGCGGATGAGCCAGCACGCTGGCATGCCCGTCAGCGGCAAAACAGATATGTTCGTAGACTTCATCGCTAATCACATAAATTTCCCGGTCGGCAATTGCCTGCCACAGGGCGGCGAAATCTTCACGCCGCCACACGGTCGCGGACGGGTTATGCGGAGTATTGAGGATCACCAGCCGGGTTTTGTCGCTAAGCGTCGCGGCGAACTGCTGCCAGTCCACGCGAAAATGGGGTGGCTGAAGAGCAATGCGCTTCAGCACGCCGCCAGACAGTTCAACCGCCGGGGCATAGCTATCATAACTAGGGTCGAAGCAGACAACTTCGTCGCCGGTACGCACCAGCGCGGTGATCGCCGCATACAGCGCTTCTGTCGCTCCTGCGGTCACAGTTACATCGCTGTTGGCATCGGGACGATAGCCGTATAGCTCTTCGGTTTTATCGACAATCGCTTCACGTAATGCGACAACACCGGTCATCGGCGCATACTGGTTCGCGCCCTGTGCGACATGGTAAGCCAGTCGCTCCTGCAAATAGCGTGGACCGTCAAAATCGGGGAACCCCTGCGACAGGTTAATCGCCTGGTGCTGCTGCGCCAGGGCACTCATTTGGGTAAAAATAGTCGTGCCGAGCGAAGGGAGTTTACTCTCAGGAATCAGTGGTTTATTGCTCATTCTTTGTGTACCGTCTGTGATGCTGTTGTTGAAGCCACTATAACACGGTGTTAATATTTGGCAATCAAGACGCTTAGACGTCTAAATGATAATGTTATTTCACTAATGAATGATTGAAAAACAACTATCATCACAACACCATCGTCAGCACGACACACCGCTCACTCTGGAGAACTCATGATCCGCGCTATCGTGACCGATATTGAAGGCACCACCAGCGACATTCGCTTCGTCCACAACATCCTGTTTCCGTACGCCCGCGAACGCCTGGCCCCTTTCGTCACCGCTCAGCAGTTTGTCGAGCCGGTAAAGACCATTCTCGATAACCTGCGCGAAGAGATCGCCGAACCTGCCGCCACGACAGAACGGCTTATTGCTACCCTGTTTGCTTTTATGGATGAAGATCGCAAATCCACTGCCCTGAAGGCGCTGCAGGGCATTATCTGGCGCGAAGGCTATGTCAATGGCGACTTCACCGGACACATTTATCCTGACGTTCTCCCGGCACTGGAAAAGTGGAAATCACAGGGCATTGATTTATATATATATTCATCAGGCTCCGTTGCTGCGCAGAAATTGTTATTTGGCTACAGCGCTGAAGGTGATATGACTCATTTATTCAACGGCTATTTCGATACCCGGGTAGGCGCCAAACGTGACGTGCAGTCCTACCGTAATATTGCTGAACAGCTGGGACATCCTCCTGGCGCCATTCTGTTCCTGTCCGATATCCATCAGGAACTGGATGCCGCAGAAGAGGCTGGTTTCCATACCCTGCAACTGGTACGGGGCGACCGCGATCCAGCCAGCCACCACCCACAGGTTCAGCATTTTGACGACATTCATCCGGAGCAGATCCCAGCATGAGCGCATTAACTATTTTTTCTGTTACAGACCCGCAAAACCACCGCTGGCACAGCAGCGACGCCGCCGAGATCCAGCAGCAGCTCAACGCCAAAGGCGTACGTTTCGAGCGCTGGCAGGCTGACCGCGATTTAGGCCCGGCGCCAACCCCGGAAACGGTGATTGACGCCTACCAACACGCCATTGATAAACTCGTTGCCGAGAAAGGCTATCAAAGCTGGGACGTGATCAGCCTGCGGGCGGATAACCCGCAGAAAGCGGCGCTACGGGAAAAATTCCTGAATGAACATACCCATGGAGAAGACGAAGTGCGTTTCTTCGTTGAGGGAGCCGGTCTCTTCTGCCTGCATATTGGCGATGAAGTTTTCCAGGTACTGTGCGAAAAGAACGATTTAATTTCCGTTCCCGCCCACACGCCGCACTGGTTTGATATGGGTTCAGAGCCTAACTTCACCGCCATTCGCATCTTCGATAACCCGGAAGGCTGGATCGCCCGGTTTACCGGCGACGACATCGCTAACGCCTACCCGCGTCTGGCGTAACGCCGGGATTCCACCGACGGAATCACTCCGCCGGTGGAGAACAATACCGGCTTATTCACCCACATAGCGGCGGCGCATCAGCTCACACTCGAACAGGAATTCCAGTCCTTCCAGTTGACGACGGGCCTCGTTGATATCTTTTCCCCAGCAGGTCAGACCATGACCGCGCAGCAGAAAGCCGTAACGCAACGGGTTGGTTTGCGCATAGTCTTCAATGCGCGCCGCCAGCGCGTCGATATCCTGATCGTTATCGAAAATCGCCACCGGTACGGTATCAAGATGACTGTGCTGACCGGTCAGGGTTTTCTGCATTTCGTAGCCCTGTAGCGACAGGGTGGCGCTTTTTTCAATGCGCGACAGTACGGTCGCATTGACGGTATGAACGTGCAACACAAAATTAGCTTCCGGGAACAAACGGTAGACCAGCGTATGCAGGCCCGTTTCAGCGGAGGGTTTTCGCCCGGAAGGGGCTTTATTGCTGGCGATCTCGACCTGAAGGAAATCTGCCGACGTCAGGCTGCCTTTATCGCGCCCGGACTCGCTGAGCCAGCACCAGGTCTCATCCTGACGCGCCGACATATTGCCGCCGGTGGCCGGTGCCCAGCCTTTCGCTCCGATCCAATGACAGGTGGTGACCAGTTGCGCGACTCTTTCTTGCCACATAGCAGTTCCTCAGTTTAGCGATGTTATATTTAGCCATCTAAATGGCTATTCATCCGATACTAACATCGCCGGACCAACGGAACAATATTTCATAAAAAGCACACATTAATAATGGTTATATCAAAAACACATATCAAATTACTGTTTTTCACAGTGAAGTCACCGTGAATTTTCATGGCGTCAATATTACCGGCTGCAGACAGGTAAAAAAGCGGGAAATTATGTGGTGGAGAGGACACAAAATGCGCCCGCAGAAACCGGGCGCATAAGTGGTTACAGGGCCGTCGCGGCCATATCAATCACAAAGCGGTATTTCACCTCTCCCTTCAACATCCGGCTGAACGCCGCTTCGACGTCCTCGCCGCGAATCATCTCCACGTCGGCGGTAATGTTGTGCTGGCCGCAGAAATCAAGCATCTCCTGAGTCTCCTGAATGCTGCCGATTGAGGTGCCGGTGATGCTCAGACGGCGGAACACCAGCGGCGTCACGTCCGGCGACGGATGCGGGCTATCGGGGATCCCCACCAGCACCAGACGACCGTTGGTTTTCAGGGTCGCCAGATACGGATCAAGGTCATGTGGCGCAGCGACGCAGTCAAGAATGATATCAAGGCTGGCAACACAGGCCGCCATCTGCTCGCTATCGCGGGAAACCACTACCCTGCTCGCGCCCAGACGCCGCGCGTCTTCGCCTTTTTCCGGCGAGGTCGTAAACAGCGTCACCTCCGCGCCCAGCGCGCTGGCCAACTTAACCGCCATATGCCCCAACCCGCCAAGACCAATTACTCCGACGCAGTCCCCCGGCTTCACACCGAAGTGGCGCAGCGGCGACCAGACGGTAACGCCCGCGCACAGCAGCGGCGCGACGCCAGGCAGATCGAGATTCTCCGGCACGCGCACCACAAAGCGCTGGTCAACCACGATATTCTGCGCGTAGCCGCCGCGAGTCAGCTCACCCGTATAGCGATCTTTACCGTTATACGTTGGCGTAAAGCCCGCGTCGCAATACTGCTCTTCATGCTGTTGGCAGAACGCGCAATGACCGCAGGAGTCGACCATTACGCCAACCCCGACCAGTTGACCGGGCGTAAAGCGCGTTACCGCTTTTCCGCTTTGCCGGACCCGGCCAACGATTTCGTGACCCGGCACCAGCGGATACTGGCTGACGCCCCATTCGTTGCGCGCCATATGCAGGTCGGAGTGGCATACGCCGCAGTAGAGAATATCGATCAGCACATCGTTATCCTGGACATCGCGCAGGGAAATCTCCCCTACCCGCAGCGGCTGGTCGGCGGCGGTCGCCATCATTCCACGAATCTTCATCTTTACCTCAGATCTGGCTATAAAAGGGGCGCACACTATAGACACATGGCTTCCATATTGGTAGTAGTTACCATTTGGTTACCATAAAGAAAGGGAGCGAAAATGCCGGTTATCGTCGATGGCAAACTCTGTTTTTATGCCGATTCCGCCCCGCGACGGCTGATGGATCTTTTTTCCGTAAAATGGTCTTCCATGGTGCTGCACGCCCTGTGGCACTGGCCGAATCATCGCTGCCGCACCGCTGAACTACAGCGCAGCCTGCAGGGCATTTCCAAAAAGATGCTGATCCAGACTCTGCGCGAACTGGAGATGCGCGGGCTGATTAGCCGCCATGTATATCCTGTCGTGCCGCCAAAAGTGGAATATGAGCTGACCGGTTTGGGCAAAACCTTCGCCTGGCCCATCGAGCAGATGTATCAGTGGGGGCTGGAAAACCAGGCCGCGCTTGATGCGATGGAAGAACATTACCGGGCAGCGATGGAGAACGGCACCTCGTCCTGAAAACACGCTCATCTGCGGCTCTCGCCGGGCGATAAGGCGCCTGATGCGGGTCTGAACGGAACGGGCGGCTAATCAAAACCGACGAAGACAAAACCGGGTTCTGTTGCAGATTGCTGACAACGCCTTCTTCTGAAATTGCCCGGCGTCGCGTTTAGCCGCTTTACTGTTATCAATTGCGGCTGTCGATAACCCCGAACGACAGCCGCTTCACGCTTTAATCCCTTCTCAGGCTCTTTCTGGCGCGAACGCCCCGGCCGCCACCTGCTGCGGGGTCACCACGCCGCTATCCAGCACCCAGCCGCTAATCAGCGTCGCAGGCGTGACGTCAAATGCCGGATTGTAGACTTCGGCCTCTTTCGGCGCCCACTGAACCGCGCCGAAACTGCCGGCGACGCCGGTGACTTCCGCTGCCGCTCGCTGTTCAATGGGAATGGCAGCGCCGTTCGGACAATGGCGATCAAGGGTGGTCTGCGGCGCAGCGACGTAAAACGGGATCTGGTGATACTTTGCCAGTACCGCCAGCGAATAGGTGCCGATTTTATTCGCCACATCACCATTGGCGGCGATACGGTCAGCACCGACCCACACCGCGTCAACCTCTCCCCGAGCCATCAGGCTGGCGGCCATCGAATCGGTAATCAGCCGATACGGTACGCCCAGTTCCCCCAGTTCCCAGGCAGTCAGCCGCCCGCCCTGTAACAGAGGCCGGGTTTCATCCACCCACACGTTCGCCACTTTCCCCTGCTGATGCGCCAGCGCTATCACCCCCAGCGCGGTCCCCACTCCCGCCGTCGCCAGACCGCCGGTATTGCAGTGGGTTAACAGGCGGCTGCCCGGTGTCACCAGCGCGCTACCCGCCTCCGCAATGCGGGCGCAAAGTTGTTTATCTTCCTCGATCAGGCGCAGCGCTTCCACTTCCAGCGCCTGAGGATAGTTATCTTCCGCCAGCGTCAGCTTCATGCGGTCAAGATTATTCATCAGGTTCACCGCCGTCGGACGCGCGGCGCGCAGCGTCTCCAGCGCCCCGGACAGCTCATCGCGGCTCAGCCCACGCTGAGCCAGCAGCGCCAGCAGCAGGCTGGCGGAGAGGCCAATCAGCGGCGCGCCGCGCACCCGCAGCGCAAGAATGTGATCCACCAGAAGGGGAACGCTATCCGCCGCCAGCCAGCGCTTTTCCTGCGGCAGGGCCTGCTGGTCAAGAATAAACAACTGATTTTCGCTCACCCGCAGGCTGGTGGTCTGTAGTCTCTGCATTTAGTTAAATCCCTGTTGCGTTGTTGTATCACATTGTGTCAGGATGGAATCCAGAAGTATAGACGTCTGAATGGCTTAATCAGAATTTTGAGGATCGAGGTAATGTCGCAATACCATACTTTCACAGCCAGCGATGCGGTGGCTTACGCCCAACAATTTGGCGGACTCGAGAACCCGTCAGAACTGGTGTCCGCACAGGAAGTGGGCGACGGCAACCTTAACCTGGTGTTTAAAATTTTTGATACGCAGGGCGTTAGCCGGATTATTGTTAAGCAGGCCCTGCCCTACGTGCGCTGCGTGGGGGAATCCTGGCCGCTGACCCTCGACCGCGCCCGTCTTGAGGCGCAAACCCTGGTCGCCCACTATCAGCACTGCCCGCAGCACACAGTGCACATTGTGCATTTTGATCCCGAACTGGCGGTCATGGTGATGGAAGATCTCTCCGATCACCGCATCTGGCGCGGTGAGTTGATTAACAACGTGTACTACCCGCTCGCCGCCAGCCAACTGGGAGAATATCTGGCCCGGGTGTTGTTCCATACCAGCGACTTTTATCTGCATCCGCATCAGAAAAAAGCCCTGGTGGCGCAATTTATCAATCCGGAAATGTGCGAAATCACCGAAGACCTGTTCTTTAACGACCCGTATCAGGTTCACGAGCGCAATAACTATCCGTCCGCGCTGGAAGCCGACGTTGCCGCCCTGCGTGATGACGCGCAGCTCAAACTGGCCGTTGCCGCGCTGAAGCACCGTTTCTTCTCCCATGCCGAAGCGCTGCTGCACGGCGATATTCACAGCGGATCGATTTTCGTCGCCGAGGGCAGCTTTAAAGCTATCGACGCCGAGTTCGGTTATTTCGGCCCCATGGGCTTCGATATCGGCACCGCCATCGGCAATCTGCTGCTCAATTATTGCGGTCTGCCGGGGCATCTGGGCATTCGCGATGCCGCCGCCGCCCGCGAACAGCGCCTCAGCGATATTCAGCAATTCTGGAATACCTTCGCCGAACGTTTCCAGGCGCTGGCGGCGGAGAAAACCCACGACGCAGCGCTGGCTTATCCCGGCTATGCCTCCGCGTTTCTGAAAAACGTGTGGGCCGATGCGATTGGCTTCTGCGGAACCGAGCTGATTCGCCGCAGCGTCGGGCTGTCCCACGTTGCCGATATCGACACGATTCAGGACGAAGCCATGCGCCACGAATGTCTGCGCCACGCCATCGCCCTGGGTAAAACGCTGATTGTGATTGCCGGGCGAATCGACAGTGTCGAAGAGCTGATCGCCCGCATTCGTCAGCACGGTTGACGCGTTATCTGCCGGGCGGCGCCTGACGCCTTGCCCGGCCTACAGTCCGGGCGTTTACCCACCGGGTAATCACTGCGCCGCCCGGCAAAAAGCTACCCCAGATACTCAATCACCGACAGTCCGCCATTATAGTCGGTGCTGTAGATAATCCCCTGCGCATCGACAAACACGTCGCAGGACTGGATCACCCGCGGACGCCCGGGGCGGGTATCCATCATTTTCGCTGGCGCGGCGGGCACCAGCGCCCCGGTTTCCACCGGTCGATAAGGATTGGAAATATCGTAAGCACGCACTCCCGCATTCTGGTAAGTGGCAAAAATCAGCGTTGAGCTAATAAAGCTGCCAGGGCGGTTCTCATGCAGATTATGCGGGCCGAAATGCGCCCCTTTCGCCACATAGTCCGTCTCATCCGGCTGCGGGAAGGTGGAGATACTCACCGGGTTCGCCGGGTCGCGAATATCAAACAACCAGATCAGTTTCTCGCCGTCCTGCTGGTTATCCAGCACCGCCTCATCAAGCACCACCAGCAGATCCCGGTCCGGCAGCGGCAACGCGGTGTGCGTGCCGCCGCCAAACGGCGGGCTCCAGTTACGGTGACTAATCAGCTTCGGCTGAGTGCGATCTTTAATATCAAGCAGCGTCAGACCGCCATCGCGCCAGCTACCGTAGGCGGTATCCCCGGCGATAATCGCGTGGTGCAGCGCGTAGCGCTTACCTTCCGGCCACTGCGGGGTTTCGCCCGCCGCCTGATTCATTCCCGGCAGCCACCAGCGTCCGGCGACTTCCGGCTTGCGTGGGTCGGCCAGATCGATAGTCAGGAAGATGTAGTCGCTAAAACCGTCGATCAGCGCGGAAACGTAGGCCCAGCGTCCGCCGACGTACCAGATCCGATGAATACCGATCCCGTTCAGCGACAGAAAGCTGATTTCGCGCGGTGTATCCGGGGTCGAAATATCAAAAATCCGCAGCCCGGCGCGCCAGCCCCGATCCTGTACATCGCTGACCGTCTCGCCCACCGAGCGGGTGTAGTAAACCTTCTCATCGGCAAAGCGCGTATCGGCAAAAAGATCCCTTGCGTTGATCACCAGCAGTAGATCGTCGTGCGCCTGTAAATGGACGTTCCAGGTACCCGGCGGCGCGGCGATATAATTGACCGTGCGCGGATTTTTAGGATCGCGCACGTCCACCACTGAAAACCCCTGCGACACCATATGGCCAATATAGGCAAAGCCACGGTGCACCATCAACTGAACGCCGTCCGGACGTCCCCCCTGATCGCTGTGCCCAATCAGCCGCATATTACGGCTATATTCGGGACATGGTAATTCAGTCACCTTAAGCTCCTTTTGCCGGATGGCGGCTGCGCCTTATCCGGCCAACAATATCACTGGCCCGGTAAGCGCAGCGCCTGCGGGATTACTTGTTTTTTGCTTCCAGCGTAGCAAACCACGGGGCGACAAAATCTTCAGTCTGGCCCCAGCCCGGAATAATTTTCCCCAGCGAGGCGACGTTGACCGCCCCAGGTTGCGCCGCCAGCAGCGCCTGCGGAATCGCCGCCGCTTTAAAGTCGTAGGTCGCCGGGGTCACTTCACCGGCAATCTTATTGGCGATCAGGCGCACGTTAGTGGCGCCGATAAGCTTCGGATCCACCGCCACGCTCACTTTCCACGGGCTGCCGGGTTCGCGCATCAGTTGCAGATCCTGGTTGGAAATATCAATGCTGTAGAGTTTGATCTCAGTGCGACCATTCTCTTTCAGCGCCTTATAAGCGCCCTGGCTGAAAGCATCCCAGGTTCCCCAGATGGCATCAATTTTGCCTTTCGGGTATTTGGCTAAGATCGCGCCGACTTTGTTGGCGGTATCGCCCTGCACATCGGAAGAGACGGCGCCGATGGATTCCAGCTCCTTAATGCCGGGATTTTGTTTAAGCAGCGTCTGATAAGCGGCCTGACGACGCTCCATCGGCGGGAAACCTGCGACCCACAGTTTGATGATATTGGCTTTGCCGTGGAAATCTTTCACCAGTTGGCCAAACGAGAGTTCCGTCAGGGAAGCATCATCCTGCTGAGTCACGGTCACGCCAGGGATCTCGCCATTGATCGCAGTATCAAAGACCGATACTTTAATCCCGGCATCCACGGCTTTTTTCACCAGCGCGGTAGCATAGGGATCGCGTGCCTGAGAAAGAATAATGCCGTCATATTTCTGGCTGATGGCCTGGTTTACGAAATCCTGAAATTTGGCATCATCGCCATTGCTGAGGAAGGTGCTGATTTTAAAACCGAGCTTTTTCCCCTCCTGAATCGCTCCGGCGACAAACTGAGTGGTGTTATCGTCGGAACCGAGGTTACGGATCACCGCAATACGAATCGGGCCGTGATGTTCGGCAATCGCCGCCGGAACTGGCGCTGGCGTTTCAGCAAAGGCCGCCGCAGAATTAAACAACCCTAATGCGATGAGTGAAAGCGTTATCTTTTTCATAGTGTTTGCCCTGTAAAATGTTAGGTGCGGCGCTGAAAATAAGTCAGTGCAAGCGCGCCAGCCAGCACCAGCCCTTTAATAATGTCCATTGCGTAATACGGCACCGAGAGCATCACCAGACCATTGGAGAGCACGCCCAAAATCACCGCGCCTACCAGCGTCCCGAGGGCGTTCGGCTTACCGCTACCGGCCAGCGAGAAGCCGATCCATGCCGCCGCCACCGCATCCATCAGGTAGCCGCTACCGGCGTTGACCTGCGATGATCCAATGCGCGAGGCCAGAAGAATGCCGCCGAGCCCGGCCAGCAGAGACGCGATCACATAAGCCGCCACTTTGTAACGGGTGATCCGCAGGCCGGAGAGACGCGCCGCTTCCGGGTTGCCGCCAATGGCGTACATCCGCCGCCCGTGGGTAGTGAAAGAGAGCGCTAGCTGGGCGATGACGGTCACCACCAGCATAATGATGACAATCGTCGGCACCTGTCCCAGCAAACCGAACGCGGCTGGAATAGTGCCCTCTGCCATATCCCCGCTCGGCAGCACCATGTTTTCGGTGATCGACCCGCCATAGCTATAGGTCATCGCCACGCCCTGAATCACGAACAGACTGGCAAGCGTCGCCAGCATGTCGGGAATACGCAGGATCACAATCAGAAACGCGTTAAACAGCCCCACAAGAGTACAGAGTGCCAGGGTGACAACAATTGCCTCGGTGGCGCCAAAGCCGTGCCAGACAAAGAGTGAGATGACCAGCGCATTAGCCAGCGAGGCGGTTGAGCCCACCGAAAGATCAAAACCGCCGACCGTCAGCGAGATCGACACGCCGATGGCAATCACCGTCACAATAGCAATGGAGCGCAGGATATTGATAATGTTAAACGGGTCAAGGAAGTTGTCCGATGCCAGGCCAAAAACGGCAATCAGCAACACCACGGTCAGCAGCATGCCCCATTTGTAGAGAAAATCGAAAAATCGCTGACGGCCTGATACCGCCGCGTTAACTGTCAGGGCCTTGCTCACGCTGCTGCTCCTCCGGTGGAGTAATAAAGAATGTTCTCTTCCCGGGCCTCATCGCCCGGAATTTCTGCAACGATGCGCCCGTCCCACAGCACGCAGATGCGATCGCACAGGCCAACCAGTTCGGCGAATTCGCCCGAGGCGTAAATCACCCCTTTGCCTTCCCGCGCCAGACCATCAATCAGATTGAACAAATCCGTTTTCGCTTTCACATCAACGCCTTTGGTCGGCTCATCGAAAATCAGCACATTGGCGTTGCCGCGCAGCCATTTGCCGATCGCCACTTTCTGCTGATTGCCGCCGGAGAGACGTCGCAGGGTCTGCGCCGGTCCGGAAGTGCGGATCCCCACGCGGGCGATCACCTCTTCCGCCCAGCGCCAGGCCTGACGATGACCAAACAGGCTCCAGCGGGAGAAGCTGTTATCGGCGCTGACCGCCAGATTCATCGCCACCGGCTCTTCGATAAAGATCCCCTCTTTGCGCCGCTCTTCCGGCACCAGCGCCAGGCCGCGAGCCACCGAATCCGCTGGATCGCGTGGTCGCCACGGCTGGTTATTGAGTTCCCCGCGCGTCAGGCGACATTTGCTGGCGCCAAACAGCGCCTTACACAGTTCGGTTTTCCCGGCGCCCGCCAGCCCGGCAATGCCGAGAATTTCCCCTTTACGCAAACGCAGCGAGATCCCCTGTAGCAGCTTTTCGTCATGCAGACCGTCGATCTGCAACAGCACCTCATCGCTATGCGGGGGACGCTTCGGCGGGAAGATATCGCGGAGTTCATGGCCGAGCATCTTCTCGACGATCTGTTCGCCGCTCAGTTCAGCCATCGGCCCGCTCTCAACCAGGCAACCATCGCGCAACACCGTCAGGGTGTCGCAAATCGCTTTTAACTCATGAATGCGGTGTGAGATAAACACCACGCCAATACCCTGCTGCTGCAGGCGGCGAACCACCGCAAACAGGCGCTCGCTTTCGTTTTGGTCCAGCGGCGCAGTAGGCTCGTCAAGAATCAGAAAGCGGCAATGGTGAGACAGGGCGCGGGCCAGCAGGATTTGCTGTTTTTCCGCCAGCGAACAGCTCTCGATTGAACGCCGCACGTCAAGGGTGACGTCAAGTTGAGTCAGCGCCTCGCGCGCCAGCTGGCGCAGTCGCCCCCAGCGAAAGGCGATACCCGGCTCCGCCAGCCGGTCGAGCATAATGTTTTCCGCAATGCTCAGCCCTGGCACCAGCGCAACATCGACCTCCTGCTGCACCAGATGAATGCCGAGCTGTTTGGCATCGCGCGGCGAACGAATGCTTACCGGCTGATTGTTGATAATCACCTCACCTTCATAGTGGGCGTGCGTACCACATAGCACCGCCATCAGCGTGGATTTACCCGCGCCGTTGGCTCCGGTCAGCGCATGTACTGAACCGCCCTTCAGCGTGAAAGAGACGTTACTCAGCGCCCGAAAGCCGGAAAAAGCCAGGCTAATGTTTTGCATCTCAAGGCGATTGCCGGTCATCTCCTGTACCCTGTCGATTAATCTTCTGATTTAACGAATTTTTCATAGCTGCCCTTGACTGACAAATGCATAAAAGGCATAAGATAAAACGAAATATTATTAGCCATCCGGATGTCCAGACATAACATCAGGTTAGCGAAACAGAATAAGGACAACATTTATGTGTCATAGCGATATCCGCGTGGTCCCCGGCCCCGCCAACTACTACTCCCATCCCGGCAGCCTTACCCGATTACATGATTTTTACAGCGCAGAGCAGCTTTCACGCGCGGTGTGGGTTTATGGCGAGCGGGCTATCGCTGGCGCGCAGGCTTTCCTCCCGGATACCTTTAACGCAGTCGGTGCGAAAAAAATCTTATTTAAAGGGCATTGCAGCGAAAGCGATGTCAGCAAACTGGCCTGCGAGGCCGGCGACGATCGCTCAGTGGTAATTGGCGTCGGCGGCGGCGCGCTGCTGGATACCGCCAAAGCGCTGGCCCGCCGCCTCGGTCTGCCGGTGGTGGCGATCCCCACCATCGCCGCCACCTGCGCGGCGTGGACGCCGCTGTCGGTGTGGTACAACGATGCCGGTCAGGCGCTGCAATTCGAAATCTTTGACGACGCCAACTTCCTTGTTCTGATGGAGCCGCAGATTATCCTCAACGCGCCGGCGGAGTATCTGCTGGCGGGGATCGGCGATACGCTGGCGAAATGGTATGAAGCGGTGGTACTGGCCCCGCAGCCGGAAACGCTGCCGCTCACCGTGCGCCTCGGCATTAATGGCGCGCTGGCAATCCGCGATGTGCTGCTGGAAAGCAGCGAAACCGCGCTGGCCGACCAGCAGCGCGGTGAACTCACGCAGACTTTCCGCGATGTGGTGGATGCGATTATCGCTGGCGGCGGTATGGTCGGCGGCTTAGGCGAGCGCTATACCCGCGTCGCCGCCGCCCATGCGGTGCATAACGGCCTGACGGTACTGCCGCAGACGGAAAAGTATCTCCACGGCACCAAAGTCGCCTACGGCATTCTGGTGCAGAGCGCCCTGCTCGGTCAGGACGACGTGCTGGCACAGCTGGTGCAGGCGTATCAGCGCTTTAATCTGCCAACTACGCTGGCCGCGCTGGAAGTCGATATCAACAATCGTGAAGATCTGGATAAGGTGATTGCCCATACCCTGCGCCCGGTGGAGTCCATCCATTTTCTGCCGGTTGCGCTGAACGCCGAAACCCTGCGCGCCGCGTTTGAAAAAGTTGAGCGTTTCGCCGGTTAACTGCGTTGTTATACACGCCTCTGCCGCCCGGCGGAGGCGCTCGAATGCCCCCCCGTAAAGACAATGCCGTTCACTTAAGCAAATCATCGGCGTTGTCTTCGGTTTTATTTGCCAGCGGCAATCGCATTATCGGTGGTTTAAACGAAAATCTAATTCGGTTGATTCACTAACTGAGCTGATACGGGCTGAAATATAAAGGATATGACTTTTTTATGACTTTCAGCCTCTGAAAAGCCACTGACGAATAACGGACTCACCGCATGGGGGTTGGGCGCATCAAGGAAACCTGGCGGGAACGCAGGCGCGCATCCAGGACTGGCCGCCAGGACGGCGGCCAGAGGGCGGGTCGAGACAGGGACGTCGAGTCCCGCCCGGTCCGCCAGATGAAGCCGGAGTGGAGCGGACCGCGTAGCGGCAGGTTTTCAGCGCCATGCCGGGGGTGCAGGGGGACGGGCGAAACGTCCCCCTGCCCGTTCACACGCTGTGGATATAACGAATATCCGCGAATTTATCGTGAACGGAACAGGCCGCTGAATCAAATGGGTGAAAACGATGAATACGCCATGTTCGCCATAACCACCGATTAACAGAACCGCTCAGCCAGCCATAAACACAACTGACCGCCCTTAACTGATCCGCATTACCCATAAAGAGGATGTATCCGTCTTCGTGAACGCCGCAAGCGGTCGTTGGGCTGCGCGTTAAGGCGCGAACCGCACAGTCTGACGGGCCCGGATAAGCGGCAAGTCATGCAGAAGCGTGGCCTAACGCTTCCAGCCTAGCAGCACTTCGCACCGCCTTTTCCACCGTAGCGCGCATCCTGACGTTCGCGGAAAAATTCCTCGTAAGTCATTGGTGTCTGCTCAGGATGTGTCGCACGAATATGTGCGACATAGTTGTCGTAATCCGGCACGCCGATCATCATTTTCGCCGCCTGACCTAAATATTTTCCCGCTTTCGAAAGGGTATCAAACATTTTCAACTCTCATAATCGCCCTCCTTCTCACAAAGAGGGCGATAAAGTCACGCCTTAGTGGGCACGTTTAACCTGAGTCACCAGGTTATCTGCATCAGCAGGCATCGCCTGGTAAGGGGTCTCTTTCGCCGTCGGTTTGTCCTCTTTCAGCGCCGCCAGCGCGGTCTTAATGGAGAACAGCGCCAGCACCACAACCACTACCATAAAGAAGATGGTCAGACCGGCATCCAGACGGTTGTTAAACACCAGTTGCGCCAGTTGCGATTCACTGTACTGTGACGGGATATTACCGCTATCGATCATCGCCTGAAACTTATTAGCTATCGCCAGGAACCCGACTTTAGTATCGGGACTGAAGGATTTCTGCCAGCCCGCCGTCAGGGTACAAATCAGCAGCCAGGCGGTCGGCAACAGCGCCACCCACGCATAGCGCTGGCGTTTCATCTTAAACAGTACCACCGCACAGAGCATCAGCGCCATCCCTGCCAGCATCTGGTTGGCGATACCAAACAGCGGCCACAGGGTATTGATACCGCCGAGCGGGTCAACGACGCCCTGATGCAGGAAGTATCCCCACGCCAGCACGCACAGCGCCGTCGCCAGCAGGTTGGCTGGCAGGGAGCTGGTTTGCTTCAATCCGGGGCTGATTACGCCCAGCAGGTCCTGGAGCATAAAGCGCGCCGCCCGCGTTCCCGCATCCACCGCCGTCAGGATAAACAGCGCCTCGAACAGAATCGCGAAGTGATACCAGAACGAGACGTCCATCAGGCCGCCCAACGCACCGTGCAGAATATAGGCCATCCCCACCGCCAGGGTCGGCGCGCCGCCCGCACGGGAAATGATCGACTGTTCACCCACTTCGTTGGCTATCTGGTGGAGCGTATCCGGCGTCACCGTAAAGCCCCAACCGCTTACCACCTGCGCCGCCGATGCCACCACATCGACCACACCTGCCGGCGCCAGCACCGCCATCGGACTGTTCATCGCAAAGTAGACGCCCGGATCAATAACACAGGCCGCCACCAGCGCCATAATCGCCACGAAGGACTCCATCAGCATGCCGCCATAGCCGATAAAGCAGGCTTGCCCTTCATTGGCCAGCATTTTCGGCGTGGTGCCGGAAGAGATCAGGGCATGGAAGCCGGACACCGCGCCGCAGGCAATGGTAATAAACAGGAACGGGAACAGATCGCCGCTCCACACCGGGCCGGTACCGTCGATAAACTTAGTCAGCGCGGGCATGGTCAGGGTCGGGCGCATAATCAGGATACCAATCGCCAGCCCCACGATGGTGCCGATTTTCAGGAAAGTAGAGAGGTAGTCCCGCGGAGCCAGCAGCAGCCACACCGGCAGCACAGCGGCAATAAAGCCGTAACCCACCAGAATCCAGGTTAACTGCACGCCGGTATAATCAAACCACGGCGCCCAGGTGGGGCTTTCCGCCACCCAGCCGCCGGAAATGATGGCGAATACCAGCATCACCAGGCCAATCACCGACACCTCGCCAATGCGGCCGGGACGCAGATAGCGAATATAAATACCCATGAAAATCGCCAGCGGAATGGTGAAGGCCACGGTGTAGGTTCCCCACGGGCTGTGGGTCAGCGCTTTCACCACGATCATCGCCAGCACCGCGAGGATAATCACCATAATCATAAAACAGGCCACCAGCGCCAGTACACCAGCGGCCGGGCCCATCTCTTCTTTCACCAGTTCGCCGAGCGAACGCCCGTCGCGACGGGTGGAAACGAACAGCACCATAAAGTCCTGTACCGCCCCGGCCAACACGACGCCGGCGAGAAGCCAGATCATCCCCGGCAGGTAGCCCATTTGCGCCGCCAGCACCGGGCCAACCAGCGGCCCCGCTCCGGCAATAGCCGCAAAATGGTGACCGAACAGCACTTTTTTATCGGTCGGCACATAGTCGAGGCCATCATTGTGACGCACCGCCGGGGTCATCCGCGTCGGGTCGACCGACAGCACATTGTTGGCGATATACAGTCCATAGAAACGATAGGCGATCAGATAAACGCAGACTGCCGCGACGACAATCCATAGCGCGTTGATCTGTTCACCCCGGTTTAGCGCGATATAGCCAAGGGCAAAGGCTCCGATAACGGAGAGCAGTGTCCAGATGAGGTATTTCCCTGAATTATTCATCATTGTATTCCACAGGTAGGATAAGCAGGATGTTACAATTTGTTTCTAGAACACAATGCGGATTCTAACAACTCTGAAACGATACAGATGTCGCCTGGCGGCAAGGATTTATCTCACATTGCAAGCGAGATCACTTCTGGCAGGAAAATAAATGAAAATGGTTATCGATAACGCTTCCCGGATCGCGGTTACGTCCCTGAGGCCGCATTACGGTTACGTTCCCCGTCAGGATACGACCTAACGGGGAAAAGGATACCTCAGCCAAGTACCATCGTGCCCAGGCGACAGGTGCAGCAGCGCCTTCCTCTTTCGTCGAAGATGGTGATTTCCCAGCTCTGGCCCTGACGTCCCAGGTGCAGCGGTCGGCATTCGCCGCGGACTTTGCCGCTGGAGACCGCCCGGTGATGGGTGGCGTTGAGTTCGGTTCCCACCACGCACTGGCCCTCTTCGGTCATCAGCCATCCCGCCATGGAACCCAGCGTCTCCGCCAGCGCCGCCGACGCACCGCCGTGCAGCAGGCCAAACGGCTGATGAGTACGCGCATCAACCGGCATTTCCGCCTCCAGCACGCCCTCCTCCAGGCGGGTATAAACGATCCCCAGATGCGCCACCATGGTATTTGCGCTGGTAGCGTTGAGCTCATCCAGCGTCATTTGACGTTTCCAGGCCATTTACGCCCCCAGCGTGGAGCCGCCGTCCACCACGATATCCTGCAGCGTGATATGGCTTGCGTGATCGGAAGCGAGGAACAGGATAGTATCCGCAATCTCCTGCGGGCGGGCAATTTTCCCCAGCGGAATACCCAGCTTAAACTGTTCGCCGAAGCCGCGAATCCGCTGCTGTTCAGCATCTTCGCTGACCCACAGCGTCCGCTGCATATCGGTGTCCGTCGATCCAGGCGAAACCACATTACAGCGCACGCCGCTGCCCGCCAGCTCCAGGCCGACGGTCAGCGCCAGGCTCTTCAGCGCCGCTTTCGATGCGCCGTAAGCGCTCATACCGATGCGCGGGGTATGCGCGGCGTCGGAGGCCACAGTGACGATCGCGCCGCCTTTCTGGCGACGAAACTGCGCCATCGTCTGCTGGAACAGATTAAACGCTCCGCCGACGTTGACCGCGAAAGTCTGCTGCCACTCTTCCAGAGTCAGCGTATCGGTCGCCCCCATCCGCAAAATTCCCGCCGCATTAACCAGTACATCAAGCCGCTCAACGCTCTCCAGCAGACGGCCGCACACCTGCGCCACCTGCTGCGCGTCGGCAACGTTCAGCGTCTCGGTGGCGAACGGATAGCTCTCGCCGTCAAACGCCAGATCAAATCCCGTCACCGTTGCGCCAGCGTCAACAAACGCCAGCGCCGTGGCGTAGCCGATGCCTTTGCCTGCTCCGGTAACCCACACGGTCTGACCGTGAAAATCCAGTCCGGCCATTATTTCACCTCACGAGAAAGCAGCGCCCACCAGGCATCGATGGTCGGGTTTTTCGCCAGCACCACGAAATCGATATCGCCATGAACCTTACGCCAGCGGGCGGCCAGCGCCATCATACGCACCGAATCCAGACCGTAATCGATAAGGTTTTCATCGTCCAGTGGCTCATCGGATTCATCCAGCAGCGGCAGCACCAGCGCGCGCAGCGCGGCTTTAGACGCGGGCAACGGCAGCAGTTCTTCGGTCATCACCACGCGGCCACTACGTCCGGCGACATATTTCAGCGCCATCAGGTGCTCTTCACGGCTAAAGTCGGCCAGCGCATCGGCAACGAAGAACGGTTTAATGTCGCGCATAAACGCATCGGTCGCGGTCGTCATACAGCCAATATGCGCATAAACACCGGTGATGATGAGTTGATCGCGCCCCATCTCTTTCAGCATCTCTTCCAGCGGCGAGCGATGGAACGCGCTATAGCGCCACTTCACCAGTACGGTGTCGTGCTCATCCGGTGCAAGAGCGGCGATAACCTGCTGCTGTTCCGGCGAGCGGGTCAGACCCGGCCCCCACATATCGTTGAGCAGCGCGCGATCTTCATCGCTCTGATCTTTCGGCTGCGCGGTGTAAAAGACCGGAATAGCGTTCTGTCTGCAGAAATCGCGCAATGCGGCGATATTGGCCACCACTTTTTCCATCATCGCGCTATTCTCGCCCCAGAAATTGAGGAAATACTCCTGCATATCGTGGATTAACAGCGCGGCGCGGGACGGCTCAAATGCCCAGTTCACTTTGTTCGCCGGGATATCGCTGGCTTCCGGCAGCGCGTAAGCCTGTAATTGAGGAATTGCCATTCTGTCTTCTCCTTCAGCCCAGCTTGCGTTCAGCCAGCCACTGACGTAATTGTTTTTTATCGACTTTGCCCACCGGCGTTAGCGGCAGCGCATCAACGCACTCCACGCGGTCGGGAAGTTTAAATTCGGCGACCCCTTGTTCGCGCAGGAAACGGCGTACCGCCACCGCGCGCAGAGGTTCGCTCACTACCAGATACGCACAGCTCTTTTCACCCAGCAGGCTGTCTTCCATGCTCACCAGCGCGGCGTGGATCACCGCAGGATGACGCAGCAGCAGGTTCTCGATCTCTTCCGCTGCGATCTTTTCACCGCCGCGGTTGATCTGATCTTTTTCCCGCCCCTGCACGGTGATATAGCCATCTTCATCGATCGAAATCAGATCGCCAGAACAGTAGAAACCGTTAGCATCAAAGGCTTCGGTATTATGCTGCGGGCTCTTGTAATAGCCGCGGAAGGTGTATGGGCCACGGGTCATCAGACGCCCCACTTCGCCGCGCGGCAGCGGATTACCGTCAGCGTCCGCCACCCACACTTCATCGTCCGGGCACATTGGGCAGCCCTGGGTATTGATAATCCGCTCCAGGCTATCGTTAAGACGGGTGTAGTTCACCAGCCCCTCGGCCATACCAAAGACCTGCTGAAGCTGACAGCCAATTTCCGCCGGGATACGGGCGGCGAGCGTCGCGGACAGGCGCGCTCCGCCAACCTGCAGCAGTTGTAGCGATTGCAACTGAGAGTTGCTGCCCGCGCTATGGATCTCCTGAAGCCACAGGCTTACCGCCGGGGGAACCAGCGAGGTTACGTTGATTTGGTGTTTTTCAATCAGCGGAAAGCATAACGTCGCGCTCGGATCGTGGGCCAGTACCACCACGCCGCCGGCAAGAAACACGCCTAACGACCCCGGCGAACTCATGGCGTAGTTATGCGCAGCGGGAAGCGCATTCAGATAGCGTGTTTCGGCGCTAATCCCGCAAAGTTCATTACTGCGGCGAATGCTGTAGTCGTAATCGTTATGGGTGCGGGGAATAAGCTTCGGCGTACCGGTACTGCCGCCGGAAAGCTGGAAAAACGCCACTTCATCGGCCGGTGTCGGATTGGCGATAAAGTTGTCAGCCGGACGCGCAATGGCCGCCGTCAGGCTCTGCTCTCCGCTGTCGTTCAGCAGCAACACGGCACGCACCGACGCGTGTTGGGCAATGAAAGCGTTAAGAAACGTATCATCCGCAAACAGCGCATGTTGGCGATCGGCAATCAACAAAGCCGGTGCAATCTGCGCGGCGTAGGCGTTCAGCTCGCTACGCTGATGGCTGAACAGCGCGTTAACCGGCGCGACGCCGATACGCAGCAGCGCAAAAAATGTAATGTAGAATTCCGCGACATTCCCCAGATGCACCAGCGCCGTTTCGCCGCGCCGGAGGCCCTGACGCTGTAACGAGGCGCCGAGATTATCCACCAGACGATTAAATTCACGATAGCTGTAGCGCCTGTCACCATCAATAATGGCGGTGGCGTCGTTTTCCGCATGTCGGGTAATCAGGTTAGTGAGCGGCAAATCCTGCCAGTAGCCTTTTTGCCGGTAGCGGGCCGCGAAATCTTCCGGCCAGCGATTAAATTCGATCATCATAGTCCCTTATTATTGCAAGCCGAATACATTCAGCATGGTGGTCAATTTGACGCCGGTTTCCCGCCATTCGCCCAAAGGTGAAGAGGCAGGAACGATACCGGCGCCCGCAAACAGCCGTAGCGTGCGCTGATGCAGGCGAGCGCAGCGGATCGTCACCACCCACTCGCCGTTGCCTTCGTCATCGCACCAGCCGACGATACCGCCAAACAGCTGGCGTTCGAACGGCTCCAGCTCGCTAATCAGGCGCTTAGCCACCTGATGCGGGAAGCCGCTGAGGGCTGGCGTCGGGTGCAGCAGGCAGGCCAGCGACATGGCATTCTCTTTTCCCTGAGCGGTACCCTGAATCTGCGTTCCCAGATGCCACAAGGTCGGCGTGGAGATCAGTTGCGGAGAATCCGGCAGAGAGAGCGCGCTGCTGCGCGGGGCTAATAGCGTTTTCATCGCCTGAACAACCAGTTCATGCTCATGACGATCTTTTTCTGATGCCATCAGCTTGCCCCCCGCTTCACGATCCAGAACATCATCCGGCTGACGCCTGGCCGAACCGGCCAGCGGCAGAGAGCTAAAATGCGCACCTTCTTGACGCAGCAGCAGTTCCGGACTGGCTCCTAACAGCACACCGCCATCTGATAACGGCACATGGAAGTTAAAACTGGCCGGATTCTGGGCAATCAGGCGCTCCAGCAGTACGCCGCTATCAACCCGTTCCTGAGTGGTGATATCGATCAAACGCGACAGGACCACCTTATCCACTTCCGGCGTCGCGGTCAGCGCTGCCGCGCGTTCAACCATCGCCATAAATGTATCCTGCTCAGGGATCTCCTGGCGCTGAACAATATCCACCATTGGCGCTTGCCCCGACTCAAAACGTGCGGAGCGCTGTTTTTCAGTACGGGAGAATGCCTCCCAACTTGCGGGAATAAACAGCTCGGATGGCTCATTTGTATCAAACGGGATCGCACCGACCATCACGGGTTCAGCGATCCCGTTAGCCCGCGCGGCTTTAAAAGCGGCGGCCATTTTTTGCTGGAATTCGCCGTTGAGATTATCGCCATCAGCGGCAGGATGCGAAAATCGACTAAAGCAGCCAGATGTTCTGAAACTGCGATACGGCGACATAAAGAAGAAGCTTTCCGGCGGCAGGGTCATTTTTTTCTCCCGAACATCCTCAGCCAAAGACGTTTCCATATATACCCGTCATACTCTACGTTGCAGATGCGTTCGCTACGGCGCCCCGGTGCATTATTGAGACTTGCCCTCTTGCAGATACTTACCGGCGTAATTTCCCGGGAATACGGTCTCTCTGCAGGGCGCCATCAGCGGTCGTTCAAATTCGGCTCTGCCGAATTTGTCGCCACGTGACTCGACCTGAAGGATTCTCCCCTTCGGGAGCGCGCAAACGTGGTTTAAAGCGGTTAACCATTGTGCCCTGAAACTCGCATGATTTAGGGTATAACCCTCAAAAAAAATGATAAAAAGGATTACGAATAATTATCATTTATATTTTGGTTCGCTAACCTAAAAGGTATTGCTCTACATGTCAACCTGCAGATAGCATGTTGTGCTGCTTACACAGGGCCCCACACAGCACAACGCTGAAAACCAGCAGCATTTATCACAACTTAATCAGGATGCGAATTCGTGAATTTCTCCACCTTTTGCCGCCATATTCTCCTCGCCAGCGGGCTGGCATTTTTAGGAATTAGTTCAGTGCTGGCTGCGGACTGGCCGCGTCAGATTACCGACAGTCGCGGGACGCATACGCTGGAAAGCCAGCCGCTGCGCATTGTCTCCACCAGCGTGACATTAACCGGTTCGCTGCTGGCGATTGACGCGCCGGTAGTCGCCAGTGGCGCCACGACGCCAAATAACCGCGTCGCCGACGATCAGGGGTTTCTGCGTCAGTGGAGCGAAGTGGCAAAAGCGCGCAAGCTATCGCGGCTCTATATTGGCGAGCCAAGCGCCGAAGCGGTCGCCGCCCAAATGCCGGATCTGATTCTGATTAGCGCCACCGGCGGCGACTCAGCGATAGCGCTCTACGATCAACTGTCGACGATTTCCCCGACGCTTATCATCAACTACGACGATAAGAGCTGGCAGGCGCTGCTGACCGAACTGGGGCAGATTACGGGCCATGAAAAACAGGCCGCTGAACGGATTGCTGAATTTGATAAAAAGCTGGCGGCACTTAAAGAGAAGATGACGCTGCCGCCACAACCGGTCACTGCGCTGGTCTACACCGCCGCCGCCCATAGCGCCAATATCTGGACGAAAGAGTCTGCCCAGGGGCAAATGCTCGAACAATTGGGTTTCACGCTCGCAACCCTACCTACGGGGCTGCACGCCAGCCACAGCCAGGGGAAGCGTCATGATATTGTGCAACTGGGCGGTGAGAATTTAGCCGCCGGGCTGAACGGCCAGAGTCTGTTCCTGTTCGCTGGCGATCAAAAAGATGCTGATGCGATTTACGCTAATCCCCTGCTGTCACATCTGCCGGCGGTAGCAGGCAAGCGCGTTTATCCACTGGGGACGGAAACCTTCCGCCTCGACTACTATAGCGCCCTGCTGGTGCTACAGCGTTTGTCGGCGCTTTTCGGTTAACGGGTCATCGGCGTGGTCGGCGGCGGCGTTTGTCAACAGCAATCACTTTTCGGTGGTTCTGGCGAAAATGGCATTTTTCGTTTTCACCCATTCAGATTCCGTGGACTATTCCGTTCACTATAAATACGCGGATATTCGTTATATCCACAGCGTGTGAACGGGCAGGGGGACGTTTCGCCCGTCCCCCTGCACCCCCGGCATTGCGCTGAAAACCTGCCGCTGCGCGGTCCGCTCC
>NZ_JBDYQK010000006.1:0-232824 GCF_043832615.1 Klebsiella sp. KE9456
CCCTCTGGCCGCCGTCCTGGCGGCCAGTCCTGGATGCGCGCCTGCGTTCTCGCCAGGTTTCCTTGATGCGCCCAACCCCCATGCGGTGAGTCCGTTATTCGTCAGGGGCTTTTCAGAGGCTGAAAATCATAAAAAAAGTTATATCCTTTATATTTCAGCCCGTAGTATCAGATCAGTAAGTGAATCAACCGAATCAGATTTTCGTTTAAACCACCGATAATGCGATTGCCACAGGCAAATAAAAAAAGACAACACCGATGATTTGCTTAAGTGAACGGCATTACTGTCTGCGTCCTGGTTGTACGCGCCGGATATGTGTATCGTTCCGGTATGACGCATCCTGGCGAGGCGAGGCCGTTCAAACGGATAGCCGTTTTGTAAGGTAACTTGAATTATTTTGCGTATTAGCCATCATGATCAAAAAATTGCTCGGTTTGCAGCAACAGGCGAGATTATTGCGTAAACTTTAGCAACTCGCTGTTTCTTTAAGGTCATTTGTACGCTGTACTCACCGATCGCAGCGGCGCGGAAGAGTGTGGCGGCATATTTTTGTTTGGAATGGATACTTGGGTGGCTCTTATGAAGCATGATGCATTTTCCCTTCGCGGCATGGTGACAGGCTGCGCGCTTTTATTTTTCGCTGCGCCTGCGCTACAGGCTGCTGAACAACTCCCTGATGCCCCATCAATTGATGCCCGCGCCTGGATCCTGATGGACTATGACAGCGGAAAAGTGCTCAGCGAAGGCAATGCCGATGAAAAACTGGACCCGGCAAGTCTGACTAAAATCATGACCAGCTACGTTGTCGGCCAGGCGTTAAAGGCGGGTAAGATTAAGTCTACCGATATGGTGACGATTGGACGCGATGCGTGGGCAACAGGAAATCCGGCGCTGCGCGGTTCTTCGGTGATGTTCCTCAAACCGGGCATGCAGGTGTCGGTGGACGATCTTAATAAGGGCGTGATCGTTCAGTCCGGTAATGACGCCTGTATCGCGATTGCTGATTATGTCGCGGGCAGCCAGGATGCGTTTATCAGCCTGATGAACGGCTATGCGAAGAAGCTGGGCCTGACTAACACCACGTTTATGACCGTACACGGCCTTGATGCGCCGGGGCAGTTCAGTACCGCCCGCGATATGGCGTTACTCACCAAAGCGATGATTCATGATGTTCCGGAAGAGTATGCTATTAACAAAGTGAAAGAGTTTACCTTCAATAAAATCCGTCAGCCGAACCGCAATCGTCTGCTGTGGAGTACTAACCTCAATGTCGATGGCGTGAAAACCGGGACAACGGCTGGCGCAGGTTATAACCTGGTCTCTTCGGCGACGCAAAACGGCATGCGCCTGATTGCCGTGGTACTGGGAACCAAAACTGACCGCATCCGTTTTAATGAATCGGAAAAGCTGTTGACCTGGGGCTTCCGGTTTTATGAGACCGTGACGCCGATTAAACCTGATGCGACCTTTATTACCCAGCGCGTCTGGTTCGGCGACAGCAATGAAGCGAAACTGGGGGCGGGCGACGCCGGTTCTATTACGTTGCCGAAAGGCCAGTTGAAAAACCTCAAGGCCAGCTACACGCTGAATGACGCGCAGCTGACAGCGCCGCTGGCTAAAGGGCAGGTTGTTGGCACGATTGACTTCAAACTCAATGATAAGACCATTGAGCAGCGGCCGCTGATTGTGATGGAAGCGGTAAAAGAAGGCGGTTTTTTCAGCCGGATGCTTGATTTCGTGCTGATGAAACTGCACGGCTGGTTTGGTGGCTGGTTCTCGTAACAGGCAGGCCGCGCCCTGCGGGGCGCGGTTAGCGATTAGTAAAGCAGGGAAATCTGTTTCTCTTTCGCCAGCGCGAGCAAATCGTCATTCGGGCAAACATCGCTGGCAATCACGTCAAACTGTGATAAATCCCCCATCCGCGCGGGCCGGACTTTAGCGAATTTACTGTGATCGACGACCAGCACGTGATAGCGGGCGTTTTTCATCGCCCAGTGTTTCACCGGCAGCTCTTCGAGGTTAAAGCAGGTTGCTCCCTGCTCGCAGTCGATACCGGCGGCGGAATAGAACGCGATATCCGGGCAAAGATGGCTTAGCGTATCCTGCAGGCTCAGTGGTTTAAAAATTGCGTTGCTGGCGTGAAATTCGCCGCCGCATAAAATTGCCCGACACTGGGGTTTTTCCTGCAAGGAAAGAAAGGTGTTGAGCGAATAGCATACCCCGGTAAAGGGCAGGGCGTTGTCAATGGCGTCAATTATCCACGGTGTGGTTGTCCCACAGTCGAAAAAAGCCATCTGATGGGCCTTAAGCAGCTTTGCCGCATGGCGGGCGGCGCGGCGTTTTTCATCCACCAGTCGCGTTTTCTGATCGCTCAGCAGGTAGTGCGTCGCGCTGCGCGGTTCCAGCACGATATAACCGCCGAGCAAAACTACCGGGCCATTGTGGCCGTTGAGATCGCGACGAATGGTCATTTCCGACACACCAAGCAGGGTTGCCGCCTCTTTCAGATGGAGTTTATCACTGCGCTTGAGTGCCTGAATAAGCTGACTGATACGTTCGTCACGACGAGTTTCCATATTCCCTCTACGCTGAAAGCGCCCTGCACAGACAGGGCGTCAGCGGCGATTTTACCTGCCGGAAAAGGGTTAGTCACGCGCAGGCGCTGGGTCCGTCCGTAAGTACCGCCTGGTCCGAAAGGCGCTTATCCGCGTACCCAGCCTTTACGAATCGGTAGCGAAAATAACAGGTGGTACAGCCGTTGCAGATGTGGGTAACACGTATTTCCCCCGCTTTGCCACAATAACTGGGCGCTCAGACAGGCACTCATCGCGGTAAGTAACCCGCCCAGCATATCCATCGGCCAGTGAACACCGAGATAAACTCTGGACCAGGCAATCGCGCAGGCCATGCCGATAAGCAATGCGCCTGACCACAGCCGATGCCAGAACATAAACGCCAGCGCGAAGGTAAAGCCGAGTGTACCGTGATTGCTTGGGAAGGAATTATTCGGCGAATGATGCAGGAAGTTATAGCCGATACCGGCGGCAAACGGACGCTGATGGGGAAAAAGAAGGCCAAATAGCCAGGAAAGCGTGAGGCTAACGGCCAGCGCCATTATCACCTTACATACCAACTGGCGCTGATTTGGCTCCCAGAACCATAAGCCGAATACCCATAATGGCATAATAATAATCAGGTCTTTGGCGATAAACGTCGCGGTTTCAATTGCCCACCAGGGGGAAGCAGGGGTTGCATTAAGTAAGGCAAACAGCGCGTAGTTAATATTTTCCAGCATACATCCAGGCTCTTTAATTCGTTAGCAACAAACCGCTCACCTTAAAAAACGGTATCGATAAGGTAAAGCAGTATTGTCTTAATTGTCAGACTGTTATGCATAAACCGGCCAGTAAGCTTCATCAACAGACCGAGGAAGGGAGTATATAGCGTGTCATTTAATTGCAACATAAACGAAATATACACAGCGGAATTTTTCTTTGCAGAGGACATCGTTATCCCGGAGGAAAAAGTTTTCATCGCTACTCACAATTCGCTATCTCCCGGGCACGACTTTCATTAAACTTTGCGCGGTTTTATTTAAATAAGAGATTTCATGCACAATTATTCGCTTGCGGGCAAACGCCTCGGACGTCAGGCGCTGCTCTTTCCGCTGTGCCTGGTGTTATATGAATTCTCCACTTATATCGGCAACGACATGATCCAGCCGGGAATGCTCTCGGTCGTGGACGCGTTTGGCGTTGGCAATGAGTGGGTGCCGACCTCAATGACTGCCTATCTGGCGGGCGGTATGTTCTTACAGTGGCTGCTGGGCCCGCTTTCGGATCGCATTGGCCGTCGTCCTGTGATGCTGACCGGCGTCGTATGGTTTATTGCGACCTGTCTGGCGACGCTGCTGGCACAAACGATTGAACAGTTCACGCTATTGCGCTTTTTGCAGGGCATCAGCCTCTGTTTCATCGGCGCGGTCGGCTATGCGGCAATTCAGGAGTCTTTTGAAGAGGCGGTTTGCATCAAGATCACCGCCCTGATGGCGAACGTCGCGCTGATTGCGCCGCTACTCGGACCGCTGGTAGGCGCCGCCTGGGTTCACTTTCTGCCGTGGGAAATGATGTTTGTCCTGTTCGCCGTGCTGGCGACGATCGCGTTCGTCGGGCTACAGCGCGCGATGCCGGAAACCGCCACACGGCAGGGCGAAAAGCTATCGGTAAAAGCGCTGGGGCGTGATTATCGCGACGTGCTGAAAAACCGACGCTTTGTCGCTGGCGCGCTGGCGACCGGTTTTGTCAGCCTGCCGCTGCTGGCATGGATCGCCCAATCGCCGGTGATTATTATCAGCGGTGAGCAGGCGACCAGCTACGAGTATGGCCTGTTGCAGGTGCCGATTTTCGGCGCGTTGATTGCCGGTAATCTGGTTCTAGCGCGCCAGACATCGCGCAAGACGGTGCGCTCGCTGATTATCCTCGGCGGCTGGCCGATTATCACCGGGCTGCTGATTTCGGCGGCGGCGACGGTGGTTTCGGCGCATGCTTATTTGTGGATGACCGCAGGGCTGAGCGTTTATGCCTTCGGTATTGGTCTGGCGAACGCCGGGCTGGTGCGCCTGACGCTCTTCGCCAGCGACATGAGCAAGGGGACGGTGTCGGCGGCAATGGGTATGCTGCAGATGCTGATTTTTACCGTAGGGATCGAAGTCAGCAAACACGCCTGGGAATTCGGCGGCAGCGGGCTATTCAGCCTGTTAAATCTGCTGAGCGGAGCGTTGTGGCTGGTGATGACGGCTTATTTCCTGAAGGATAAGCGTGCGGGCAATTCTCGCGAGCCGCAGTAATCCTCTTGTTGACCTGTTGCGATGTTGGCATCGCAACAGGCATTGTCCCCTCAGCGGCGGATTAACCATTTTCGATAACAGGTTCAGGCTGTGGCTTCGCCACCGCCCGGGCGACGATGGCCGCGATCAGCACTAATGCCAGCACCACCATCATGGCGCTGCGCAGGCCGAAGTGTTCGCCGAGGAAACCCAGCAGCGGCGGCCCGACAAGAAAGGCGAGATAGCCGGTAATCGCCACCACGCTGACGCGCTTCGGCGCATTGGGGCCGGTATCGCTGGCGGCGGAAATGGTCAACGGGAAACCCAGTGACGCGCCGAGACCCCAAAGCAATACGGAGAGACCGGCGATCCACGGACTATCGACAAAAATAATCAGGCCAATGCCCAGCGCGCCCATGATGGCGCTGGCGCGGACAACCGCGACCCGGCTGTAGCGGTCGATAAACCAGCCGCCGGTAAAACGGCCGATGGTCATCCCAAGGGTGAAACCCGCGTAAATGAGGGAGCCGGACGTTGGGCTGAAGCCGTGGCCGTCAACCATCAGCAGCGGTAGCCAGTCGTTGGCGGAACCTTCGGCAAACGCCATCGCCAGCACGATCACGCCAATCAACAGCAACTGGATATCGCGCCATATCGGCATGCCTTTGCCTTCATGATGTGCGGCTTCCGCGGCATTTTTGCCGGTACCATCAGGAATGGCGCGAATCGCGATAGCGACAGGGGCGATAGCCGCCAGCGCCGCCAGCAGAATATGCAGCGTGGCGGGCAGGCCGAAGCCCGTCACCGCCATACCTATTCCGGCGCCAATCAGCGTGCCAAAGCTATAGAACCCATGCATCATTGGCAGGACGGTTTTCTTCATTTCACGTTCAACGGCTGCGCCTTCGACGTTAATTGCCACCTCGACGGAACCAAAGCTGGCGCCAAAGATGGCTAAGCCAGCCGCAAACAGCACGGCTGAGTTGACCCATAGCGCGGCGCTGAGCACCAGCATTCCAGCCACTGCGCAGGACATCGTGGCGCGAATGACTTTACGGGTGCCAAATCGATTAACCAGCCACGCCGAGCAGAGAATGCCGCTCATGGAGCCTATTGACAGGCCAAAGAGAACAATGCCCATCTCTGCTGTGGAGAGCGCAAGCCGATCGCGAATTGCCGGCGTGCGGGTTGCCCATGAGGCCATCAACAATCCGGGAATAAAAAAGAAGGTGAATAGCGCCCACAGCCTTAGCTGGAGGGCTCTACGGGAGGTTTGCGCTGTCATCCGTAAATGCCTGTGAGTAAAGAGATGGCGACAACAGTAGCAAATTTGTGTACATTTGTACATAAATCTGATTTACCGCTGACCGTCTTTCCGTGACCGTAGCGTGTTGATTTACCCTGAGGAATTTTTTAAACGCGCCGCGTGACTGAGCGTTTATTTGCATGAAAGAGGAAAATTGATGGCCCGTCGACCGAACGATCCGCAGCGCCGGGAGCGCATATTACAGGCGACGCTGGACACTATCGCTATCCACGGCATCCATGCGGTAACCCACCGGAAAATCGCCACATGCGCCGGTGTGCCCTTGGGCTCGCTGACGTACTATTTCAGCGGTATTGAGGCACTGGTCGAAGAAGCGTTCCGTCTGTTTACTGACCAGATGATGGCGCAGTATCAGCAGTTTTTTGCCGCTGTCAGTACCCGCGAGCAGGCATGTGACGCTATTGCCGGGATGATTTTCAGCGCTCAGGTCACCACTGCGCGCAATATGAAATTGATGTACCAGCTTTATGCATTTTGCAGCAGCCAGCCAACGTTAAAAGCGGTGATGCAGAACTGGATGCTACGGAGTCAGAAAACCCTGGAGCAGTGGTTTGAACCGGCAACGGCCCGCGGGCTGGATGCCTTTATCGAGGGGATGACGCTGCACTTTGTGACCGACAGCGCGCCGCTCTCAAAAGAGGCGATTCGCCTGATGGTGGGCAGACTGGCGGGGGAGTGAGCGGGGCGCAGACAACAAAAAACCCATCAACCTTGAACCAAATTGGCGGGGTTGATGGGCTCCACAAAATGGGGACATCAAAGAAAAGCAGTGGCACTACTTATGACTGATGCCGTGAAAAAAAGTTCTGCGTATGTGCGTTTTTTTTCTGAAAAATTTACCGCAACCCAGGCCAGATGATGACAATCAGCGTACCCGCCAGGGTTAGCAGCACGTTAGCGATGGCATAGGTTCCGGCGTATCCCAGCGCGGGAATGTTGCTGCGTGCGGTATCGCTGATGATTTCCATCGCCGGAGCGCAGGTACGGGCGCCCATCATTGCGCCGAAGAGCATCGCACGGTTCATTCGCAAAATATACGCGCCGAACAGGAAGCAGATCACGACCGGCACCAGACTGACGATAAGCCCGGCTGCCAGCATCTGGCCGCCGACGGCGCCAAGACCGTTGTTAATCCCCGCACCGGCGCTGAGGCCGACCCCGGCCATAAACACCATTAGCCCGAACTCTTTCACCATATTCAGCGCGCCCTGAGGGATATAGCCGAACGTCGGGTGGTTAGCACGCAGGAAGCCGAGCATAATCCCGGCAAACAGCAGACCGGCAGCATTCCCGATACCGAAGCTAAATGAGCTGAACTGGAAGGTGATCATGCCGATCATCAGGCCAACGATAAAGAAAGCGCAGAAGGCGAGCAGGTCGGTCACCTGGCTGTGAATGGAGATAAAGCCGATACGGTCCGCCACGGTTTTAACGCGACGGGCATCGCCGCTGACCTGTAAAACATCGCCCTTATTGAGCACCACGTTATCGTCAATCGGCATTTCGATCTGGCTGCGAATAACCCGGTTTAAGAAGCAACCGTGATCGGTAAGTTTCAGTTGTGCCAGCCGACGACCGACGGCGTTGTGGTTTTTTACCACGATCTCTTCGGTGACGATACGCATATCCAGCAGGTCGCGGTCGAAGACCTCTTTGCCGTTACGAAAGCTGGGATCGAGACGGGCATGGGCGTCCGGATAGCCCACCAGCGCAATATCATCGCCCATTTGCAGCACCGCATCGCCGTCCGGGTTGGCCAGAATGCCGTTACGGCGAATACGCTCGATATAGCAGCCGGTCTGGCGGTAAATACCCAGTTCGCGCAGATTTTTACCATCAGCCCATGCCACCAGTTCCGGGCCGACGCGATAGGCGCGGATCACCGGCAGATAGACCTTGCGCCGGGAGTCGGTATCAAGACCACGCTCACGGGCGATTTGCTGGGCGCTGGTTTGCAAATCCTGATGCTGCAATTTCGGCATATAGCGCGCGCCAACGATCAGGCTCACCAGGCCGATCAGATAGGTCAGGGCATAGCCGAGGCTGAGATGATCGAGCGAGACGGCAAGCTGGTCGCGGGCCATGCCGAAGTGGCGTAGCGTATCCCCGGCGCCAACCAGCACCGGCGTTGAGGTCATGGCGCCGGCCAGCATGCCGGCCGTCAGACCGATATCCCAGCCAAATAACTTGCCCAGCCCCATGGCGATCAGCATGGCGCTGCCCACCATGACCAGCGCGAGCATCAGGTAATTTTTGCCATCGCGAAAAAAAATAGAAAAAAAGTTGGGGCCTGCTTCGACGCCAACACAAAAAATAAACAGCATAAAGCCGAGATTCAGGGCATCAGTGTTAATTGTGAAATGCTGCTGGCCTAATAATAGGGAAACGACTAAAACGCCAATAGAATTACCAAGTTGTACCGGCCCGAGACGCAGTTTCCCGAGGCAGAGACCTAATGCAAGCACAACGAACAGTAACAGGATGTAATTCCCGTTTAACAAATCTGCGACGTTTATATTCACGAAAGCCAACTTCTCATTTACTAGTAAGCTATTGAAGAAAATGGTTATTTTATCTAAGGTTGATCCAGTGTTCTTGTTGTCCTGAACGCTATTCTGGCATCCCAATTATAACCAGTAAAATATAGCCGCTAGTTTAATCTTTCCTGGGGACTGCGGCTAGTCACAATCGTTTTTGCATCTACAGGATCTTATATTGGCAGGAATTGCCAGAATCTTTATCTGACTGGACGAAGTGGACGTTAGCTAGAGGTAAAATCAGGAGGATGTGGTGAAAGCTGAGCGTGCCTGGGCGGGTATTATCTGCGGGTTCTTTCTATTTATCGTGGTCTGTTTGTCATTGCTGTTTTATATGAAAGGCGCTTTTCCGACGACCGGGAATCCGGAGTTCGGGCTGCTGTTTTTTTTACTGCCCGGCGCGGTGGCAAGCGGCCTCTCTCCAGGGCAGCGGGTACTTTACCCGCTGCTCGGGGCGATACTGGCTGTTCCTGTCTGTCTGACGGTAATGCGGCTTTTCTTTGTAACTCAGCGCTCTGTCTGGCAGGAACTGGCGTGGCTGTTCAGCGCGGTATTCTGGTGTGCGCTGGGCGCCCTCTGTTTCTTGTTTATTTGCGCCTGGCTGAGTACCAGACGCAGGCACTCGTCAGAAGAGTGAGTCTCAGGCAAACAGGCCGAGATTCTCCTTCGCCCAGGCTTCAAAATCGGTGCAGCCGCCGATGTGTTTCTGGTCGACAAAAATCTGCGGTACCGTTTCAACCGGTTTTCCCACGGTTTTTTCCAGATCGGCTTTGCTGATGCCTTCGGCGTGAATATCAATGTAACGATAGTTAAAATCATCGCGCTCATTGCTCAGTTTTTCTGCCAGCTCTTTGGCGCGAACGCAATACGGGCAACCGGGACGGCCAAAAATGACGGTAAACATAGTCTCTCTCCTTTATTCTCTGCCTGATGGCGAATGGCGCGTATCATGCCGTGTTATGCCGGTGAGGGAAAGAAGGTTCTGCCTTTTGCTTTGATGGCTTATGCTTATGTTTGATAAATATTTTGCTGATGAAACCGCTATACTGGCCCGACAGGCGCGCTGTATTCGCGTGATAATGCGAACTATCTGGATCGGAGGAGCATGATGCGATCGCCCGCACTATTGCCAAAACGTGTTCTGGTCATTGAGATTATCGGCGTAGCGCTATTGACCCTGGCCTGGCTTTCGCTTAATCAATACGTCAGCCTGCCAGCGCCGCTCGCCAGTCCAACGGCGGCGCTGTTGATGATTTTTGCCGGGGTTTTGCTGATGCTTCCGGCTGCCGTGGCGCTAACGTGGCGGCTGGCGAAAATTATCGCTCCGCAGTTGACGCAAACGAAAAATACACCTTCATCATTGCCTGACAGAGAAAAACGAGATGACGCCAACCATTGAGCTGCTATGTAGCCACCGTTCCATTCGCCATTTTACCGACGCGCCGATCAGCGACGAACAACGCGCGGCGATTATTGCCAGCGCGCAGAGCGCATCCAGTTCCAGTTTTTTACAATGTACCTCAATTATTCGCATCACCGATCCTGAGATGCGCCAACAACTGGTGCCGATGAGCGGTGGCCAGCAGCACGTGGCGCAGGCCGCGGAATTTTGGGTCTTTTGCGCTGATTTTAATCGCCATCTGCAAATCTGTCCGGATGCCCAACTGGGGCGGGCGGAACAACTGCTACTGGGGTGCGTCGATACGGCGATGCTGGCGCAGAATGCGCTGGTGGCCGCGGAATCCCTGGGGTTAGGCGGGGTCTATATCGGCGGATTGCGTAACAATATCGACGCGGTGAGCCAACTGCTGGCGCTTCCGCTGCATGTGCTGCCGTTGTTTGGTCTGTGCCTTGGCTGGCCCGCCGATAATCCGGATGTGAAACCGCGTATGCCGCCGACGATGCTGGTACATGAAAATCACTATCAGCCGCTGGACGAGAGCGCTCTCGCGGAATATGACGAGCAGATGGCGCAATATTATCTTTCACGCGGAAGCAATACGCGTCGCGATACCTGGAGCGAGCATATCCGCCGGACTATCGTGAAAGAGAGCCGTCCGTTTATTCTGCAATATCTGCATAAGCAGGGATGGGCGACGCGTTGATTACGTGTAAACTGCGTCCCGTCTGACACAAGGAAATAGCGCCAGGTCAGCGCTAATTGATAATGTTGTTTGCTACCAGGGCCCGCCAGCGCGGGTCTTTTTGCAGAGGTGCAGGGTGAAAATAGCCATATTATCCCGGGACGGGACGCTTTATTCATGTCGTCGCCTGCGCGAAGCCGCGCAAAAACGTGGTCACAAAGTGGAAATCCTCGATCCACTTTCCTGCTATATGAACGTCAGTCCGGTAGCGTCATCAATTCACTACAAAGGACGCCAGCTCCCGCATTTTGATGCGGTTATCCCGCGTATCGGTTCGGCGATCACTTATTACGGCACTGCCGCGCTGCGCCAGTTTGAGCTGCTGGGCAGTTATCCGTTAAATGAATCGGTCGCCATTACTCGTGCGCGGGATAAGCTGCGTTCGCTCCAGCTGCTGGCGCGTCAGGGGATTGACCTGCCGCTTACCGGAATTGCCCATTCGCCGGACGATACCAGCGATCTGATCGCGATGGTGGGCGGCGCGCCGCTGGTGGTTAAGCTCGTGGAAGGGACGCAGGGGATCGGCGTGGTGCTGGCCGAAACGCGTCAGGCGGCAGAGAGCGTCATTGATGCTTTTCGCGGCCTGAACGCACATATTCTGGTGCAGGAGTATATCGCTGAGGCGAAAGGCCGGGATGTGCGCTGTCTGGTGGTGGGGAATGATGTGGTGGCGGCGATTGAGCGGCGGGCGAAGGAGGGGGATTTTCGCTCCAATCTGCATCGCGGCGGTCAGGCCACGGTGGCGAGCATTAGCGAACAGGAGCGCGAGATGGCCATTAAAGCGACGCAAACATTGGGTCTGGATGTTGCGGGCGTCGATATTCTGCGCGCGACGCGCGGCCCGCTGGTGATGGAGGTTAATGCCTCTCCTGGTCTGGAGGGGGTGGAAACCACCACGGGAGTGGATATCGCGGGGAAAATGATCGCCTGGATCGAACGTCAGGCCAGGCCCGGATTTTGTCTTAAAATGGGGGGATAATCCCCTTTCTCGACGCTGTCGTGGTATATGGCGCATTTTTTGCGTAAGCTATGGCGTCGCATTTTCAACTGTAAGAGGTCACAGGTCATATGGATTCACTGGTCGTTCCGGGTCTTGATACGTTACGTCAATGGCTCGACGAATTGGGCATCAGCTTTTTTGAGTGTGATTCCTGCCAGGCATTGCACCTGCCGCATATGCAAAATTTCGAAGGCATTTTTGATGCCAAACTTGACCTGGTTGACAATGTGGTACTGTTTTCTGCGCTGGCTGAGGTTAAACCCTCCGCGCTACTGCCGCTCTCTGCCGATCTTTCAGCGATTAACGCCAGCTCGTTAACCGTGAAAGCTTTCCTCGATATTCAGGATGATAATCTGCCTAAACTGGTTGTGTGCCAGGCGTTGAGCGTCGGTGTTGGCGTCACGCTCAATCAGTTTGCCTGGTTTTTCCGCCAGAGTGAGGAGCAAATTTCGATGGTTATTCTCGAAGCCAGCGCGAATCAGATGCTGTATAAGAGTGAGGAAGACGAACCGGTGACTGAAAATATTCAGTACCATTTTCTTCACTAAGCCCCGGGAAATAGAGCGCAGCCGCTGCCATAGCCGCTGCGTATTAGCCATTTTTATTCTGCCAATTCCCTTTCTTTAAAGCATTTTTCACCGCCATCTTGCCAGTTTCGGTTTATCACGTAGACCGTTATGGCATAAAAAATTGATAAAAGGCGTTTTTTTACCTGGGCTATAGCCTCTTATTCTGGCTACAGTTATTCTGACGCTGCTTCCCGTTGCGGGCAACCATCCCGGGAGAGAACCTCTCTCCTTTTTCTTAGGCAATAAAAACATGCATGATTATTGCATGTGCACACGTGCGTATATTAAGTCCGTTGGCTAACGGGCATTGAGAAGGAATAATAAATATGACCGCCTTTGGTAAAAAATGGTTAACAGGCCTGGTGACGGGCGCGCTGATGGCCGTCTCGGCCGGTTCGCTCGCAGCGGAACAAAAAACACTGCATGTTTATAACTGGTCTGATTATATTGCGCCGGATACGGTGGCAAATTTTGAAAAAGAGACCGGTATTAAAGTGGTGTATGACGTTTTTGACTCCAATGAAGTGCTGGAGGGCAAATTAATGGCGGGCAGCACCGGTTTTGACCTGGTGGTACCGTCGGCGAGTTTCCTTGAGCGTCAACTGGCGGCAGGCGTTTTTCAGCCTCTGGACAAAAGTAAACTCCCCAACTGGAAGAACCTCGATCCTGATGTGCTGAAGCTGGTGGCCAAGCATGATCCGGGTAACAAATACGCAATGCCGTACCTGTGGGCGACCACCGGGATTGGCTACAACATCGATAAAGTTAAAGCCGTACTGGGCAAAGATGCGCCTCTGGACAGCTGGGATCTGGTGCTGAAACCGGAAAATCTGGAAAAACTGAAAAGCTGCGGCGTTTCGTTCCTTGATGCACCGGAAGAGATTTTCGCCACCGTGCTGAACTACCTCGGTAAAGATCCTAACAGCAGTAAAGCCAGCGACTACACAGGCCCGGCGACTGACCTGTTGCTGAAGCTGCGTCCGAATATCCGCTATTTCCACTCCTCACAGTACATTAACGACCTGGCCAACGGCGACATCTGCGTTGCTATCGGCTGGGCGGGCGATGTGTGGCAGGCGGCGAACCGGGCGAAAGAAGCGAAGAACGGGGTCAACGTCACCTACTTTATTCCGAAAGAGGGGGCGCTGGCGTTCTTTGATGTTTTCGCGATGCCTGCGGATGCAAAAAATAAAGATGAGGCTTATCAGTTCCTCAATTATCTGATGCGCCCGGATGTTATCGCTCATATCAGCGATCACGTCTATTATGCCAACGGTAACAAGGCCTCGCTTCCGCTGGTCAGTAAAGAGATTCGCGACAATCCGGCAATTTATCCACCGGCGGACGTCTTCGCTAAGCTGTTTACGCTAAAAGTTCAGGATCCGAAAATCGACCGGGTGCGTACTCGCGCCTGGACGAAAGTAAAAAGCGGAAAATAAGACCGGAGGGCCCGGTTCGCCGGGCCTAAAAGGATCAACTCAGCGGGAACATTACCGTGCACCCGACGAGTGCGCGCCCCTAAATGGTGCAACTGCACTAACAAGCAACAAGCACTTTGTATGGCAACCGGGCCATGCCATGGTTTTGATTTTTGCCGGAGAGCACTCACGTGAATGACGCAATCCCTCGCCCGCAGGCGAAGGCCCCTAAAGCGCTGACCCCGCTACTGGAAATCCGTAATTTAACCAAGTCTTTCGATGGGCAGCATGCCGTCGATGATGTCAGTCTTACCATTTATAAAGGCGAAATTTTTGCCCTGCTGGGCGCGTCCGGCTGCGGTAAATCAACCCTGCTGCGCATGCTGGCGGGATTTGAGCAGCCGACTGCCGGGCAGATTGTGCTGGATGGCGTGGATCTGGCACGGGTGCCGCCATATCAGCGTCCCATCAACATGATGTTTCAATCCTACGCGCTGTTTCCTCATATGACGGTAGAGCAAAATATCGCTTTTGGGCTTAAACAGGACAGGCTGCCGAAAGCCGAAATCACCAGCAGAGTGCAGGAGATGCTGGCGCTGGTGCATATGCAGGAGTTCGCGAAGCGTAAGCCGCATCAGCTCTCCGGCGGCCAGCGTCAACGGGTGGCGCTGGCCCGCAGCCTGGCGAAAAGGCCGAAGCTGCTGTTACTTGATGAGCCGATGGGGGCGCTGGATAAAAAGCTGCGCGATCGGATGCAACTGGAAGTGGTCGATATTCTTGAGCGTGTCGGCGTGACCTGCGTGATGGTTACCCACGATCAGGAGGAGGCGATGACGATGGCAGGGCGTATTGCCATTATGAATCGCGGCAAGTTTGTGCAAATCGGCGAGCCGGAGGAGATTTATGAGCACCCGACTACCCGCTACAGCGCGGAGTTTATCGGTTCGGTCAACGTCTTTGAAGGTCTGGTGAAAGAACGTCAGGACGATGGTCTGGTGCTGGATTCGCCGGGGCTGACGCATCCGTTGAAGGTGGATCCGGACGCTGCCGTGGTCGATAACGTACCGGTGTGGGTCGCCCTGCGTCCGGAGAAAATCATGCTCTGTGAAGCGCCGCCCGCCGATGGCTACAACTTTGCGCTGGGCGAGGTTATCCATATTGCCTATCTTGGCGACCTGTCTATCTATCATGTTCGCCTGAAAAGCGGGCAGATGATCAGCGCGCAGTTGCAGAATGAACATCGTTATCGTAAAGGGGCGCCGACCTGGGGGGATGAGGTCCGCTTGTGCTGGGATGCGGATAGCTGCGTCGTGCTGACGGTGTAAGGAGAGGGTGATGAGTACATTAGAACCCCCGTCAGGTGTGAAAAAACCGGGCGGTTTCGCGCTGTGGCTGGCGCGTCTGCAGATGGCCCATGGGCGCAAGCTGGTTATCGCGCTTCCCTACGTGTGGTTGATTCTGCTGTTCCTGCTGCCGTTCCTGATTGTTTTTAAAATCAGCCTCGCGGAGATGGCGCGGGCGATCCCACCGTATACCGATCTGCTGGAGTGGGCGGATGGTCAACTGACGCTGACGCTAAATCTCGGTAATTTCCTGCAGCTCACCGACGATCCGCTCTATTTTGAAGCGTATCTGCAGTCGCTGCAGGTGGCGGGGATCTCGACGTTCTGCTGTTTACTGCTGGGCTACCCGCTGGCATGGGCGGTGGCGCACAGTAAGCCGTCAACGCGCAATATCCTGCTGCTGCTGGTTATCCTGCCATCGTGGACGTCGTTTCTGATCCGCGTGTATGCCTGGATGGGGTTACTGAAAAGTAACGGTGTGCTGAATAATTTCCTCCTGTGGCTGGGGGTTATCGATCAGCCGCTGGAGATCCTGCATACCAATCTGGCGGTCTATATCGGGATTGTGTACGCCTATCTGCCGTTTATGGTGCTGCCAATTTATACCGCGCTCAGCCGTATCGATTACTCCCTGGTCGAGGCGTCTCTCGATCTGGGGGCCCGGCCGCTGAAAACCTTCTTCCAGGTGATTGTGCCGCTGACCAAAGGCGGCATTATCGCCGGGTCGATGCTGGTATTTATTCCGGCGGTCGGGGAGTTTGTTATCCCGGAACTGTTGGGTGGGCCGGACAGCATTATGATTGGCCGCGTGCTGTGGCAGGAGTTCTTTAACAACCGCGACTGGCCGGTAGCGTCTGCGGTGGCGATAGTGATGCTATTGCTGCTGATCGTACCGATCATGTGGTTCCACAAACATCAGCAAAAGCAGATGGGAGAACATGGATGAATCATTTGCCGGTAGTGCGTTCGCCGTGGCGAATTTTAATTCTGGTGCTTGGTTTTACCTTTCTGTATGCGCCGATGCTGATGCTGGTCATTTACTCATTTAACAGTTCAAAGCTGGTGACGGTATGGGCCGGGTGGTCGACGCGCTGGTATTACGAACTGTTCCATGATGACGCGATGATCAGCGCGGTTGGTTTAAGCCTGACGATTGCCGCGTGCGCCGCCACCGCGGCGGTGATCCTCGGTACCATTGCCGCCGTGATGATGGTGCGTTTTGGCCGCTTCCGGGGTTCCAACGGCTTTGCTTTTATGATCACCGCGCCGCTGGTGATGCCCGATGTGATCACCGGCCTGTCGTTGCTGCTGCTGTTTGTTTCACTGGGGCACGCCATCGGCTGGCCCTCTGAACGCGGAATGCTCACCATCTGGCTGGCGCATGTCACCTTCTGCACCGCTTACGTCGCGGTGGTGATTTCATCGCGTCTGCGCGAACTGGATCGTTCTATTGAAGAGGCTGCGATGGATCTGGGCGCCGCGCCCCTGAAGGTTTTTTTCGTTATTACGCTGCCGATGATTATGCCAGCGGTGATTTCCGGCTGGCTGCTGGCGTTTACCTTGTCGCTGGACGACCTGGTGATTGCCAGCTTTGTTTCCGGGCCGGGGGCGACAACCTTGCCGATGCTGGTTTTTTCCAGCGTACGTATGGGGGTCAATCCGGAGATTAACGCCCTGGCGACCATCATCCTTGGTGTCGTCGGTGTTGTTGGTTTTATCGCCTGGTATGTGATGGCCCGCGCGGAAAAACAGCGGGTGCGCGATATCCAGCGTGCAAGACGCGGCTGAACCGCCTAAAATCTGCAGTAGAGTTAACATCGGCGCCGTCTTTGCGGCGCCGTTTTCATGGAAGACTTTACGTTGGGATTGTTTACTAAAACGCGAGCATCTCATGCTCGTCTTAACGTACCTGTGCTGGTGCAGGTGGTCGCTTTCGCCATTATTCTGATCCGTGGTGTGGATTTACTGATGATCTTCAATCAGCTAGGTGTTGAGGGCATCGTTGAATTTGTCCATCGCAGCGTACAGACATGGGCGTTGACGCTGGTTTTCTTCTCGAGCCTGGTGCTGGTGTTTGTTGAGCTCTGGTGCGCATTTTCGCTGGTGAAAGGGAGCAACCGGGCGCGTTGGATCTATCTGTTGACCCAGGTTATGGTGATCGGCTACTTGTGGGCGGCATCGCTGGGCTACGGTTACCCCGAGTTGTTTAGCATCGCCGGAGAATCGAAGCGCGAAATATTGCGTTCTCTGATACTGCAAAAATCACCGGAGCTGTTGATGCTGGCGCTTCTGTTTATTCCTGCGCCGTGCCGACGCTTTTTCCGCTTACAGTAACGGTGATACAATCCCCGCCCCTGTTTTTTTGAAGGTTTTGTTATGCACTGCGCACTTTATGACGCCGGCCGTTGTCGCTCCTGTCAATGGCTGGAACTGCCGGTATCCCAACAGCTTGCCGATAAAATGGCCGACCTGCATACGCTGTTGGCGGATACGCCGGTAGCGCACTGGTGCGCGCCAGTCTGCGGCCCGGAAAGCGGGTTTCGCAACAAAGCGAAAATGGTGGTCAGCGGTAGCGTTGAGCGTCCGCTGCTTGGGATGCTGCACCGTGATGGCGCAGCGGAAGATCTCACCGATTGTCCGTTATACCCCGCGAGCTTCGCCCCGGTGTTTACCGCCCTCAAGCCGTTTATCGCCCGCGCCGGGTTAACGCCCTATAACGTCGCCCGCAGGCGCGGCGAGCTAAAATATCTTCTGCTTAGCGAAAGCCAGCGGGATGGCGGCATGATGCTGCGTTTTGTCCTGCGTTCAGAGAGCAAACTCGCCCAGTTGCGCGCTGCCCTGCCGGAACTGCGGGCGCAACTGCCGCAGCTCAAAGTGATCACCGCCAATATTCAGCCGGTACATATGGCGATCATGGAGGGAGAGCAGGAGATCTTCCTGACCGACCAACAGGCGCTGGCGGAAAATTTTAATGGCGTGCCGCTGTGGATCCGTCCGCAAAGCTTCTTTCAGACTAACCCGGTGGTTGCCAGCCAGCTGTATGCCACCGCCCGTGACTGGGTGCGCCAACTGCCGGTTAAGCATATGTGGGATCTGTTTTGCGGCGTAGGAGGCTTTGGCCTGCACTGCGCCACGCCGCAAATGCGCCTGACCGGCATTGAAATCGCTCCCGAGGCCATTGCCTGTGCGAAGCAGTCGGCAGCGGAACTCGGGCTGCATAATCTGCATTTCCAGGCGCTTGATTCGACGCAGTTCGCCACCGGCAAAGGGGAGGTTCCCGAACTGGTGCTGGTGAATCCACCGCGACGCGGTATCGGCGAGGAGCTGTGCGCCTGGTTAAGCCGCATGGCGCCTGCTTATATTATCTACTCCAGTTGTAACGCCCGGACGATGGCGAAAGATATCGCTCAACTGGACGGGTATCAAATTGCGCGTATTCAGTTGTTCGATATGTTCCCTCACACCGCCCACTACGAAGTGTTGACTCTGCTGGTTCGCGAAATATAAATAAAATGTGAATTTTTCTGGCGGCGAAGATCGGGTAAACCTGGTTAAGCGAAATCTAACAATAGCGGAGCAGTGCCGGTGGCAAAGAGAATTCTGTTGGTTGAAGATGATGACGATATCGCCGCGTTGTTGCGCCTGAATCTGCAGGATGAGGGATATCAGATTATCCATGAGGCGGACGGGGCGCAGGCGCTACGGCAACTGGAAAAAGCGAACTGGGATGCGGTGATCCTCGACCTGATGCTGCCTAATGTTGACGGTCTGGAAATCTGTCGGCGTATTCGTCAGCAAACCCGTTATTTGCCGGTGATTATTATCAGCGCCCGCGCCAGCGAAACCCAGCGAGTGCAGGGCCTGGAGATGGGGGCCGATGATTACCTCGCCAAACCGTTTTCCATTCTTGAACTGACCGCCAGGGTCAAAGCGGTGTTTCGGCGCCAGCAGGCGATGAGCCAGAATTTACTGATGGATGCCGGGCGTATTACCAGCCATGGTTTAAGTATTGATCCTTTATCTCGCGAAGTGACGCTGCGCGGCGAGACGGTGGATCTGACACCGCGTGAGTTCGATCTTTTGTACTACTTTGCCCGTCACCCAGGGGAAGTTTTTTCCCGCCTGGCGCTGCTTGATCAGGTATGGGGCTATCAGCACGACGGCTATGAGCATACGGTCAATACCCATATTAACCGTCTGCGCGGAAAAATTGAGCGCGACCCGGCGGAGCCGGACATCATTCTGACCGTCTGGGGTAAAGGCTATAAATTTGCCGTGGAGCGGAAAGAGGCGCAGCCATGATCCGCCGCCTCAGCCTTAGCCAGCGTCTGGCGCTGGTTTTCACCTTACTACTCCTGTTATGTGCGATAGCCGTTTGCCTGATCCAACTCTACAGTAGCGCGCAATATGGCAATGCGATGGTGCAGCGTCTTTCCGCCGGGCTGGCAGCGCAAATCGCCGCCCGCGAACCGCTGCTGGATCCCCGGGGACAGGTTGACCGCCAGAAGCTGAAGCCGCTTTTTGACCGGCTGATGACCTTTAATCCCAGCGTGGAGTTGTACGTAATCTCCCCCGACGGGAAACTGCTGGCCGATGCCGCACCGCCGGGCCATATAAAGCGCCAGCGCGTTAACCTGGCGCCGGTACACACTTTCCTCTCAGGCGGCGGATGGCCGATCTATGGCGACGATCCGCGCAGCGCAGATCGGCAAAAAGTGTTTAGCGTAGCGCCGCTGCGGCTGGACGGCCAGTTGCGCGGTTATCTGTATATTATTTTGCAGGGGGAAACCTTCAACGAACTGGCGGCCAGCGCCTGGCAGAAAACGCTGTCGAGCCTGCTACTGTGGACCCTGCTACTGGTGACGGGGCTTGGCCTGCTGGCGGGCTGGCTTGCCTGGTATTGGGTTACCCGCCCGGTACGCCAGCTCACCGCGCTGGTGGCGACGGAGCAGCAGGATAGTATTGATGCAATTAAGGCGCTGGCGGCGCAAACGCCGGAAGCGAAACCGGGTAATGAAGTGGCTGTACTGCATAAACGGTTTATCGTGCTGGCCCGTCAGATTGCCGGGCAATGGGATCGCCTGGCGGATAGCGAGCGTCAGCGTCGTGAATTTATCGCTAATATCTCCCACGATTTACGCACGCCGCTTACTTCGTTGCTGGGATATCTGGAAACGTTAACGCTTAAAGCCGACAGGCTGACGGCGGAAGAGAACAAACAGTATCTGAATATCGCGCTGCGTCAGGGAAACAAAGTGCGCCATCTTTCGCAGCAGTTGTTTGAACTGGCCCGTCTGGAGCATGGCGCGATCAAGCCGCAGCCGGAGACATTTTCCCTGGCTGAACTGGTACAGGATGTGGCGCAAAAATTCGATCTGCCGATCGCCACGCGCAAAATCGGTTTACAGCTGGATCTGGCGGTGGGTTTACCGCAGATAACCGCAGATTTATCGATGATTGAACGGGTGCTGACCAATTTGCTCGATAACGCCATTCGTCATACCCCGGAAGGCGGGCTTATTCGCCTGACGGCGCGTCAGTCAGGGCGGTCGCTGATTGTTGAAGTCGCGGACAGCGGGCCGGGAATTGCTGATGAACAACGGGCAACCCTGTTTGAACGGCCTTCGGTACTTGCGTCCGGTGCGCAAAGCGCATCAAGAGGGGGACTGGGGCTGCTGATTGTGCGGCGGATGCTGCAACTGCACGGCGGCGATATTCGCCTGATCGCAGCGCCGGCAGGGGCCTGTTTCCAGTTTACCCTGCCGCTGTAAGGTTTCTGATGTACGGCGCGGCACCGCCCGGCAGCCCGGACAGACGCATCGCGCCGCCTGTGGCGTGATTACTCCGGGAACCACTGTTTGCTGATTTTCTCATAGGTGCCGTCGGCTTTAATTGCCTTCAGCGCGGCATTCAGTTTTTCCAGCAGCGCTTTATTATCCGGGCGCACCGCAATGCCGAGGCCGGTGCCGAAGTATTGCGGATCGGTCACTTTCGGCGTCGCCGCGCCCAACTGCGGGTTGGTTTTCAGCCACTCGTTAACCACGGCGGTGTCGCCAAATACCCCATCAATACGGCCATTTTTCAGGTCAAGAAACGCATTCTGGTAACTGTCGTAAGCCACGGTTTTCACTTCCGGATGTTTATCCTGCAGATATTTCTGGTGCGTGGTACCGTTTTCCATACCAATACGTTTACCTTTCAGATCGTCGAAAGAGTGGAAAGCATCTTTTTTCGAAATGACCAGCGCGGAGTTGGCGTAGTACGGGGCGGTAAATGCAACCTGCTTGCTACGCTCCGGCGTAATGTCCATGCCGGAAATAACGGCATCATATTTCTTGAATTTGAGCGCCGGGATCAGACTGTCGAACGCATGGTTAGTAAAAGTACATTCCGCCTGCATCTGTTTGCACAGGGCGTTCGCCAGATCGATATCGAAGCCGACGATCTGATTACTGGCATCCAGCGATTCAAACGGTGGGTAAGTCGCCGAAACGCCAAAGCTGATTTTTTCTGCGGCAGCGGCGCCAAAGGCGCAAGAGGTAAGCAGTGCGGCCAGAACTAACTTTTTCATCGTGGTGGAACTCCCGTCGGTCAATCTTATGATGTTGTGCCGTGTCTGCGGCTGGGTTTAACAATGCCACTAAATGAATTTATATTCAATAAATATGGATAATTATTTTTTCATAAATAAAAAAGACGGACAGGCTGTTGGCCGTATCCGTCTGGTGTTTGCTAATTATGCACTTTTAGTACAAGAAAAGACTAGTTCCGTCGCTCAAAAGCCAGCGCTTTATGTTCCACCAGGCGCATAAGCAGCGTCAGCAGACCGTTGACGATAAGATAGACAATCCCGGCGGCGCCGAACACCATCACATCATAGGTGCGGCCGTAGAGCAGCTGGCTGTGGCCCATCACTTCCATCAGCGTAATGGTGTAGGCCAGAGATGTACTCTTGAACACCAGCACCACTTCGTTGGAGTAGGAGGAGAGGGCGCGCTTAAAGGCATACGGCAGCAGAATCGCCAGCGTATCCTTTTTGCTCATCCCCAGTGCGCCGCAGGATTGCCACTGGCCTTCCGGAATGGCGCGAATGGCGCCATAAAACAGCTGCGTGGTGTAAGCGGCGCTGTTTAAGGAGAGGGCGATTAGCGCGCACAGCCAGGGCTCGGAAATCAGATGCCAGAGGAATGGATACGCCTGTAGCGACGGGAACTGGCCAGGGCCGTAGTAAATCAGGAAGATCTGCACCAGCAGCGGTGTACCGGTAAACAGCGTAATATAGCCGCGCACAAACCACACCAGCCCCGGCGTTTTAAGGGTCAGAATGATGGTCAGGATCAGCGATAAAATCAGCGCCACAACGATCGAGGCCGCGGTCAGCGTCAGGCTGGTGTGCAGCCCTTTCAGCAGTTCGGGTAAATAATCAAGCATCAGCCAGGTCTCCGTTCGAAGCGTGTCGCACGCTGGTCAATACGTTTGAGAATGTACTGACTCACCAGGGTGATGACCAGATAGATTGCCGCTGCGATGATGTACCAGTTAAACGGCTCCTGGGTACGGGTGGCGATACTTTTGGTTTGCAGCATCAGGTCGTTGACGCTGATCAGGCTTACCAGCGCGGTATCCTTCAGCAGCACCAGCCACTGGTTGCCGAGACCCGGCAGCGCGTGGCGCCACATTTGCGGCATCACCAGGCGGAAGAAAATAGCGGATTTCGATAACCCCAGCGCCTGGCCGGATTCCCATTGCCCCTGTGGGACTGCCTTTAGCGCCCCGCGCAGGGTTTGCGATGCGTAAGCGGCATACAGCAGAGAGAGGGCTACGGCTCCGCAGAGGAACGGGCTGACGTCGAAGTTTTCAATTTGCACCTGTACGGGGATCTGCGCAAAGCCGAGGTGAATAGTAAAGCCGTCAGACAGGGTTAACAGGAGCTGAGAGGAACCGAAATAGATAAACAGAACCACCAGAATTTCCGGTAGCCCACGTAAAAGGGTGACAATGCCGGTTGCGAGCCAGGCGACCGGGTGCAGCTTCACCGACTCGAGAACGGCAAACAGCATCGCCAGCACCAGGCCGAGGATCAGCGCGCAAACGGCAAGGCCGACGGTCATCCCGGCGGCGCTTGCTAAGGGAAAAAATTCGTTCATTCAGCGTTACTTCTGGAACCATTTATTGTAGATAGACTGATAAGTCCCATCGCTTTTTACTTTTTCCAGCGCAGCGTTAAATTTCTGCTGCAGTTCGGTATTGCCCTGGCGCACTGCGATACCGAGGCCAGTACCGAAGTAGTCTTTATCGGTGACTTTATCGCCCACCGCCGCCAGCTTCGGATTGCTCTTCAGCCATTCGGTGACCACGGCGGTATCGCCGAACACCGCGTCAATACGACCATTCTGCAGATCCAGCTTCGCATTCTGGTAGCTGTCATAAGGAACGGTGGTGATTTCCGGGTGCTTGTCGTTGATAAATTTCTGGTGGGTGGTGCCGTTCTGCACGCCGACTTTTTTGCCTTTCAGCGCATCAATGCTGGTGAATTTACCCTGCTGAGCGACGAACAGCGCGGAGTTATCATAGTACGGCGTCGTGAACAGCACCTGCTTTTCACGCTCCGGGGTGATATCCATCCCGGCCATGACCGCATCGAAACGGCGGAACTTCAGGCTTGGGATCAGGCTATCGAAAGCCTGGTTGGTAAAGGTGCAGGTGGCATCAATCTCTTTACACAGGGCGTTCGCCAGATCGACGTCAAAACCAACGATTTTGTTACTGGCGTCGATCGATTCAAACGGCGGGTAGGAGGCCTCGGTCGCGAAGCGAATAGTTTGGGCAGCGGTAGCGGAGAGGCTCATGCCCGCAAGAAGAGCGGCAATCAGTACTTTTTTCATCGTCATTTCCCCGAAAACATCAATGTGACAGATAGTTTTTAAACGCGTCGGTTTGCGGATGCGTGAAGCAACGGGCATCCCCTTGTTCAACGATATGACCATTTTCCATATACACCACGCGGCTCGCTGTTTTACGCGCCACTTCCACTTCGTGGGTGACAATGACCTGCGTAATGCCGGTTTCAGCCAGTTCGCGGATAATACTGACGATCTGAGCGGTGATTTCTGGATCAAGCGCCGCCGTGGGTTCATCAAACAGCAACACCTGTGGTTCCATCATCAGCGCGCGGGCAATGGCGACGCGCTGCTGCTGACCGCCGGAAAGATGCAGCGGGTAACGATCGCTGTAGGGTTTCAGGCGCAAACGTTCAAGTAGCTTTTCAGCGCGCGCCAGAGCCTGATCTTTACTTAACCCGAGCACACGGCAGGGGGCTTCAATCAGGTTTTGCTGCACGGTCAGGTGCGGCCACAGATTGTACTGCTGGAAAACCATCCCCACGTTCTGGCGCAGTTCGCGAATGGCTTTATCAGAAGGCGTTCTGGTAAAGTCGAAATGATTTCCGGCAATATGTAACGTGCCGGAACGCGGCATCTCCAGCAGGTTGAGTACGCGCAGCAACGAGCTTTTACCGGCACCGCTGGGGCCGAGCAGCACCAGCGTTTCCCCCTGCGGGCAATCCAGCGTGATGTCGAACAGCGCCTGGTGTGCGCCGTAGAAGCAATTAATGCCGTTTAGTTTAATACTCATCTGGGCAGTCTGATACTAATAGCAATTGAGGCCGCAAATAGTACCTTTGGCAGAATAGTTATGCAATATTTATGCGTTAAAAGTTAAATGTAAACCACGATTAGCGTTAAAGTTAGCACAAAATATGGGTTCGTAAAGGCGGGGGGCGTAAATGTCGGTATTAGCAGAGGAAATACCGACATTTTACCGGGTTATACGCCTTGATTAGCGATTTTCGAGACTCTGACGCAGAGTGCCTGCCGGCGCATGGGCGTTATTGCTGAGGTAACGTACGTCATCGACGGCCCAGCACTGGCCTTCCTGAATCATCAGTACCTCGTCTTTCCAGCTTTGCGTCGCCTGTTTTAGCGTAACGCGCAGCGGAATGTTGCGTGCATCGCGGTTTGGAATTGTCGAAGCGCTGGCGACTTCGGCGCTGTCGGCCGGCGTGGCGTTGCTGGAGAACAGATTAGACTGCAACAAGGCGTGGTTTGACGGGGAGTGACGCGCGTCGCTCAGCAGTTTCGCCAGACCATCGCTCAGGTACGGACGCAGCGCCGTCAAATCACTGTTGTGATGTTGTATCTGGTAATTGTAAAACTTCTGCGCCACGTCATCCGGGCCGCCCTCAATACAAGGGCCGCTGCGGGTGCCGTTGTCTTTGTAGGCCGGTGTCACGGTGGTACAGGCGCTGAGCGCCAGCGCGCAGGGGAGGACAAATGCAAGAACGTTGTAGCGCATGATGATTTCCTTATAAGCTCGCTGCGTTAGAATATCTTTTAAAGCATAGTGTATCAGATAGGGATTGTGCTTGATCCGCAAAGCTAACGCATTGAACGTTAAAGGAGGAGTTTCACCATGCAATTTTCAACCACACCGACTCTGGAAGGCCAGCCGATCATTAAATACTGCGGCGTCGTTACCGGGGAAGCGATTCTCGGGGCTAACGTTTTTCGCGATTTTTTCGCCAGTATTCGCGATATTGTCGGCGGTCGTTCCGGCGCCTATGAAAAAGAGCTGCGTAAAGCCCGTGAAATCGCCTTTGAAGAGCTCAGCGAACAGGCGAAAGCGCTGGGCGCCGACGCGGTTGTCGGGATTGATATTGATTATGAAACCGTCGGCAAGGACAGCAGCATGTTGATGGTGAGCGTCAGCGGCACCGCGGTGAAGACCCGGCGATGAAAATTTGCCGGGCGGGCGTCTTGTTGGCGCTACTGCTGGCGGGCTGCGCCACGGAAAACGGCATTATCGATCGCGATGGTTATCAGCTGGATACGCGCCATCCGGCGCAGGCGGCGTATCCGCGCATCAAAGTGCTGGTTATTCACTATACCGCCGATGATTTTGACGTTTCGCTGGCGACGCTGACCGACAATCAGGTGAGCGCCCACTACCTGATCCCGGAGAAACCGCCACGGTATCATGGCAAACCGCGGATCTGGCAACTGGTGCCGGAAGCGGATCTGGCCTGGCATGCGGGGATCAGTTACTGGCGCGGAAGTACGCACATTAACGATACGTCAATTGGTATTGAACTGGAGAACCGCGGCTGGCAAAAAACGGCGGGCGTGAAGCGCTTCACGCCGTTTAATCCGGCGCAGATTGATGCCCTGATCCCGCTGGCGAAAGATATTATCGCCCGCTACCACATTGCGCCGCAGAACGTCGTCGCGCACGCGGATATTGCCCCGCAGCGCAAAGACGATCCGGGGCCGCGCTTTCCGTGGCGCAGGCTGGCGGAGCAGGGGATTGGCGCGTGGCCGGATGCGGAGCGGGTCGCGTTTTATCAGCAAGGGCGTCCCTCATACCAGCCGGTAGATACCGCGGAGCTGCTGGACGTGCTGTCTCGCTATGGCTATCAGGTCACGCCGGAGATGACCCCGGAACAGCAGAAGCGGGTGATTATGGCTTTCCAGATGCACTTCCGCCCCGCGCGCTGGGACGGCGTTGCCGATGCCGAAACGCTGGCGATTGCCGAGGCGCTGCTGGAGAAGTACGGGCGAGGTTAGCGGTGTAGCTTGCCGTGGTCTTTCAGCCATGCGGCAGTGCGAATAATGCCCTCATCCAGCGAAATCACTGGCTGGTAGCCCAGTTCCTGCTGAGCGCGGGTGGTATCGAGGGTAAAATCAAAATTCAGCTTAGAAACGCCGTAGTGGGTAAAGGCGGGCTCTTTGGCTGACTTGTTGCCAAAGTGCTCCATGCTGCGGGCGATGATATCCAGCATCGGGTAAGGCACAGAGCGAATACGGCACTTAATCCCCAGCTCATCGATAAGTTTCTGCACAATGCAGCGCAGGGTTTGCGCTTCGCCATTGCTGATATTGTAAGCGCGGGCAGAGGGCAGATTGTCGCACAGCGGCTGGCTGGCGAGCCACATCGCGTGCACCGCATTTTCATAGCAGGTCATATCCACCAGCGCGCTACCGCCGCGCGGCAGCAGGACGCTACCGTAGTGCTGCATCATCTGCGCCAGGCGCGGAATAAAGACTTTATCATGAGGGCCAAACAGGCTTTGCGGGCGTAAAATTGTAAAACGGGTGTTCGGATTGGCCTGCGCCAGCAGGTTGATCACTTCTTCGCTCGCCGCTTTACTGCGGGCAAACTCATTGGCGAAACGTTGCGGGCGAAAATCTTCCTGAATAGCGCGATGGTGGTGGTAATCAAAATAGAGCGACGGCGAAGAGATGTGCACGAAGTTGCGTACTCCCCAGGCGACGGCCCATTCACCGAGGCGGCGGGTGGCGCGGACGTTGGCTAAATCGAAAGCCTGCTGGGTGCCCCACGGGGAGGTGAAACTGGAACAATGCCAGAGCGTGTCGATACCGGCGAGCATCACTTTGGCCTGCGAGGAGACCAGTTCGGTCAAGTCGGCGGGGACGAACTCGGCCCCCATTTTGCTCAGAAGCTTGCCCATTGCTTCATTGCGCCCGGTCGCTCTGACGCTAATGCCCTTGTTACGCAGATATTCCACTGCATTGCGGCCTAATCCGCTGGTCGCACCGGTAACCAGTACCTTCATATCGATCCACTGTTTCACAAAAGAATTTCGTGCGCATTTTTCCGTGATTCTGACTGTGATGCAATGAGAATAAGGAAAGAATTCTGTTGGTATACTCTAATTGCTGGTGATTTGCTCCGCCCGCCGGATGATACGTCGCGCCATGCCGCGAAAAATAAACAGATGGGCCGGGATCATCAGCAACCAATAAAGCAGGCCCGGCATACCGTGTGGGTGCCACCAGGCGCGAACGTCCAGTTCGCGACGATCGCCTTTATCGCTCAGAGTAAAACTCAGGCGACCAAGGCCGGGTGCCTTCATGCCGAACAGTAAGGTGAGCTGTTTCTCCGGCTCGACGATAATAACCTTCCAGCTGTCCACAGTGTCGCCGGTTTGCAGGTAATCCCGCGGTGGGCGGCCCTTTGCCAGCCGGTGGCCAACCAGCAGATCCATCGCCCCGCGAGTCTTCCACAGGATATTAGCGAAGAAGTACCCCGCTTTACCGCCGATTTGATTGACGACTTTCCACAGCGCGGCGAGGCTGGCGTGAGTGCTCACGGTACAACCGGCCTGTTTCGCATAGTAGCCATACTCGGGCCGCCAGCGGGCAAAGGCCTGGGCGTCGTAGCCCCAGTCGCCGGAGTTCACCAGTTGCTCTTCTTCCTTTAGCGTGCGGCGCACCGCTTCATCGAACGCGATCAACGGTTGAGGGATCAGGGCCCGCAGGGCGCGATCGTCGGCGATAAGATCGTGCTTTAGTCCCTGGATCAGCGCTTTGGCGGTTGTTGGCGGTACCGAGGTAATGACGTTGAGAAACCAGACCGAAATCCAGCTTGTGGGAAAAGGGATGGGGATCAGCGGGCGGCGTTTGCCGCTGACCGCCATAAAGCGGATAAACTGCTGCTGATAGCTTAAAACCTCCGGCCCGGCGGCTTCGAAAACGCGGTGTTCGCTGGCGGAGTGATTAAGTAACTGCAGCAGATAGTAGAGTAAGTTTTCCAGCGCAATCGGCGTGGTGCGCGAGCGCACCCAGCGCGGCGGCGTCAGCACCGGCAGGTTGTAAACCATATCGCGCATCACTTCGAAAGCGGCGGAACCCGCGCCGACGATAATGCCGGCGCGAATTTCCGTTACCGGTACGCCGGATTCGCGCAGCAGGTCGCCGGTGATCTGGCGGGCCCGCAGATGGTCGGATTGTTCTCGCTCCGCGACCTGCAATGAGCTCAAAAAAATGACTTCGCGGACCGGAACTTTGCGCAATGCATCGCGCATGTTGAGGGCGACCTGTCGCTCATGACGGACAAAGTCGCCGCTTTCGCTCATTCCGTGTATCAGGTAGTAAACGGTATCAGCCTGAGCCAGCAGTTCGGGCAGCCCGTCCGGCTGGTTTAAATCAAGTTGATAGCACTCAACGCCGGGGAGACGCTGTTTTTTCAGCCTGTCGATATGGCGTGCCGCCGCCAGCACCGGAAAGCCTTGCTCGCTGAGTCGATTCACCAGATGCTGGCCAATATAACCGCTGGCGCCGAGTACCAGGATGCGTTGCAACACGCCGACTCCTTAACGCGTTAAAAACGCCTGCCAGTGATCAACCACTTCGGCAAGCTGCTGACGGGTAACGTCAATATGCGTCACCAGGCGCACAACGGGCGAGGCGTTGATCAGCACGTCACGTTCGCGTAAGTATTCGCCCAGCGCGGCGGCATCGTCTTCGCCGACGCGGACAAACAGCATATTGGTGTCATGGCGAGTCACGTCAGCGCCAATGGCGCGCAGTTGCTCTGCCATCCACGCCGCATTCTGGTGATCCTCTTTTAAGCGCGCGACGTTGTTTTGTAACGCATACAGGCCCGCCGCCGCCAGAATCCCGGCCTGGCGCATCCCGCCGCCGACCATCTTCCGCCAGCGGATAGCGCGGTGAATGTACGCCTGACTCCCCACCAGTAGCGACCCCACCGGCGTACCGAGGCCTTTTGAGAGGCAAATCGTAAATGAATCACAATATTGCGCGATGTCGCGCAGCTCGCAGCCATATTCCACGACGGCGTTAAAAATACGCGCGCCGTCAACGTGTAGCGCCAGACCGCGCTCGCGGGTAAATTCCCATGCCTGTTTTAAATATTCACGCGGCAGCACTTTGCCGTTATGGGTGTTTTCCAGACTGAGTAAGCGAGTGCGGGCAAAATGGATATCATCCGCCTTGATCTTCGCGGCAACCTTATCCAGCGGCAACGTGCCGTCAGCGGCGGCATCAATGGGCTGCGGCTGGATACTGCCAAGTACCGCCGCGCCGCCAGCTTCGTAGAGATAGTTATGGGCGCCCTGGCCGACAATATACTCTTCGCCGCGCTGACAGTGGCTGAGCAGGGCGACCAGATTGGCCTGGGTGCCCGTTGGCAGGAAGAGCGCGGCTTCTTTGCCCGCCCGTTCAGCGGCATAGCGCTGGAGTGCGTTAACGGTAGGGTCGTCGCCATAAACATCATCCCCGACCGGAGCGGCCATCATTGCTTCTAACATGGCGCGGCCCGGACGGGTGACGGTATCACTGCGTAAATCTATCACGGCATTTCCTTGAGTTGCTTCAGGGGGATACCGTCTGTTTTACCTTAGCCAGTTGGTTTTCGCCAGTTCGATTACTTCGTCACCGCGGCCGCTGATAATGGCGCGTAACATATACAGGCTGAAACCTTTCGCTTGTTCCAGTTTGATCTGCGGCGGGATCGCCAGTTCTTCTTTCGCGACCACCACATCGACCAGGACCGGACCTTCGCTGCTGAAGGCGGTTTGCAGCGCGTCATCAACATCCGCTGCGCGCTCTACCCGAATGCCTTTGATGCCGCAGGCTTCGGCGATGCGGGCAAAGTTGGTGTCATGCAGCTCGGTGCCGTCGGTGAGATAACCCCCGGCTTTCATCTCCATTGCCACGAAACCGAGAATACTGTTATTGAAGATAATAATCTTCACCGGTAGCTTCATCTGCGCCAGCGAAAGAAAATCCCCCATCAGCATGCTAAAGCCGCCGTCGCCGCAGAGGGCAACCACCTGTCTGTCCGGGGCGGTGGCTTTCGCGCCGATGGCCTGCGGCATGGCGTTAGCCATTGAACCGTGGTTGAACGACCCCAGCAGGCGACGTTTACCGTTCATTTGCAGATAACGTGCGGCCCAGACGGTCGGCGTACCGACGTCGCAGGTAAAAATGGCGTCATCGTCGGCAAAGCGGCTAATTTGCTGCGCCAGATACTGCGGATGGATGGTTTTATCGCTGGGTTTCGCTAAATCATCCAGTCCTTTACGCGCGTCGCGATAGTGCTCCAGCGCCTTATCAAGGAATTTACGATCGGTTTTTGCTTCCAGCATCGGCAATAACGCGGCGAGGGTGGATTTAATATCGCCGACCAGCGCCATATCGACTTTACTGTGCGCGCCAATGCTGGCTGGATTGATATCAATCTGAATGATTTTGGCGTCAGTCGGGTAGAAGGCGCGATAGGGGAACTGAGTGCCGAGCAGAATCAGGGTATCGGCATTCATCATGGTATGGAAGCCTGAAGAGAAGCCGATCAATCCCGTCATGCCCACATCGTAAGGGTTGTCGTACTCCACATACTCTTTGCCGCGCAGCGCATGAACAATGGGCGCTTTAATTTTGGCGGCGAATGCCACCAGCTCGTTATGCGCGCCCGCACAGCCGCTGCCGCACATCAGGGCGATATTGCTGGCGTAGCGTAAGATCTGTGCCAGTTTTTTCAGCTCTTCCTCAGCCGGAGTTACAACCGGCTGCGGGGCATGATACCAGTGGCTACTGGCGCTTTCCGGCGCCGGTTTCAGCGCGACGTCGCCTGGTAGCACGACAACCGATACGCCACGGTTGATGACCGCTTTACGCATGGCGATCGCCAGTACCTGCGGGATCTGCTCCGGGGTGGATACCAGTTCGCAATAGTGGCTGCATTCGCGAAACAGCTCTTGTGGGTGGGTCTCCTGAAAATAGCCGCTGCCGATTTCGCTGGAAGGGATATGGGCAGCAATGGCCAGAACCGGGACGTGATTACGGTGACAGTCGAACAGACCGTTAATCAAATGCAGGTTACCCGGCCCGCATGAGCCCGCACATACCGCCAGTTCACCGGTGAGTTGTGCTTCAGCGCCAGCGGCGAAGGCGGCGACCTCTTCATGGCGTGTGGCCATCCAGTCAATCGTCCCCATCCGGTTCAGGCTGTCGCTCAGGCCGTTCAGGGAGTCGCCCGTCACGCCCCAGATACGTTTCACGCCAGCCTGTTCAAGTGTTTTTGCAATGTAAGCGGCAACGGTCTGTTTCATGGTTTTCCATCTCCTTTTTGTGATAACGCTTACAAGCTTAGATGAAACTGGCTGTTACGTTTGCGTATCTCTCATTTTCAACTGGTTTTATTCTTCGGAAATTCCGCATAATCTGTCTTCTCACAGAGCGGTAAACAGGAATCATTTCAGATGGTTAAATTATTGTTAAATAGCGTTAATAGAATATTGTCTCATGACGACTTCGGCAAACTCTTATTACGACTTGCCGTCGGCGGGCTGATGCTGTTTCACGGGTTGCATAAGCTATTTGATGGTGTTGGCGGTATCAGCAATATGCTGGTGGCAAAAGGATTGCCGGGATTTATCGCTTATGGCGTGCTGGTGGGAGAGGTGGTTGCGCCTTGTCTGTTGATTCTGGGGATCCTCACTCGTCCGGCAGCGCTGGTGATAGCTTTTACTATGGTTGTGGCCTGGCTGATGGTCGGCGCAGGTAAAACCTTTGCGCTGGATGCGGTAGGTGCCTGGGCGATTGAGAGCCTGGTCTATTTCTTTGTCGGTGCGCTGGCGATCGCTTTTATGGGGGCCGGGAAATATTCGTTAGCGGGTAATTCACCCTGGCGATAGGTCGGATGTCGTTTTTTTATCACCCAGTCTGCTCACCCTGGTTGGGTCCTGTACGCCAGGGTGTTTGCTTATCCGTTCTTTAACCCTTTTTAAAGGGTGATTTTAAGTTATTGATTTTTATGCCATAAATTATTTGGGTTGCAGGAAGGCGGCGACGCAGTGAATCCCCGGGAGCGTACTCCAGTACGTGACTGGGGTGAACAAGGAAAGCCAACGCACATGCAACTTGAAGTATGACGGGTATAAATACGCTTTGAATAGGACGGGCATATTGGGTTGTCATTCACCGCCGACGGGGTTGCGCAGAAGCAGAAATGCCACCCGGCAAACCGCCGGGTGGCATGGATAACATCGGTAATGCTGAATAATCAGGCCAGAACTAAATCGCCCTGCGGATGGCAGGAGCAGGCCAGCACATAACCGTCGGCGATTTCCGCATCGGTCAGCGTCATGGTGCTGCTGACCGTATATTCACCGGAAACCACTTTGGTTTTGCAGCAGCCGCATACGCCAGCACGACATGCCACGGTTACCGGAACTTTATTGCTTTCCAGCGCGTCCAGCAGCGTGGTGCCGACAGGCGCGTAAAACGCCTGCGCCGGTTGCAGTTTGGTGAACTTCAGGCCCCCGGTTGCCGCTTCGGCAACTGGCGTAAAGAACTTCTCTTTAAAGAAGCGCGTTACGCCGAGCGCTTTCACTTCCTGCTCAACCATGTCCATGTACGGCTCCGGGCCGCAGGTCATGACGGTGCGCGATGCCAGGTCCGGCACGTTTTTCAGTAACGCAGTGGTCAGGCGACCAGACACGAAACCGTGGGTCGCATTGTTCTCCGCGACCAGCGTGACCGGGTACTGACGCCATTCCTCAGCGAAAATCACATCCTGCGGCGAACGCACGTTGAAGATCACCTGCACATCTGCCTGCGGGCGGTATTTTGCCAGCCAGCGACGCATCGACATAATTGGCGTGACGCCGCAACCGGCCGCCAGCATCAGGAACTTGTCTTCGGCTTTGTCTTCACAGATAAAGTCGCCCATCGCATCGGACAGCCAGATAGAGTCGCCGCGTTTCACCTCGCGGGTTAACCACTGTGAACCTGCGCCTTCATCAATGCGACGGATCGTCAGCGTAATGTACTCGCTGACGCCCGGCGTGGACGAAAGGGTGTAGGCCCGCAGCGTATCCGCAGCGTTGCGAACGCTCACCAGCGCATACTGACCGGCACGGTACGGATAGTGATCGTGACACAGTAATGAGAGAGTCCACACATCCGGGGTTTCCTGATGGATGTGATGTACCTGCATTCGCCACGGACACTGAGTGGTTGGCATCGTCATTCTAAAACTCCTTACGCGCTCAACAGTTGCTGCATATCTTCTTCAACGGTGGTGACCTGACGCAGGCCAAATTTCTCGTTGAGGACAGCCAGCAGATCCGGGGTGAAGAAACCTGGCGCAGTCGGCCCGGTCACGATGTTTTTCACGCCCAGAGACAACAGCGTCAGCAGGATGACGATCGCTTTCTGTTCGAACCAGGAGAGCACCAGAGACAGCGGCAGGTCGTTCACGCCACAGCCCAGTTTTTCTGCCAGCGTGACGGCCAGAATGATGGCGGAGTAAGCGTCGTTACACTGACCGGCGTCAACCAGACGCGGCAGACCTTCGATGTCGCCGAATTCCAGTTTGTTGAAGCGGTATTTACCACAGGCCAGCGTCAGAATCAGGCAGTCATCCGGTACGCTGGTCGCGAAATCGGTGAAGTAGTTACGTTCGCCACGCGCGCCGTCACAGCCGCCCACCAGGAAGATGTGACGCAGTTTTTCGCGGCTGACCAGGTCGATCAGGCTGTCTGCTGCGCCCAGCAGCGTCTGGCGACCGAAACCAACGGTGATCAGATGCGGGATTTCGCTGTACGGGAAGCCTGCCATCTGCTGCGCCTGGGCGATAACCGGAGAGAAATCTTCGCCTTCCAGGTGGTTTACGCCCGGCCAACCGACGATGCTGCGCGTCCAGATACGGTCGTCATACGCGCCAACGGTCGGGTCGATGATACAGTTAGAGGTCATCACGATAGGGCCAGGGAAGCGGGCGAATTCAACCTGCTGGTTCTGCCAGCCGCTGCCGTAGTTACCGACCAGGTGTCTGAATTTACGCAGTTCCGGGTAACCGTGCGCGGGCAGCATTTCACCGTGGGTATAGACGTTCACGCCAGTCCCTTCGGTCTGCTCCAGCAGGTTGTACAGATCTTTCAGGTCATGACCAGAGATCAGGATGCACTTACCTTCAACCGCTTTCACGTTAACCTGAGTCGGGGTCGGGTGGCCGTATTTGGTGGTTTCACCGGCATCAAGGATGCTCATCACTTTGAAGTTCATCTGGCCGATTTCCATAGAACATTCCAGCAGAGCGTTCATATCGGCAGGCCAGGTGCCCAGCCACGCCATGATTTTGTGGTACTGCGCGTAGATGTCGTTGTCATACTGGCCCAGAACGTGGGCGTGCTCCATGTACGCTGCCGCACCTTTCAGGCCATACAGGCAAAGCAGACGCAGGCCGAGGATGTTCTCGCCAATAGCGGCTTTGTCTTTGTTCGGGGTGAATTCGGCGGCCTGACGTTGCAAATCGCCCGGATCGTCGCTGACCAGTTGCAGGTCGGCCATCGGGTTGTTTACCGTGGCGCTTGCATCGATGTTCTGGCACTGCGCTTTCAGTGATTCGCGCAGGGCGATCGCTTCACGGGCATAGCCGACGATACGCGGAGAATCGAAGTTAACGTTGGTCAGAGTGGAGAAAAATGCACGCGGGGCAAAGTTGTCAACGTCATGATCGATGATGCCATATTCACGGGCTTTAACAGCCCATGCAGACAGACCTTGCAGGGACGCAATCAGCAGATCCTGGAGATCGGACGTTTCCGCTGTTTTACCGCACATACCCTGCGCGTAGGAGCAGCCGTTCCCCGTCGGAGTACGGATGGTTTGTTCACATTGCACACAAAACATGGTCACACCTTTTTTAAAGTTATATTTAATATACATGTTTAAGGTTATGCCTGCGGGGGAGATGAGAAAAGGTATTTCTGATACAACTTACAGGGAGATTGATTTAGCGCAAAATTGGCGGTCGAAAACAACCGCCAGAAAGGGATTATGCGGAGAAAAAGGCCATCAAAATGGGTACCAGCAGACTCAAAATGAAGCCATGAACGATAGCTGCCGGGACAATTTCCACGCCGCCTGAACGTTGCAGGACCGGTAGCGTAAAGTCCATTGATGTCGCTCCGCACAGGCCGAGTGCGGTTGAACGGCTGCGTCGTACCAGGCCGGGAATAAACATAATTGCCAGCAGTTCCCGGGAAAGATCGTTGAAAAACGCGGCGCTACCAATAACCGGCCCGTACGATTCGGTCAGTAAAATCCCGGACAACGAATACCAGCCAAATCCGGAAGCCATTGCCAGACCGGTTTTTAACGGCAGATCGAGAATAAAGGCATTGATGACGCCAGCCAATAACGAACTGATCATGACCACGACCGCCACAATTATTCCACGGCGATTAAGGATGATTTGCCGTAGGGTCATGCCATTATTACGCAGTTGCATACCGATGAGTAACAAAAGGAAAATTAGCGTATATTCGCTGGCCTCGGTGGCGTGTTGTAAAAAAGGGATGCCGCTCAGCCCAATCAAAAAACCAATAAGCACTATGCCGCATAGCTGGAGAGATTCCATGGCCATTGCGAGACGGGAAGGTAATTTTTCCTGGCGGTGATGATTTCGCCACGGTATTTTTTGCTCAAGCCACATCAGGGCCGCAATATTGCATAGCAGGATAATAACGATGCTGACCGCTGAATAATGGAGAATCGCCAGTAGATTGCTGGCAAGATTATCGAGAAAGGCCAGGCTAATTCCCATAAAAAAGAGAATGATATAGACAATCCAGCTTAACAGCCGGTTGATCAGTTTTAATGCGGCCTGATGCTGAAGCGGAATAAGATAGCCCACAATCAGCGGAACCAAAATGATGAAAAGTCCTGAAAACATGAACAGCCGGGTCCTTTATATGCGAAACTGCGCAATGACACTACCCAATAAAGGCTGTCAGGTAAAGGTGTAAAAAAACCGGGCGGCGCTAACGCTTACCCGGCTTACATATTGCTCTATGACCGCAGGCCAGGGAGGCATAGCCGCCACCCGATACTCCGGATCTTAATCCATTAATCGCGCTTTTCGAGCAAGGTGCGGTACAGCACGCCACCCAGAATACCGCCGATAATCGGCATCACCCAGAACAGCCACAGCTGTTGTAATGCCCAGCCGCCCTGGAAGAGCGCAACCGCGGTGCTGCGCGCCGGGTTCACCGAGGTGTTGGTGACCGGGATACTGATCAGGTGAATCAGCGTCAGCGCAAGGCCAATGGCAATGGGAGCAAAGCCTGCCGGGGCATTCTTATCGGTTGCGCCATGAATAACCAGCAAAAAGCCGCAGGTCAGGACAATCTCAATCACAATCGCGGAAAGCATTGAGAAACCGCCTGGAGAGTGCTCGCCATAACCGTTAGAGGCGAAACCGCTGGCAGCCGCGTCAAAACCTGCTTTACCGCTGGCAATAACATACAAAATAGCGGCGGCAATAATACCGCCGATAACCTGAGCGATAATATAGCCAATGACCTCTTTTGCCGGGAAGCGGCCGCCAGCCCACAAACCTAAAGTGACCGCCGGATTAAAATGCCCGCCGGAAATATGGCCCACGGCATACGCCATGGTTAATACAGTTAAACCGAAGGCTAACGCGACGCCGGCAAAGCCAATGCCTAATTCCGGAAACGCTGCGGCCAGTACAGCGCTACCGCAACCACCAAACACCAGCCAGAATGTACCAAAACATTCTGCTGCTAATTTTCTGAACATAACGACCTCAATAAAAAACGTAAACCAACATAAGTTGCCGTCTCGGCTTTTATTTATCGGCACAAATGCGACGATAAAAATAAAGGAGCGTTATTCTATGGATGTTTTCATCCGGAGACCAGCTAAAAAAGTGATGTTATTTAATTTCGAATAGGTGTGGTTAAAAAACGAACATATAGATGATGAATTATTATCTGGATTAAATGATATATACTCTAAATAATTCGAGTTGCAGGGCAAAAACGATTAACCGTTTTGAATGTGGTTCGCGCTGGTCACGAAAGGGCGAAGACCAGGGGGGCACCGGGTTATTGCCAGTATATCTGCAACAAGCAGTCCGACGGGTATATACTGCTGATAATTGAAGGATAAAGTGGCTAGCGGGCGGAGGGGATATGCATCTTGAGCGCGTCGAAATTGTAGGCTTCCGCGGTATCAACCGTTTATCGTTGATGCTGGAGCAAAATAACGTGCTGATTGGCGAAAATGCATGGGGTAAATCCAGCCTGCTGGATGCCCTGACGTTACTCTTATCGCCAGAGTCTGAACTTTACCATTTTGTCCGTGAGGATTTTTGGTTTCCGCCCGGTGATATTCAGGGGCGAGAGCGTCATTTGCATATTATCCTGACCTTCCGTGAAAATGACCCCGGTCGTTATCGGGTGCGTCGTTATCGGCCCCTTAGTCATTGCTGGGTACCCTGTGATGATGGTTTTCAGCGGATTTTTTATCGCCTGGAGGGAGAGCTTGCCGATGATGATGGCGTCATGACGCTGCGTAGTTTTATCAATGGCGAAGGGGAGGCCCTGGAACTGGCGGATATTGACGAGCTGGCCCGGCACCTGGTGAGATTAATGCCCGTTCTGCGATTGCGCGATGCCCGATTTATGCGGCGGATCCACAACGGTACCGTGCCGCATTCTCCACAGATTGAGATTACTGCCCGCCAGCTTGATTTTCTCTCCCGTGAGCTGGTGCATCACCCGCAAAATTTGACCGATAGCCAGATACGGCAAGGGCTGTCGGCAATGGTGCAGTTACTGGAACACTATTTTGCCGAGCAGAGCAGCGCGCAATCGCGTAACCGCCTGATGCGCCGCTATTCACACGATGAACAACGTAGCTGGCGTTATCTGGATATTATCAACCGGATGATCGATAAGCCCGGCGGCCGCAGCCATCGGGTCATTTTGCTGGGTTTATTCGCTACGCTATTGCAGGCAAAAGGAACTGTCCGGCTCGATCGCGACGCGCGACCGTTACTGCTGATTGAGGATCCTGAGACCCGGTTGCATCCTATTATGTTGTCTGTGGCCTGGCATTTGCTCAATTTGTTGCCGTTACAGAGAGTGACGACCACTAATTCCGGTGAATTATTGTCGCTGACGCCCGTTGAGTACGTTTGCCGACTGGTGCGTGAATCATCGCGGGTGTCAGCCTGGCGGCTCGGGCCCGGCGGGATGAATGCGGAAGACAGTCGGCGTATCGCTTTTCATATCCGTTTTAACCGCGCGTCATCGCTGTTTGCCCGCTGCTGGCTGTTGGTCGAAGGTGAAACGGAAACCTGGGTTATTAACGAGCTGGCCCGTCAGTGCGGTCATCACTTTGATGCGGAAGGGGTGAAAGTTATTGAGTTCGCCCAGTCGGGATTAAAACCGCTTATTAAATTCGCGCGGCGTATGGGTATTGAGTGGCATGTGCTGGTCGATGGCGATGAGGCCGGGAAAAAATATGCGGCGACGGTTCGCGGGCTGTTGAATGACGATAAAATGCTGGAACGCGATCACCTGACGGCACTACCGGCAATGGATATGGAACATTTTATGTATCGTCAGGGGTTCGATGATGTTTACCACCGGGTGGCGCAATTGCCAATGAATCTGCCAATGAACATGCGGCGGGTGATTACCAAGGCGATTCATCGCTCGTCAAAACCGGACCTGGCGATTGAGGTGGCGATGGAGGCAGGCCGTCGCGGCGTGGATGCGGTGCCGGCGCTGTTGAAAAAAATGTTTTCGCGTGTGCTATGGCTGGCGCGCGGTCGGGCGGATTAGCTTACTCTGCGGCTACTCTCTGTTTTACCTGGGGCGTGTGATATCTGGTCTGGCCTTGAAAACCGCTGAACGGGCCACATGTAGATTAAAGCTGTTGCTGAGTCCGGTGGCGGTGATGTCGCCGGGCCTGCGAGTGACGATAAAAAATGCCAGTCAGAAGGACTGGCATTTTGCTGGCGGGATGTACACAATGAAGCAAAAGAGTTATGCGGCCGTTTCCGCTTCCACAGGGACAATCACGCTGGCGTGGTTACCTTTTGGCCCCTGGTGAACATCAAACCGAACGGCTTGTCCGGCTTTTAGCGTTCTGTAACCATCCATCTGGATGGTAGAATAATGGGCGAAAATGTCTTCGCCGCCGCCCTCAGGGCAAATAAAACCGAACCCTTTAGCATTGTTGAACCACTTAACAGTACCCATTTCCATACTTCGACATCCTTCGTAAATCTTATATAAGTAAGATGGAATGAACCGATAGTGGAGTGACGAGTTGTTCAATTGCTCGCCAACTCTCGCCACTACAATTTAGAGAAATCAGGAAATGCGTCAAGCGATTGACGTGGGGAGACGGTGAAAAATGCGTCAAAACTTGAAGCAGTTAACGCTATTGCCGGGGAATGTGACAGACGTCGCGGATGGAAGTAATAGATGATAATTATCTATGATCTATTGTAGATTTGTGATGTGCATAGCCTTTGGTCATTGACAGGCCACCGCCTGTTGGCTACAGCAACCGATGATGAACAGTGACGATGAGTAAGAAAGACTGGCTGGACTTCGAGCAGCTCGTAGAGGACGAAGTTAAAGATGCGCTTAAACCGCCATCTATGTATAAAGTGATATTAGTCAACGATGACTACACGCCAATGGAATTTGTTATTGACGTGTTACAAAAATTCTTTTCTTATGATGTTGAACGTGCAACGCAACTGATGCTAATGGTCCATTATCAAGGTAAAGCGATTTGTGGCGTGTTTACCGCAGAAGTCGCGGAAACCAAAGTCTCGATGGTGAATCAATACGCGAGGGAGAACGAGCATCCGTTGTTGTGTACGCTAGAAAAAGCCTGAATACAGGCAACAAAACTTGGGGGAGGTGCCTATGCTCAATCAAGAACTGGAACTCAGTTTAAACATGGCTTTCGCCAGAGCGCGCGAGCACCGTCATGAGTTCATGACCGTCGAGCACTTGTTGCTGGCGCTGCTTAGCAACCCTTCGGCCCGCGAAGCGCTTGAAGCGTGTTCAGTGGACCTGGTCGCGCTGCGTCAGGAACTTGAAGCCTTCATCGAACAGACCACGCCCGTTCTGCCTGCAACGGAAGAAGAGCGCGACACTCAGCCGACGCTGAGCTTCCAGCGCGTGCTGCAGCGTGCCGTTTTCCACGTTCAATCCTCCGGACGTAGCGAAGTCACTGGCGCCAATGTCCTGGTCGCAATTTTTAGCGAACAGGAGTCCCAGGCGGCATATCTGCTGCGTAAACATGAAGTCAGCCGCCTTGATGTGGTGAATTTCATCTCTCACGGTACGCGTAAAGATGAGCCAGGCCAATCTGCTGATAACAGCGCCAGCCAGTCTGGCAGCAGTGAAGAGCAAGCAGGCGGGGAGGATCGTATGGAAAACTTCACCACCAACCTCAATCAGCTTGCTCGCGTTGGCGGTATCGATCCGCTGATCGGCCGCGAGAAAGAGCTGGAACGTGCTATTCAGGTTCTTTGTCGTCGCCGCAAAAATAACCCGCTGCTGGTGGGAGAGTCCGGCGTCGGTAAAACCGCCATTGCCGAAGGGCTTGCCTGGCGTATCGTGCAGGGCGATGTGCCGGAAGTCATGGCAGATTGTACGATTTATTCTCTGGATATCGGTTCGCTGCTGGCAGGCACCAAATATCGCGGTGATTTTGAAAAACGCTTCAAGGCGCTGCTCAAGCAACTGGAACAGGACACCAGTAGCATTCTGTTCATTGATGAAATCCACACCATCATTGGCGCGGGAGCCGCTTCCGGCGGGCAGGTCGATGCCGCTAATCTGATTAAACCGCTGCTCTCCAGCGGCAAGATCCGGGTGATCGGTTCGACGACCTACCAGGAGTTCAGCAATATCTTTGAAAAAGATCGTGCGCTGGCGCGTCGCTTCCAGAAAATCGATATCACCGAACCTTCCGTGGAAGAGACGGTGCAGATTATCAACGGCCTGAAGCCGAAGTACGAAGCGCACCACGACGTGCGTTATACCGCCAAAGCGGTGCGTGCCGCGGTGGAGCTGGCGGTGAAATATATTAACGATCGTCATCTGCCGGATAAAGCGATTGACGTGATTGACGAAGCCGGAGCGCGGGCGCGCTTAATTCCGGTGAGCAAACGTAAGAAAACGGTTAACGTGGCGGATATTGAGTCCGTGGTGGCACGGATCGCGCGTATTCCTGAAAAGAGCGTTTCCCGCAGCGATCGCGATACGCTGAAAAACCTCGGCGATCGTCTGAAGATGCTGGTCTTTGGTCAGGATAAGGCGATTGAGGCATTAACTGAAGCCATCAAGATGGCGCGTGCCGGGCTTGGTCATGAACACAAACCAGTCGGTTCTTTCCTGTTCGCCGGGCCGACCGGAGTCGGGAAAACCGAAGTCACCGTGCAACTGGCGAAGTCTCTGGGTATTGAACTGCTGCGTTTTGATATGTCCGAATATATGGAGCGTCATACCGTCAGCCGTTTAATTGGCGCGCCTCCGGGCTATGTTGGTTTCGATCAGGGCGGGCTGCTGACCGATGCGGTGATTAAGCATCCGCACGCGGTGCTGTTGCTGGATGAAATTGAAAAAGCGCACCCGGACGTCTTTAACCTGCTGCTGCAGGTGATGGATAACGGCACGCTGACCGATAACAACGGCCGCAAAGCGGATTTCCGCAACGTGGTGCTGGTGATGACCACCAACGCCGGAGTGCGCGAAACCGAGCGTAAATCCATTGGTCTTATCCATCAGGACAATAGCCCGGATGCGATGGATGAGATTAAAAAGATCTTTACGCCGGAGTTCCGTAACCGTCTCGATAACATTATCTGGTTCGATCACCTGTCGACGACGGTTATTCACCAGGTGGTGGATAAGTTTATCGTCGAACTGCAGGTTCAACTGGATCAGAAAGGCGTGTCGCTTGAAGTTAGCCAGGAAGCGCGTGACTGGCTGGCGGAGAAAGGCTATGACCGGGCCATGGGCGCACGTCCAATGGCGCGGGTGATCCAGGACAATCTGAAAAAACCGCTGGCCAACGAACTGCTGTTTGGTTCACTGGTTGATGGCGGTCAGGTGACCGTTAAACTGGATAAAGAGAAAAACGCGCTGACCTACGGCTTCCAGAGTGCGCAGAAGCACAAACCGGAAGCGGCGCATTAATCTTATAGTCGTGCATCTATAACCGGCCTTTGGGCCGGTTTTTTTACATCCTTGTGCTGGACGTTTTTTAACCTTGGATATTAGGGGGATCGATAGAATTGGTCGGTTAATTTTAACGATAACTTTATGGTAGAGCGGAACGTGTTGGATGCATTGCCGTACAGGTAGCTTAGAAAAAAGTTACACCGGGTATTACCAGACCAATGAGGTTCACTGCCGTACAGGTAGCCAATATTGGGGCAAGTATCAGCCTGGGATGATCGGAAATAAACGAAAAAGCCGGGAGATATCCCGGCCTTCTGCATCTGGCACCTCAGGTGCAAAAACGATCAGCGACTACGGAAGACAATGCGGCCTTTGCTCAGGTCGTACGGGGTCAGCTCAACAGTCACTTTGTCGCCCGTCAGAATGCGGATGTAGTTTTTACGCATTTTACCGGAAATATGCGCAGTTACCACGTGACCGTTTTCCAGTTCTACGCGGAACATAGTGTTAGGCAACGTATCAAGTACGGTGCCCTGCATTTCAATATTGTCTTCTTTGGCCATCTAGTCCTCTGGGGTATCACTACCGTAGTTTTGAACCGGCAAGATAATGCCGAAGTTCAGCAAGTAAGTAAAGTTTTACATATACCCGCCATCCTTCAAGTTGCATGCGCGTTGACAGCATGTACCCGGAATATCCCTGAGTATCGCCCTCGTGGCGAACAACGTGCAGATTGTCGTTTATCCCGGCCGCCTGCTGTAGCCGTTGGAGGATTCAGTGTCCCGCAACTTGAATTATTTAGGGTAAAATCGCCGAAGTCGTTTCGGCGCATTGCCCGCAATTCACGCGGATAAACCGGGTGACAGGCGCAAACGTAAAGGGGAGTGACAGAACGATGGGCGTTATCTGACTCTTATTATTCCCAAACGGCGACGGGGCAACGGGCAGAAGCTACTCTACCGCGCAATTATACCATCCCAGCAAAAAATGTGCTGAAAACATTTATGCATCGCCTGCAAATAGCATCCTGGGCACCCAGAATCGCTCCGGCAGACGCCAGGTTCGCAGCACTGAGAGATAGTCGAGATAATCGCGGCGGGAGATTTCTACCGCGCCTAAAGAGGCGGTATGCTTATTGAGAACCTGACAATCGATTAATTTTCCTCCGTTCTGCATAAAGATCTGGCTAAAGACCAGTAATGCCGTTTTAGAGGCGTTTGCCGCACGGCTGAACATCGACTCTCCGCAAAATAGCGCGCCCTGTGCGACGCCGTACATGCCGCCGACTAATTCATCTCCCTGCCACACTTCAATAGAATGGGCATGGCCCAACTCATGCAACTGGTGATACGCCTGAACGATACCCGGCGTTATCCATGTTCCTTCATCACGGTGATCGGCGCATCCTTCAATGACCTGGCCAAAGGCGTAATTCAACGTGACACGATAAGGCGAACGCTGATGAAAGCGCTTCATACTGCGGCTGAGATGGAATTTCTCCGGCCATAGTACCGCCCGCGGGTCGGGGGACCACCATAAAATAGGGTCACCCGGCGAAAACCACGGGAAAATACCGCGCTGATAGGCCATCAGCAAACGCGCCGGGCTAAGATCGCCTCCTAGCGCTAATAAACCATTAGGCTCACGCAAAGCGCCCTCCGGGGAAGGGAAGGCGATGGAATGATGAGAGAGCTGAACCAGGCGCATTTTTACCTCAGTACATCACAGGCAAAGATTCAATAATGACTTACAGGCGCTGCTTAAACTGGTAGTAACGCCCCTGTTCAGCCAGCAGTTCTGCGTGACTACCTTGCTCAATAATCTTCCCGTTGTCCATGACAATTATCTGATTAAAACGCGCAAGCCCGCGCAGACGATGCGTCACCATTAATACGGTTTTTTGACGCATCACTTGCGCAAGTAAATCAAGGATTTGGCTTTCCGTTGTTGCATCCAGTCCTTCGGTGGGTTCATCAAGCAGCATAAGCGGCGCATCATGAAGCAGGGCGCGGGCGATAGCCAGCCTGCGCAGCTCGCCGCCGGAGAGCTGGCGGCCGCCTTCACCCAACCAGCTATTAAGGCCGCTGTCTTCAAGCAATTTTTCTAAACCCACGCGCTCAAGCGTTGCTGAAAGCTGAGCATCGTTGGCATGAGGGGAGGCCAGCAGCAGGTTATCGCGCAGCGTGGCGCTAAACAGGTGCACGCGCTGCGGCACGACGCTCATTGTCTGGCGTAGCGTCGCCTCAGTAAGGTGTGCCAGAGGCTGGTCGTTGAGTAATATTTCGCCGTGAGCCGGATCCCAGGCACGCGTCAGCAACTGCAACAGGGTCGATTTCCCGCAACCTGTTCGTCCCAGAATGGCGATATGCTCCCCGGCCTTGACCTGTAACGATACATTCTCCAGCGCGGGGGCGGGCTGCTGAGGATAGCGAAAGGTGACTTGATTGAAGCTCAATGCCACCTGCTGCGGCGTGGCCGTCGTTCCCTGGGGAAAGGTCACTTCCGGCTGCTGCTCGGTGATTTGCGTGATCCGCTGCGCCGAGGCGATCACCTGACCCAGATGCTGGAATGCGCCGGTGACCGGTGCTAAAGCTTCGAACGCCGCCAGCGCACAGAAAACAAACAGCGCAATCAGCGCACCTGGATGAGTATTACCGCCTACGTCCGCAGAGGCGAGCCACAGCATGGTGATAACCGCAATACCGCCAATCAGTAACATCAGCGCCTGGGAGAGCGCGGTGAGCTCCGCCTGGCGACGCTGTGCATCCTGCCAACGAACTTCGGTTTTTGCCATCTGCTGCCGATAACGATCGCTGGCGTTGAACAGCATCAGTTCCGCCTGCCCCTGTAGCCAGGCGGTGAGCTGCTGGCGATACTGTCCGCGAAGTTGAGTCATGCTTTCACCTGCCGGCTTGCCCGCGCGATAAAACAGCGGCGGCAGTACCAGCAGGGTGAACAGCATAATGCCGCCGAGAGTCAGGGCCAGAGTCACATCCAGTACGCTCAGACCGACAGTGACAACGAGTATCACCACCAGAGCGCCTGCCAGCGGCGATATCACGCGGAGATAGAGATGATCCAGGGTATCGACATCAGCAACCACTCTGTTCAGCAACTCGCCCTGACGAAAGCGCGCCAGCCCGGCAGGGGAGAGCGGCAGCAGTTTACTGAAGGTAAACACGCGCAGATGTTGCAGGACGCGGAAGGTGGCGTCGTGGCTCACCAGACGTTCAAAGTAGCGGCCAGCGGTGCGAATAATTGCCGCGCCGCGTACGCCAGCGGCAGGCAGCATATAGTTAAAGCTGTAGAGACCCGCGACGCCAACAATGGCGGATGCAGACAGAAACCAACCGGACAGCGTTAACAAGCTAATACTGGCCAGTAGCGTGACAATAGCCAGCACGATGCCGAGCAACAGCAGCCATTTGTGCCGTTTGTATAGCACCAGGTAAGGCAATAATGCGCGCATTTAAATCTCCTCCTGACGATGAGCGAGCAGTCTTGAGAAGGGGCCGCCAGCAGAAGCCAACTGCGAATAACTGCCTTGCTCGACAATTTGGCCATCCTGCATAACCCAGATGGCATCCCATTGCGCAAGATCTTCCAGTTGATGGGTGATCATTAATGTTGTCTGCTGCATTGATGCGTCTGTGAGCGCCTGCATAACCCGCTGCTCGCTGTGAGCATCCAGGCTGGCTGCGGGTTCATCGAGCAGTAACAGGCGACACGGCATCAGCAGCGCCCGCGCAACGGCGACGCGTTGCGCCTGGCCAACCGACAGCCGACCCGCCTGATCGCCGGGCGGTGTGTTGATCCCTTGCGGCAACTGGGAGATAAATTCGCTGACCCAGGCTTTATCCAGCGCAAGCTGTAACTGCGCCTCGGTAGCTTCAGGGCATGCCAGTAGCACGTTTTCGCGTAGCGTCGCTGCAGGCAACTGCGGGTTTTGTCCAACCCAGCTCAGGAGACTTCGCCAGTGGTTGGCATCGAGGCTGTTTAACTCTACGCCGTTAACGCTGAGCGAGCCATCATAGGGAAGAAAGCCGGTTAACGTATTAAGTAACGAGCTTTTGCCCGAGCCGCTTTGCCCAACCAGCACGACGCGTTCACCCGCGCGTAATGAAAAATTCAGCGGCCCGGCCAGCACTTTCCCTTCCGGGGATTTAATCAACAGGTCGCGAGCTTCCAGACTAACCATTTCATTATCGCTTAATATCTTTTCACCACGTTCGGCCTGAGCCAGCGGCGTTTCCATAAAGGTTTTCAGGCTGTCCGCGGCACCAATAGCCTGAGCTTTGGCATGATAAAAAGTCCCTAAGTCGCGTAGCGGCTGGAAAAACTCCGGGGCCAGAATCAAGGCCAGAAAACCGGACATCAAGGTCACCCCCGTGCCGTAATGACCAAAATTGAGTTCGCCCAGATAGGAGAAACCAAAATAAACGGCGACCAGCGCAATAGAGAGCGAGGTGAAAAACTCCAGCACGCCGGAAGAGAGAAACGCCAGGCGCAGCACTTCCATCGTCCGCTGGCGGAAATCTTCGGAGGCCTGGCGAATATTGTCCGTTTCCGCGTTGCCGCGGTGAAAAATTCGCAGCGTTTCCATGCCGCGCAGACGATCGAGAAAATGGCCGCTCAAACGTGCAAGAGCAAGAAAGTTTCGTCGGTTGGCATCTGCCGCCCCCATTCCGACCAACGCCATAAACAGCGGAATTAGCGGCGCGGTACCCAGCAGGATAAGCGCCGCCGCCCAGTTATCAGGGAAAATGGTGATGACAATCAGTAAAGGCACGCAGGCCGCCAGCGTCATCTGCGGCAGATAGCGCGCATAGTAGTCATGCATATCGTCGATCTGTTCAAGGATCAGCGTTGCCCAGCTTCCTGCAGGTTTACCCTGTATCCACGCCGGTCCCGCCTGCTGCAGGCGATTGAGGACCTGACGGCGAATCTCGGTGCGGATATATTGACCAGCCTGAAAACCAACCCGTTCACGCAGCCACACGAGCCAGGCACGAAGCACAAAGACCAGGACCAGTAACGTAAAAGGCAGCAGCAGCGCCGTTGCGGGGATATTTTCCATGATCATGCGATGGAGGATCCGCGCCAGCAGCCAGGCCTGAGCAACGATTAGCAAGCCGCTAACGACGCCCAACAGACGGGAAATCATCACCCAGCGACGGGAGATAATGCTTTGATCTTTTAACCAACGGGTTAACTCTTGTTGACGGCTTTTGTTCATTGCGCGCTTAGCAGGTGTTGTTATGGGTTTTTTGGGCACGACAATGTTACAACGAGGCAAAAATAAAGGCGACTTTTCGTCGCCTTATTTACCTTTGTTACTGACTTGTAAAGATTATTTGCAAGCGTCCGCTAAACCATCCAGATAACGCTCTGCATCCAGCGCAGCCATGCAGCCTGTACCAGCGGAAGTAATGGCCTGACGGTAGATATGATCCATTACGTCGCCCGCAGCAAAGACGCCAGGTATGCTGGTCTGGGTGGCATTGCCGTGGATACCGGACTGAACTTTAATATAGCCGTTCTCCAGCGCCAGTTGACCGGCGAAAATGGCCGTATTCGGGCTGTGGCCGATAGCAACGAACAGTCCCGCGACTTCCAGCGATTCAATGTTGTCAGCATTCTGCGTATCACGCAGGCGTAAACCGCTTACCCCCATCTGGTCGCCGGTGACTTCTTCCAGCGTACGGTTGGTATGCAGCACGATATTGCCGCTTTCCACTTTGTCCATCAGGCGCTTGATAAGGATTTTTTCCGCACGGAAGCTGTCGCGGCGGTGGATCAGGTGCACTTCGGAAGCAATATTAGACAGATACAGCGCTTCTTCCACCGCCGTGTTACCGCCGCCGATCACGGCGACTTTCTGGTTACGGTAGAAGAAACCGTCGCAGGTGGCGCAGGCGGAAACGCCGCGGCCTTTAAATTCGTCTTCCGATGGCAGACCCAGATAGCGAGCGGACGCGCCGGTGGCGATGATCAGAGCATCACAGGTGTATTCACCGCTGTCGCCCACCAGGCGGAAGGGACGGTTTTGCAGATCGACGCTGTTGATATGATCGAAAATAATTTCGGTATCAAACTTGGTGGCATGCTCGTGCATACGCTCCATCAGCAGCGGTCCGGTCAGATCGTTAGGATCGCCTGGCCAGTTTTCCACTTCAGTGGTGGTGGTCAGTTGACCGCCTTTTTCCATCCCGGTAATCAGTACCGGCTGCAGATTTGCGCGCGCGGCATAGACCGCAGCGGTATATCCCGCAGGTCCAGAACCAAGAATAAGCAGTTTACTGTGTTTGGCCGTGCCCATGAGATCCTCATAATTTATTGGCATACATGAGCTGGATTGTAGGGAATTTGTTGTCGTAAAAAAAGAGCGCGGCGGTTTTGTTAACGATATGTGCAATAGAGGCTGCCGATTAATTGGCGATTTAACGAACGGAGAATATAACTAATTCTACTGTTAGCGGGACAATTATAAGAGGAAAACATGAGAATCAATGGGTGAGGATAATGAATATCTGGCATCTTGTACTAAAAAACGATGTTTTGCTTTGACAATCCCCTGTGCTTTTGCGAAAACATTCATGGAAGAAGAAAAGCAGTGTTTGGTGTGCGGCGAATTTTCATGCACGCAAATGCCATTTTTATCCGGGTTAGCGAAATCTACGCATGGTGTGGACAGACGCCATGCGTGATGTCGGTAGCTGCCGTCAGGCAACGGGCTTCTCACGTACCCCTGGATTACCCAATGTCGTACGGGTAATAACAGGATGGACTCTGGCAGTGAAGGCTCAGAGTCGGAACAGGAGTAGGGAAGGAATACAGAGAGACAATAATAATGGTAGATAGCAAGAAGCGCCCTGGCAAAGATCTTGACCGCATTGATCGCAATATTTTGAATGAATTGCAAAAAGACGGGCGTATTTCCAACGTCGAGCTTTCTAAACGGGTGGGACTTTCTCCGACGCCTTGCCTTGAGCGTGTGCGTCGTCTGGAAAGACAGGGTTTTATTCAGGGTTATACAGCGCTGCTTAACCCACATTATCTGGATGCATCACTTCTGGTATTTGTTGAGATTACTCTGAATCGTGGCGCGCCGGATGTGTTTGAGCAATTTAACTCCGCTGTGCAAAAACTTGAAGAAATTCAAGAGTGCCATCTGGTGTCCGGGGATTTCGATTATTTGTTGAAAACTCGCGTACCGGATATGTCCGCGTATCGTAAGCTACTGGGCGAGACCTTGCTGCGCCTGCCGGGCGTAAATGACACCCGTACCTACGTGGTAATGGAAGAAGTCAAGCAAAGTAATCGTCTGGTAATCAAGACGCGCTAACACGGAACAGGTGCAAAATCGACGTAGTTTGATTACACTCCTGTTAATCCATACAGCAACAGTGCCGGGGAGACCCGGCGCTGTTGTCCGTTTTAGCTGAAGGCAGGAAACAGCCTGATACCTGGAGAGCCTTTCTTGAGCCAGGAATATACTGAAGACAAAGAAGTCAAATTTACAAAGCTTAGTAGCGGGCGCCGGCTCCTTGAGGCGTTGCTTATCCTTTGCTCCCTTTTTGCCATCTGGTTGATGGTAGCCTTACTCAGCTTTAATCCATCGGATCCTAGCTGGTCACAAACGGCGTGGCATGAGCCTATTCATAACATCGGCGGTGCGCCGGGCGCCTGGCTTGCCGATACGCTATTTTTTATTTTCGGCGTAATGGCCTATACCATTCCGGTGATTATTATCGGCGGCTGCTGGTTTGCCTGGCGTCATCAGGAAAATGACGAGTACATCGACTATTTTGCCGTTTCTTTGCGGTTGATTGGCGCGCTGGCGCTGATCCTCACTTCCTGTGGGCTGGCGGCTATCAATGCGGATGATATCTGGTATTTTGCCTCCGGCGGGGTGATTGGCAGCCTGCTGAGCACCACGCTGCAACCGCTGCTGCACAGTAGCGGCGGGACAATTGCGCTGCTTTGTCTCTGGGCGGCAGGGCTGACGCTGTTTACCGGCTGGTCCTGGGTTACCATCGCTGAAAAACTCGGCGGGATTATTCTTTCTGTTCTGACTTTTGCCAGCAACCGTACTCGTCGTGATGATACCTGGGTCGATGAAGACGAATACGAAGAGGATGAAGAAGATTATGTGGACGATGCGCCTGCGAAACCGCAAGGTTCACGTCGCGCGCGGATTTTACGCGGTGCTTTAGCGCGCCGTCAGCGGCTGGCAGAGAAGTTTTCCAACCCGATGGGGCGTAAGACCGATGCCGCGTTGTTCTCCGGTAAGCGGATGGATGATGCTGAAGAAGCATTTCAGTATAGCGCTGGCGGTACGCCTGTTGCCGCTGATGACGTGCTTTTTTCCGGTTCCAGCGCCGCGCGTCCGGCGGATGCCGATGATGTTTTATTCTCCGGAACCCGTGCCGCTCGGCCAGGCGATTTTGACCCGTACGATCCGCTGCTCAATGGCCATCGCATTGCCGATCCTGTAGATGCTGCCGCGCAGGATACCGCCGTTCCTCAGGCCTGGTCTGAACCGCAGGTCGGGCAAGCGTTTCGTTCAGAAGAACCACCTGAACCTGCGTACCCGCCGCAGCATGGGTATCAGCCGGAGCTGGCACTGCAGCAGCCGCCAGTATATCAGGCTGAACCTGCGTACCCGCCGCAGCATGGGTATCAGCCGGAGCAGGCACTGCAGCAGCCGCCAGTATATCAGGCTGAACCTGCGTATCCGCCGCAGCATGGGTATCAGCCGGAGCAGGCAGCGCAGCAGCCGCCAGTATATCAGGCTGAACCTGCGTACCCGCCGCAGCATGAGTATCAGCCGGAGCAGCCACCGCAGCAGCCGTCAGTTTATCAAACTGAAGATGTGTATCAGCCGCAACAATATGTACAGCAGCCGGAACAGCCCGTTGCCACTTCTCCCGTTGAGCCTGAGGTTCCACAAGAGGAAGTGAAACCCCAGCGTACGCCCATGTACTATTTCGAAGAAGTGGAAGAGAAACGCGCGCGTGAACGTGAGCAGCTTGCCGCCTGGTATCAACCTGTTCCAGAACCTGTCAGCCCGGTTGAGACAAAACCGATCTCTCCTCCTCCTTCATCGTCGGTTGGTGTCGCTGCTTCAGGCGCGCTGGCCGCTGGCGTTCACCAGGCGACGGGAGCCGTTTCCGCAAATGCTGCCGGGGCTTCCGCTGTATCGGCAACGGCCAGTTCCGCGCCGCTCGTCCGCCCGGCATCTGGCGGCCCTCGTGCGCAGGTAAAAGAGGGGATCGGTCCGAAGCTGCCGCGACCTAACCGCGTTCGCGTGCCGACGCGCCGTGAACTGGCGTCCTATGGTATTAAGCTTCCCTCACAGCGATTAGCTGAAGAACGTGCGCGTAAGGCAGAGCATCAGCATTATAATGATCCGTCTCTGACGGACGAGGAAGCTGCAGAGCTTGAGCAGCACGAACTGGCGCGTCAGTTCGCCGCTTCGCAAAATCAGCGCTATGGTGAACATTATGTGGCGGAAGAAGATAACGCGGATGAAGATTCTGCCGCTGAAGCTGAGCTTGCCCGCCAGTTTGCCGCTTCTCAACAGCAACGCTACGCGAGCGAGCAGCCGCCGGGATCGCATCCGTTCTCTGCCGCGGATTATGAATTTTCGCCAATGAAGGCGTTAGTTGATGATGCGCCGAGTGAGCCCGTCTTTATGCCGATGCCGGAAGTGCAGCAACCTGCTTCACATCACCCGCAGCCGCAGTCGGCGCATCAGCCGATGCCGTATCAGCATGCGGGCCATCAGCCGCAACATGCGCCGCACCACACCGCTCAACACGTACAGCAGCCGTCGGCTTCGTCTCCGCAACAGGCGCCTGTCAGCCAGCCGCAACCGCATACGCCACATGGGCAGGTGCTGTCGCAGCCAGCCGCGCAGCCGCAGGAAAGCCTGATTCATCCGCTATTGATGCGCAATGGCGATAGTCGGCCGTTACAGAAGCCGACGACGCTTCTGCCGTCGCTTGACTTGCTCACGCCGCCGCCAGCTGAAGTCGAACCGATAGATACTTTTGCCCTTGAGCAGATGGCGCGTCTGGTTGAAGCGCGTCTGGCCGATTTCCGTATTAAGGCTGATGTGGTGAACTACTCGCCAGGCCCGGTTATCACCCGCTTTGAGCTTAATCTGGCGCCGGGGGTGAAAGCGGCGCGGATTTCGAATTTGTCGCGAGATTTGGCCCGCTCTCTGTCCACCGCAGCGGTTCGCGTGGTGGAGGTTATTCCGGGCAAACCTTACGTCGGTCTGGAACTGCCTAACAAAAAGCGTCAGACCGTTTATCTGCGAGAAGTGCTGGATAACGTGAAATTTCGCGATAATCCGTCACCGCTTACCGTTGTTCTTGGCAAAGATATTGCGGGTGAACCGGTTACCGCCGATTTGGCGAAGATGCCGCATCTGTTGGTGGCGGGTACTACCGGTTCCGGTAAGTCCGTTGGGGTCAACGCCATGATCCTCAGCATGCTCTACAAAGCGCAGCCGGAAGATGTGAAATTCATTATGATCGACCCGAAAATGCTCGAGCTGTCGGTCTATGAGGGGATTCCGCATCTGTTAACGGAAGTCGTTACCGATATGAAAGATGCCGCCAATGCGTTGCGCTGGAGCGTTAACGAGATGGAGCGCCGCTATAAACTGATGTCTGCGCTGGGCGTGCGTAATCTCGCGGGTTACAACGAGAAGATTGCGGAAGCTGCGCGCATGGGGCGGCCAATTCCGGATCCATACTGGAAGCCTGGCGACAGCATGGATGCGACGCATCCGGTACTGAAAAAAGAGCCTTACATCGTGGTTCTGGTCGACGAATTCGCCGATCTGATGATGACCGTCGGTAAGAAAGTGGAAGAGCTGATTGCGCGTCTGGCCCAGAAAGCGCGCGCTGCGGGGATCCACCTGGTGCTGGCAACTCAGCGACCATCAGTGGATGTTATTACCGGCCTTATCAAAGCGAATATCCCGACGCGTATCGCCTTTACCGTATCAAGCAAAATTGACTCGCGTACCATTCTTGATCAGGGCGGCGCCGAGTCGCTGCTGGGGATGGGGGATATGCTCTATTCCGCGCCTAACTCGACGATCCCGGTGCGCGTACATGGCGCCTTTGTGCGCGATGAAGAGGTTCATGCCGTGGTCCAGGACTGGAAAGCGCGCGGGCGGCCGCAATATGTTGCTGGCATCACCTCCGATAGCGAGGGCGAAGGCGGCAGCGGTGGCTACGATGGCGGCGAAGAGCTTGATCCCCTCTTTGATCAGGCGGTCAACTTTGTGACGGAAAAACGTAAAGCTTCCATTTCCGGAGTGCAACGTCAGTTCCGTATTGGCTATAACCGTGCCGCGCGTATCATTGAACAAATGGAAGCTCAGGGTATTGTCAGCGAACAAGGTCACAATGGTAACCGCGAAGTGCTGGCACCGCCTCCCTTCGAGTAACGGCAAGTTGGGTAAATAAGTGAAAATCAGCCTGTTCTGCTGTTCCACCGTGTTTAGCGGTCCTACATTTAGGGCAGAGCAGGCTCCCGCGTCGGGAGTGACGCACATTAAGGAATGACAATGAAAAAACTCGCAATCACCTGCGCTTTACTGTCCGGTTTTGTTGTAAGTCAGGTATGGGCGGATGCCGCCAGCGATTTAAAAAGCCGCCTTGATAAAGTGAGCAGCTTCCACTCCAGCTTTACGCAGAAAGTGACCGACGGTAGCGGTAATATTGTGCAGGACGGGCAGGGAGACCTGTGGGTTAAGCGTCCGAATCTGTTCAACTGGCATATGACCCAGCCGGATGAAAGCGTGCTGGTTTCCGACGGTAAAACGCTGTGGTTTTACAACCCGTTTGTTGAACAGGTCACGGCCACCTGGCTGAAAGATGCGACCAGCAACACGCCGTTTATGCTGATTGCTCGTAACCAGGCCAGCGACTGGCAGAATTACAACATTAAACAGAGTGGCGATAATTTCGTTCTGACGCCGAAAAGCGGCAGCGGTAACCTGAAGCAGTTCACCATCAATGTGGGTCGTGATGGCACGATTCATCAGTTCACCGCCGTGGAGCAGGATGATCAACGCAGCAGCTATCAACTGAAATCGCAACAAAATGGCGCCGTCGATGCATCTAAGTTCACCTTTACGCCGCCGAAAGGGGTGACAGTGGACGATCAACGTAAGTAGAGGCGAACGTGAGCAATCTGTCGCTCGATTTTTCCGACAACGCGTTTCAACCACTGGCCGCCCGCATGCGGCCAGAAAATTTAGTGCAGTACATTGGCCAGCAGCATCTGCTGGCGCCGGGCAAGCCTCTGCCGAGAGCGATTGAAGCCGGACATCTGCACTCTATGATCCTGTGGGGCCCGCCGGGGACCGGGAAAACCACGCTGGCCGAGGTGATTGCGCGCTATGCCAGCGCCGATGTCGAACGTATCTCTGCGGTCACTTCAGGCGTGAAAGAGATTCGTGAGGCGATTGAGCGCGCGCGGCAGAACCGTAACGCGGGTCGTCGTACAATTCTGTTTGTCGACGAAGTTCACCGTTTCAATAAAAGTCAGCAGGACGCTTTTCTGCCGCATATTGAAGATGGGACGATTACTTTTATCGGCGCGACGACGGAAAATCCCTCTTTTGAACTCAATTCCGCGCTGCTTTCACGTGCTCGCGTCTATCTGCTGAAGTCGCTGACCAGCGAGGATATTGAGCAGGTGCTTAACCAGGCGATGAGCGACAAAACTCGCGGCTACGGCGGGCAAAGCATTGTGCTGCCAGACGAGACGTGCAAAGCGATCGCCGATCTGGTAAACGGCGATGCGCGCCGGGCGCTTAATACGCTGGAAATGATGGCCGATATGGCCGAAAACGATGCCTCCGGTAACCGCGTGTTGAACGTTGAACTGTTGACTGAAATTGCCGGTGAGCGCAGCGCGCGTTTCGACAACAAAGGCGATCGTTTCTACGATTTAATCTCCGCGCTGCATAAATCGGTTCGCGGGAGCGCGCCGGACGCCGCGCTCTACTGGTATGCGCGGATAATTACCGCCGGGGGCGATCCGCTGTATGTAGCGCGACGCTGCCTGGCAATAGCCTCGGAAGATGTCGGTAATGCCGATCCCCGAGCCATGCAGGTCGCTATCGCCGCCTGGGATTGCTTTACCCGCGTGGGACCGGCGGAAGGCGAACGCGCGATTGCACAGGCCATTGTTTATCTCGCCTGCGCGCCAAAAAGCAACGCGGTCTATACCGCGTTTAAAGCCGCGATGGCCGATGCCCGCGAGCGCCCGGACTACGATGTTCCGGTACATTTGCGCAATGCGCCGACCAGGCTGATGAAAGAGATGGGCTACGGGCAGGCTTACCGTTATGCTCATGATGAGCCCAACGCTTACGCCGCCGGAGAGCAGTATTTCCCGCAGGAAATGGCGCAAACGCGCTATTATCAGCCGACAAACCGGGGGCTGGAGGGGAAAATAGGCGAAAAGCTCGCCTGGTTGGCCGAACAGGATCAAAATAGCCCGATAAAACGCTACCGCTAATTGAGGCGTTGCGGTAAGGTTGTCACACTATTTCCGTGGTCGCGCTCTGCGGCCATTTTTCTTTATTAATTCGATAAGCACAGGATAAGCATGCTCGATCCCAATCTGCTGCGTACCGAGCCAGACGCAGTCGCAGAAAAACTGGCACGCCGGGGCTTTAAGCTGGATGTAGATAAACTTCGCGCTCTGGAAGAGCGTCGTAAAGTTCTGCAGGTTCAAACTGAAAACCTGCAGGCGGAGCGCAACTCCCGATCGAAATCCATTGGCCAGGCGAAAGCGCGCGGGGAAGACATCGAGCCATTACGCCTGGAAGTGAATAAACTTGGCGAGCAACTGGATGCCGCGAAGCGCGAGCTGGATACGCTGCTGGCGGAAATTCGCGATATTGCGCTGACTATCCCCAATATTCCATATGACGACGTTCCTGTTGGTCGCGATGAAAACGATAACGTTGAAGTCAGCCGCTGGGGTACGCCGCGGGAGTTTGATTTTGACGTGCGCGATCACGTGACGCTGGGGGAAATGCACGGCGGGCTGGATTTCGCCGCCGCTGTGAAGCTGACGGGATCTCGCTTTGTGGTCATGAAAGGCCAACTGGCACACCTGCACCGTGCGCTGGCGCAGTTTATGCTGGATCTGCACACGGAACAGCATGGTTACAGCGAAAACTATGTCCCGTATCTGGTTAACCAGGACACGCTGTACGGTACTGGTCAACTGCCGAAATTCGCAGGCGACCTGTTCCATACCCGTCCGCTGGAAGAAGAAGCGGACAGCAGCAACTACGCGCTGATCCCGACGGCGGAAGTTCCGCTGACTAACCTGGTTCGCGATGAGATCATCGACGAAGACGATCTGCCAATCAAAATGACCGCCCATACGCCGTGCTTCCGTTCTGAAGCGGGATCTTATGGTCGTGATACGCGTGGCTTGATCCGTATGCATCAGTTCGACAAAGTTGAAATGGTGCAGATCGTGCGCCCGGAAGATTCCATGGCGGCGCTGGAAGAGATGACCGGTCATGCGGAGAAAGTTCTGCAACTGCTGGGCCTGCCGTATCGTAAAGTGGCGCTGTGTACTGGCGATATGGGCTTTAGCGCATGCAAGACCTACGATCTGGAAGTGTGGGTACCGGCGCAGAACACCTATCGCGAGATCTCTTCTTGCTCCAACGTCTGGGATTTCCAGGCGCGTCGGATGCAGGCGCGTTGCCGCAGCAAATCAGACAAGAAAACGCGTCTGGTGCACACGCTCAACGGGTCTGGCCTGGCGGTCGGGCGTACGCTGGTTGCGCTGATGGAGAACTACCAGCAGGCCGATGGCCGCATTGAGATCCCTGAAATCCTGCGTCCGTATATGCGTGGCCTTGAATTTATCGGCTAATTTTTCGACTCTCTTCTCAAAAGCGCCTCCGGGCGCTTTTTTTTATCCCCTTCTTGATATCAGGCAATAATCAACGTAGTGAATACGCAGATACTCCCTTTGGATTAACCAGCATAAATAACCAATAAAGTCTGATTTCGTTATATATAAAACTATATAACGATTTTAAGTTAATTGTGAGCAATAAAGTGAGTATCTATGAAAACCAAAACCCCCGATGCTTTACTGGCTACCGAGGTGAGTCGGCGTGGTTTGATGAAAACCACGGCGATTGGCGGACTGGCGATGGCCAGCAGCGCATTTACCTTACCCTTCACACGTATTGCCCATGCTGCAGAGAACCCAAATTCCGCTAGCGAAAAGATTATCTGGAGTGCCTGTACGGTTAACTGTGGTAGCCGTTGTCCGCTGCGTATGCATGTGGTTGATGGTGAGATTAAATATGTAGAAACCGATAATACCGGTGACGATAACTATGACGGTATGCATCAGGTTCGCGCCTGTCTGCGTGGGCGCTCAATGCGTCGGCGCGTCTATAATCCAGATCGCCTGAAATATCCGATGAAGCGCGTTGGCAAGCGCGGTGAGGGTAAGTTTGAGCGTATTAGCTGGGAAGAGGCATTTGATACTATCACCAGTAATATGCAGCGTCTGATCAAAGACTACGGTAACGAATCCATCTACCTGAATTATGGTACCGGCACTCTCGGCGGTACGCTCACGCGCTCCTGGCCACCAGGAAAAACCCTGATTGCACGCCTGATGAACTGCTGTGGTGGTTATCTCAATCATTACGGCGACTATTCCACCGCGCAAATCGCCGCAGGGCTGAACTATACCTATGGCGGTTGGGCTGATGGTAATAGCCCGTCGGACATCGAAAACAGCAAGCTGGTGGTGCTGTTTGGCAACAACCCCGGGGAAACCCGAATGAGCGGTGGCGGGGTGACCTACTACCTGGAACAGGCGCGGCAAAAATCCAATGCCAGAATGATTATTATCGATCCGCGCTATACGGACACCGGCGCCGGACGGGAAGACGAATGGATCCCGATTCGTCCGGGGACGGATGCGGCGCTGGTCTCCGCGCTGGCGTGGGTAATGATTAATGAGAACCTTGTTGACCAGCCTTTCCTGGATAAATATTGCGTAGGCTATGATGAGAAAACGCTGCCGCAAGGTGCGCCAGCCAACGGCCACTATAAAGCTTATATCCTTGGTCAGGGTAAAGATGGTATCGCAAAGACACCGGAATGGGCATCGGTGATTACCGGAATTCCGCAGGCGCGTATTGTGCAACTGGCGCGTGAGATCGCCAGCGCTAAGCCTGCCTTTATTTCCCAGGGCTGGGGGCCGCAGCGCCATTCCAACGGTGAACTGGTTTCCCGCGCCATTTCAATGCTGGCGATTTTAACCGGCAACGTTGGCGTCAACGGCGGGAACACCGGCGCGCGCGAAGGTTCTTACGATCTACCGTTTGAGCGTATGCCGACGCTGGATAATCCGGTTGCAACCAGTATCTCAATGTTTATGTGGACCGATGCGATTGAGCGCGGGACGGAAATGACCGCGCTGCGCGATGGCGTGCGAGGCAAAGATAAGCTCGACGTACCCATCAAAATGGTCTGGAACTATGCCGGTAACTGCCTGATTAACCAGCACTCAGAAATCAACCGTACCCATGACATCCTGCAGGACGATAAGAAGTGCGAGATGATCGTGGTCATTGATTGTCATATGACCGCGTCGGCGAAATATGCCGATATTCTGCTGCCGGATTGTACGGCCTCCGAGCAGATGGATTTTGCGCTGGATGCCTCCTGCGGCAATATGTCTTACGTGATTTTTGCCGACCAGGCCATTAAGCCCCGTTTTGAGTGCAAAACCATTTATGAGATGACAACGGCGCTGGCGAAACGTATGGGCGTTGAGCAACGGTTCACCGAAGGGCGTACCCAGGAAGAGTGGCTGCGCCACCTTTATGAGCAGTCACGTAAAGCGATTCCCGGACTATTGCCGTTTGATGAATTCCGCAAACAGGGCATGTTCAAACAGCGTGATCCGCAGGGGCATCATGTCGCCTACAAGGCTTTCCGCGAAGATCCAGCAGCCAATCCGTTAACCACGCCATCAGGGAAAATTGAAATTTACTCTGCGCAACTGGCGGAAATCGCGGCAACCTGGGAGCTAAAAGCCGGGGATGTGATCGATCCGCTGCCGATTTACAGTCCTGGATTTGAAAACTACAACGATCCGCAGGCTAAAAAATATCCGCTTCAGCTAACCGGGTTTCACTATAAGGCTCGCACGCACTCGACCTACGGCAACGTTGAGGTGCTGAAGGCTGCCTGCCGCCAGGAGATGTGGATTAACCCGCTTGATGCAAATACGCGTGGCATCGCGAATGGCGATCGGATTCGTATCTTTAACGATCGCGGTGAAGTGCATATCGAAGCCAAAGTGACACCGCGAATGATGCCTGGCGTTGTCGCTCTGGGGGAAGGGGCCTGGTATAACCCGAACGCAGGTCGCGTGGATCAGGCGGGCTGCATTAACGTGCTGACCACTCAACGCCCGTCACCGCTGGCGAAAGGCAATCCATCGCATACTAATCTCGTCCAGGTTGAAAAGCTGTAAGGAGTGACCGATGACAACACAATATGGATTTTTTATTGATTCCGCCCGTTGCACCGGTTGTAAAACCTGCGAACTGGCTTGTAAAGACTACAAAAACCTGACGCCGGAGGTGAGCTTCCGCCGTATCTATGAATACGCTGGCGGCGACTGGCAGGAGGATAATGGCGTCTGGCGGCAAAACGTGTTTGCCTACTACCTCTCTATCGCCTGTAACCATTGTGAAGATCCGGCCTGCGTTAAGGTCTGTCCAAGTGGCGCGATGCATAAACGCGAAGATGGCTTTGTTGTCGTAAATGAAGATGTTTGTATCGGTTGTCGCTATTGCCATATGGCCTGCCCGTACGGCGCCCCGCAATACAATGCGACGAAAGGGCATATGACCAAGTGTGATGGCTGCTATGAACGCGTAGCCGACGGCAAAAAACCGATTTGTGTGGAATCTTGTCCGTTACGCGCGCTTGATTTCGGTCCTGTTGAAGCGTTGCGTAAAAAATACGGTCAGCTGGCAGCCGTTGCGCCGCTGCCATCCGCGCACTTCACGAAACCGAGTATTGTGATTAAACCCAACGCCAACAGTCGCCCGTGTGGAGATACCACCGGCTATCTGGCCAACCCGAAGGAGGTGTGAGATGGGCAGTGGATGGCATGAATGGCCTTTAATGATTTTCACGGTCTTTGGTCAATGCGTGGTGGGCGGATTTATTGTACTGGCCCTGGCGTTAATCAAAGGGGATTTATCGGGCGAACAGCAGCAGCGTGTTGTAGGGAGCATGTTCGGCCTGTGGGTGCTGATGGGCGTGGGCTTTATTGCCTCGACCTTGCATCTGGGGTCGCCGATGCGGGCGTTCAACTCGTTAAACCGCATTGGCGCCTCGTCGCTTAGCAATGAAATCGCTGTCGGGGCGCTGTTCTTTGCGATTGGCGGTATTGGCTGGCTGCTGGCGGTGGTCAATAAGCTGCCGTCAGGCGTGCGTAATCTCTGGCTGCTCCTGACGATGGTGCTGGGGGTTATCTTCGTCTGGATGATGGTGCGCGTTTATAACACCATCGATACGGTGCCTACCTGGTACACGGTATGGACGCCGTTTAGCTTTTTCCTGACGATGTTTATTGGTGGTCCGTTGTTGGGATACCTGCTGCTGCGTTTTGCGGGGGTTGACGGTTGGGCGATGCGTCTGTTGCCCGCCATTTCGCTGCTGGCGTTGGTGGCGAGCGTCATCGTGGTGCTGATGCAGGGCAGCGAGCTGGCGACAATCCATAGTTCCATTCAGCAGGCTTCGGCGCTGGTGCCGGATTACGGCTCGCTGATGGCCTGGCGCGTTGTTGCGCTGGTGCTGGCGCTGGTATGCTGGATCGCCCCGCAGCTTAAGGGCGATCGGCCGGCATTACCGCTGCTGGGCCTGGCATTTGTCCTGGTTCTGGTCGGTGAAATGATTGGCCGCGGCGTCTTCTATGGCCTGCATATGACAGTCGGAATGGCAATCGCCAGCTGATCGCTATTTATCGCGCCAGAAAAGTGTATTCTGGCGCGATAAAAAATGCGGTTGATTGATGAAATATTTCTACTGATATTGCCACCTTCTTTTTTCAATAAATTAATAAAAACAATGGAATAATATAAATAACCATTCAGTTGCTCATTCGCTGGATAAAAAACTTCAATCGTGTGCCCGTAAACCGCATCACACCTGATTTTTGCCGGATTGACAATGTTTGCAGCAGTGGCATGATGCGCACGCAATCTGAACTCCATCACGGTTTATATCCATGTCCATCTACACCCGGCCAGTGCAAATGTTGCTCTGTGGCCTCCTTTTGTTGACCCTGGCGATAGCGGTTTTAAATACGCTCGTCCCGCTTTGGCTTGCCCATGAAAATATGCCGACCTGGCAGGTCGGGATGGTAGGGTCTTCTTATTTTACTGGTAATCTGACGGGAACCTTGCTGGCCGGATGGGTAATTAAGCATCTGGGTTTTAACCGTAGTTATTATCTGGCATCGATTATTTTTGCTGTCGGCTGTGTCGGCCTTGGTATCACTATTGGTTTCTGGAGCTGGTTTAGCTGGCGTTTTGTCGCAGGGGTAGGCTGCGCGATGATTTGGGTAGTGGTTGAGAGCGCGCTGGTCTGTAGCGGCACTTCGCGGAGCCGTGGTCGTCTGCTGGCGGCATATATGATGATTTATTATGTCGGCACCGTGCTGGGCCAGCTAATGGTAAGCAAGTTGCCGACGAATTTGATGAGCGTTCTGCCGTGGGTGACGGCGCTGACCCTGGCGGGTATTCTGCCGTTACTGTTTGCTCGTCTGGTTAATGAGAGCGATGAGCCGCAGAAAGCTGTCCGTATCTGGCCGATGTTAAGGCTACGCCAGGCTCGCCACGGCGTGAATGGCTGTATTATTTCCGGCATTGTCCTCGGCTCTCTGTACGGGCTGATGCCGCTGTGGCTGAACCATCAGGGCGTTAGCGATTCCGGGATTGGTTTCTGGATGGCGGTGATGGTCAGTGCGGGTATTGTTGGGCAGTGGCCGATTGGTCGGCTGGCCGATCGCTACGGGCGTCTGCTGGTTCTTCGGGTCCAGGTGTTTGTGGTGATTTTGGGATGCCTTGCGATGTTGAGCCCGACATCAATGGCACCGGCGCTGTTTGTACTTGGCGCCTCCGGGTTCACGCTTTACCCGGTCGCGATGGCCTGGGCCTGTGAAAAAGTAGAGCGTCACCAGCTGGTGGCGATGAATCAGGCGCTGTTAATGAGCTATACCGTGGGCAGTCTGCTTGGGCCGACGCTGACCGCCATGCTGATGCAGAATTTCTCTGATAATTTGTTGTTTATCATGATCGCCAGCGTGTCATTCATTTATCTGCTGACGCTGCTGCGCAAAGCAGGGCACCATCCTGGGCCGGTGGCTCACGCCTGATTTTGTAATAGAATAGCGGGAGGACTTGTCCTTCCGCTATAGCTGAGAAGCTATAAGCTCGGCAAACTGGGTTTTATTTTTCACCGTCGTGAATCGTTGTAGCCTGTCTCCCTCATCCAGCCAGCAGACTAAGCGCTGGATTGTCTGAATATGTTGTTCACTGTTTGCTGCTGCCAGCACAACGATCAGCCGAATATCCGGATGCCCGGGAAACTCAACGTATTCACGACAGCAAAGTAGTGAAAGCACGCTGTTTTTGCTCAATACCCCATTCTCCGGCCGCGCGTGCGGTAGCGCAAACATCGGGCTCAGTATGTACCAGGGGCCGTCCTGTTCCGTGGCATGGATGATGGCCTGAACATATTCTGTTGTGATTTTCTTTTGCTGTTCCAGAGGGCGGCAGGCGAGCTGAATGGCACTGCGCCAGTTCAGACGGTGACGGGTGAACTGGCAGGCGGAAAATAATGTCTTTTCCATAAAAACTCCCTTTACTCGGGAGCCGGCCGTCAAAGCGACCGGCTCGCGCAGCGGTTAGTGAAGGGCGTTGTATAGCGCGTCGCCCGATATGCCATATTTCGTTTTTAGTTGTCTGCTGTTACCTGATTCAGTAAACGTATCCTGTGTCCCCAGGCGCGTCAGACGGGCAGGATGAGCCGTTTGCGCCAGGGTTTCGGCGATCAATCCGCCAAGGCCGCCGTTAATGGTATGATTTTCCAGCGTAGCGATAAGTGGGCACTCTTCGACCAGCCGATAAAACTCTTGCTGATTAAAGGGTTTGAGCTTAGCAACATGGATAAGTTTGCCTTTTTTACCGCTGGCGATCAGCTTTTCATAGCCATCGGTTGCCTGTTCCAGCACCGTTCCTTCAAACAGAATCGCAAAATCATTGCCGCTGTCTGCGATGGCGGCAATATCGCTGACCTGCGGAATGATACTTTTATCGCGAACCGGCATCGGCTCCCGGGCGACGCGGATGTACACCGGCCCCTTTATTTTCGTAGCCTGCTCGAAGGCACCGGCAATCTCTTCTGCATCTGCTGGCGTCAGGATCGTTAACCCAGGTAGTACGCGGGTCAGGGCTAAATCTTCCAGAGCATGATGGGAGGCGCCGTCCGGGCCATCATCCATACCCGGGTGACTGCCAACAAGCTTAATGTTGGCTTTGGCGTAGCAGGCCTGCCTTAACTGGGTCCAGGCGGTGCCGGTTACGAACATCGCAAAGTTAACATAGAAGGGGATAAAACCCTCCAGCGCCTGACCGACAGCGAAGCTCATGGCGGAACCTTCCGCAATGCCCATTTCGAAAAAGGCTTCCGGATAGATGGCCTGAAACTGGTCAGTGCGGGTTGAGCTGGCCAGGTCGCTGTCAATCACCACGACGGGATAGCCTTTTTCTTTCAGGGCAATCAGGGCATTACCGATCTCATCACGGGGTGCTTTCATCACTGTAACTCCTCCATGGCCTGTTGATATTGTTCTTTACTCGGGGTTTTTGAGTGCCAGTCGCCGTTGTTTTCCATATAGCTGATGCCAGCGCCTTTCGTGGTGTGCGCGACAATGGCAACAGGCTTACCTTTCAGGTGCCGGGACAACATCAGGGTATCGGCGACCTGATGCATATCGTTGCCGTTGTGAAGTTCAAGCACATGCCAGCCAAAGCTGCGAATTTTATCCGCTAGTGGTTCGAGATTAACCACGGCATTAACCGGATCATGGGAAGAGAAGCCGTTGTAATCGATAATGGCGACCAGATTATCCATTTTCATATGTCCGGCTTGCTGTAAGGTTTCCCAGATTTGCCCTTCATGCATTTCACCGTCGCCAATAATGGCAAATACCCGATGGGGATCGTCACGCCGCTTTTTGGCGGCCGCCATGCCGAATGCAATGGATAGTCCCTGGCCCAGCAAACCGGTGGTGGCATCGACTTCCGGCAGGGATTTAATGCTGGGGTGCCCTTGCAGGCGTGAGTTGATTTGGCGGAACGTATTAAATTCGCTGCGATCGATCCTGCCTTTTTGATACAGCATGGCGTACTGCGCGGCGACGGCGTGGCCTTTACTCATTACCACGCGTGAGCGAGGGGAGGTGCTCAGATCAACCTCCTGGTAGTAGAGCCAGGTAAGGATGTCGATTATTGACAACGCTCCGCCCGGATGGCCAATCCCGGATTCATAGATCATAGTGACTATCTCGCGCCGGGCGGCAAGCGCGTGGGACTTCAGTTCATCAATGTTCATGTTCTTTCCTTCTTATGGCAGCATTTTACCGATGTAGTACACGACCAGGCCCAGAGCGACGAAGTCGGTTTCCGGGAAGCTGGTGCCTGACAGACCGACGGACTCCATAATTGGGTAAATCAGCGCGGGGCCGATGCCGATCAGGATCCCGGTGATGAAGCTCCCGGCAATTGCGCCTTTCCAGCCGCCAGAGGCGTTACCAAAAATCGCAGCGGTCGCGCCGATAAAGAAGTAGGGGATCGCCACCGGGATAATGACGGTTTGTCCGAGAATCGCCAGAAAGCCCATAACGACCAGTCCGCCGACAAATGACGAGATAAATCCCAGTACCGTGGCAGTAGGGGCGTAGGGGAAGACTACCGGGCAGTCGAGGGCGGGTTTGGCGTTGGGAATAAATTTTTCCGAAATGCCGAGGAAGGCCGGAACAATTTCGGACAGCAGCAGTCTCACGCCGGTAATAATGATGTACAGCGACGCGGTGAAGGTCAGCGACTGGAAGAGGGGGTAAACCAGCCAGTGCATGCCTCCTGCCGCTGCGGTAACCGCCGCTTTTCCGGCTGCAAACGCGGCAATGTAGTAGAAAATACTGACCGAGATCGATACCGAGACGATGTAATCTTTAAAGATCCCCAGCCAGCCGGGAAGGTTCAGTTTTTCGGTGGATTGCTTAGGATCGCCAACTTTTGACCCAATCCAGCCTGATGCGGCATAGGCCAGCGTGACGTAGTGTCCCATCGCAATCTCGTCGTTGCCGGTAATTTTGCGCATCCATGGTTGCGCAATTGCCGGATAAAGGCAGGCAGCGAGACCCAGCAAAACCGAGCCGACAATGATGGTGGTCATATCGCTATAGCCCAGCGCCTTCAGCGTGACGGTAAGTAGGGCAGAGAGATAAAGGTTATGTTGCCCGGTAAGAAAAATGTATTTAAAGGGGGTGACGCGGGCAAAGAACAGATTCCAGCCAAAGCCGATCACCATAATCAGCGAGACACACATTGCGAATTTGGTTTGTGCCAGTCCGGTTAACGCCTCCGCCAGTGGCATCACGCCCTTCAGGCCAAATCCATCGCTGAATAACGTTTGGAAATTACCCAGAGAGGTCACCGCCAGACCTGCGCCTCCGGCAAAAACCAGGAAGCCGACAATGGTTTTGAAGGTGCCAGAAAGGACTTTTTCAATCGGCTTACGTTGAATTAACAGGCCGATTAATGCAATAAAGCCAACTAAAAGTGGGGTTACACCCAGAATGTCGAATACAATAAATCTGAGGAAATCCATATTGCCTCCGGGAGAGGTTAGTTGCTTTGAACGATGTCAGTGAGCGCAGATTCCATTTCTTCGCTGTTCATCAGATCGGTGATGCCGACCGCCCTGAATCCGGCGGCTTCGACTTCCTCGGTGAGATCGCGCATAGTGATGACGAAATCAATATCTTGCCAGGTGCGCAGACCTGAGAGGACATCGTGTTCCAGTTCGATATCCCAGCCGTGTTTGTCGATAATTTTTTGCGCTTTTATTTTGAGCATTAAGGAACTGCCCATACCGGTACGGCAGACGATGAGACCTTTCATTCGATGTTCTCCTGTTTGTAAAAATAATTATTTTTATTTGTTTATGTGAGATAATAATTATTATCCTTGCGGTGAAATGAAAGATGTGACTGTGTTTGCATTTTGAGCAAATAAGGCAAAATATGAGCCAGATAGACACTAATTTGTTGATAAACATAAGAAACGGAGCTTCTGAACTAAGCCCGATCCTGGAAAAAGTTGGCCGTTTCATTACGGAAAATCCTGACTTTGTGATGCGACACACGATCTCAGAACTTGCCGATTCCATTGATACCAGTGAGGGGAGCATTACCCGTTTTTGTCGGGCCTTTGGTTTTAAAGGTTTCTCGGATTTCCGAACCGCGCTGGCGATGGAGCAGGGCGCCGCGCGTTCGGACGACAGCGGTAATGAAGAGATAGCTCCAGTGCTGGCAAGCATCCGCGACAGTAATGCCATTGTTGATAATCAGGAGTTGAAAGCGGCGGCGGACTGGCTTAATAGCCTGAACAGTATTGCGATTTATGCGGTAGGTACCGCAGTGCCGGTGGCGTTATTCCTGCAGATGAATTTAATCAACATGGGGAAGGCGGCCAGTTTTGTCGATCGCTCCTATCCGGCCGCCATGCCGTTGTTAACAGATAATCAAAAAACCGGCATTATCGTCGTGCATAGCGAGCAGGCATCGGCGGATATGATGCAGGCTTTGTCCATGGCAAAGCAGCAGGGGGTGAAAATATTGTCGCTGACGCGCGGGACGTTTGCGCCATTGGCGCGTTTGTCCGACTGGAACCTTCAGGCGGCGGTTGCGTTGCAAGGGGAAGGGGAATCCGGATTTGCTGAAATTGCGGGGGCGATGATGGTGGCTGATCGGATTCTTAACGCGCTGGAAGAACAGGATGAACGCTATGCTGAATATCGTAAAGCGCATCAGAAGCGGATTTTCTCGATTGAGAGCGTGGCGAATAAGTTGTCGGAATACTTTATGTCCTGATCTCCATCCCCTGGAAAATACGCATTCCTGGCCACACAGGGTATATCGGGAATGCCGTGCAGGGCATTGTCCCGCCCTATTGCGGGACACACAGCCTAGTACATGACTTTATGACCATAAAGTTCGAGAATCCCCTTTACGCGCTCCATGGTCTCTTTTTTCGGCGGATGGACGCCATCCAGCTTGTACTCTTCACCCATCGCCACCCATTTATGTTTGCCCAATTCGTGATAGGGCAGTAGTTCGATCTTTTCAACGTTACCCATATCGCGGGTAAATTCGCCGAGGCGATGAGCAGAGTCGTCATCGTCAGACCAGCCCGGCACCACAACGTAGCGAATCCAGGTTTTAATTCCCTTTGCGGAGATGTATCTGGCAAACTCCAGCGTGCGATGGTTGGATACGCCGACCAGATTCTGATGGATTTCGTCATTCATTTGTTTGAGATCGAGCATCACCAGGTCAGTGACTTCCAGCAGTTCATCGATCACCGGATCGTAACGGCGCACAAAGCCATTGGTGTCGAGACAGGTATGAATACCTTCTTTCTTACAGGCGCGGAACCAGTCGCGAACAAATTCAGCCTGCAGAATGGCCTCACCGCCGGATGCCGTCACGCCGCCGCCGGACGCGTTCATAAAATGGCGATAGGTGACGACCTCTTTCATTAGTTCTTCAACGGTTATCTCTCTGCCTGCGTGGGTATCCCAGGTGTCACGATTATGGCAATAGAGACAACGCATCAGACAGCCTTGAAAGAAAGTAATGAAGCGGATCCCCGGGCCATCGACGGTGCCACAGGATTCAAAGGAGTGAATACGGCCAATTGTTGACATTGCGGTGATATCTCCAGATTCGGCCCGTCCGGGGCCGTGTTAGTGCACAGTTATTAACTGTGTCGAGTCTGTTTTGGCAGTCATCCATTGAGTATAGATAGCTGCCGAAAGAGACTTAGGTGTTAAAAAGGCCCCACTTACGTGGAGCCTTTATTGTACGCTTTTTACCGTGCGATTTCAGTCAATACCCTTCGTCTTTCACGTTGAATCTTTGTTGGCTGCGTTCAGTTACCCGAATCACTTACTGGCGTAAGCTCTTCGGGATTCGTTCACTTGCCGCCGTGATGCAACCCGAAATCCATTGGGTAACACCAATTACATGGTCTGAGTGAAGGTACGGGTGATAACGTCCTGCTGCTGTTCTTTTGTCAGAGAGTTAAAACGTACTGCGTAGCCAGATACGCGGATGGTCAACTGCGGATATTTTTCCGGGTTTTCCATTGCGTCGAGCAGCATTTCACGGTTCATAACGTTGACGTTCAGATGCTGACCGCCTTCGATGGACGCTTCATGGTGGAAGTAACCATCCATCAGGCCCGCGAGGTTGGTTTTACGCACTTCATCGTCTTTACCCAGTGCGTTCGGCACGATAGAGAAGGTGTAAGAGATACCATCTTTCGCGTAAGCAAACGGCAGTTTTGCAACGGAGGTCAGAGAGGCAACGGCACCTTTCTGGTCACGACCGTGCATTGGGTTAGCACCCGGTCCGAACGGCGCGCCAGCGCGACGACCATCCGGGGTGTTACCGGTTTTCTTACCATACACAACGTTAGAGGTGATGGTCAGAACAGACTGAGTCGGGATAGCGCCGCGGTAAGTGGTCAGTTTCTGAATTTTCTTCATGAAACGTTCCACCAGGTCAACCGCCATGTCATCAACGCGAGAGTCGTTGTTACCAAACTGCGGGTATTCGCCTTCGATTTCGAAGTCGACAGCCAGGCCGTCTTCGTCACGAATCGGTTTCACTTTCGCATATTTGATGGCGGACAGGGAGTCAGCAGCAACGGACAGACCTGCGATACCACACGCCATGGTGCGGATAACGTCACGGTCGTGCAGCGCCATCAGAGAGGCTTCGTAGCTGTATTTGTCGTGCATGTAGTGGATAACGTTCAGCGCGGTGACATACTGTTTCGCCAGCCAGTCCATGAAGTGATCCATACGCTCCATCACTTCGTCGAAGTTCAGAACGTCGCCTTTGATGGGGGCAGATTTCGGACCAACCTGCATTTTCAGTTTTTCATCAACGCCGCCGTTGATGGCGTACAGCATGGTTTTCGCCAGGTTAGCACGCGCACCGAAGAACTGCATTTGTTTACCAACGATCATCGGGCTTACGCAGCAAGCGATCGCGTAGTCGTCGTTGTTGAAGTCCGGACGCATCAGGTCATCGTTCTCATACTGCAGAGATGAGGTATCGATGGATACTTTAGCGGCGAATTTCTTGAAGTTCAGCGGCAGTTTTTCGGACCACAGAATGGTGATGTTCGGCTCCGGAGACGGCCCCATGGTGTACAGGGTGTTCAGGAAGCGGAAGCTGTTTTTGGTGACCAGAGTACGGCCGTCAACGCCCATACCGCCGATGGATTCAGTTGCCCAGATCGGGTCGCCGGAGAACAGTTCATCGTATTCCGGAGTACGCAGGAAACGCACCATACGCAGTTTCATGACCAGGTGGTCAATCATTTCCTGTGCTTCTTGCTCGGTAATTTTACCGGCTTTCAGGTCACGTTCGATGAAGATATCCAGGAAGCTGGAGGTACGGCCGAAGGACATGGCCGCGCCGTTCTGAGATTTAACGGCAGCCAGGTAGCCGAAGTAAGTCCACTGAATTGCTTCCTGAGCGTTGGTAGCCGGACCAGAGATATCGCAGCCATATTTAGCCGCCATCTCTTTAATCTGACCCAGAGCGCGGTGCTGTTCAGCGATTTCTTCACGCAGACGGATAGTCGCTTCCAGGTTTACGCCATTCTCCAGATCGGACTGCAGAGAGGTAAACTGCGCGAATTTGTCTTTCGCCAGGTAGTCGATACCGTACAGCGCAACGCGACGGTAGTCGCCGATGATACGGCCGCGGCCATAGGCATCCGGCAGACCGGTGAGAACACCGGATTTACGGCAACGCAGGATGTCCGGCGTATAAACATCGAACACGCCCTGGTTGTGTGTTTTACGGTATTCAGTGAAGATTTTTTTCAGCATCGGGTCCAGTTCGCGATTGTACGCTTTGCAGGAACCTTCAACCATTTTGATACCGCCAAACGGGATAATCGCACGTTTCAGCGGTGCTTCAGTCTGCAGACCAACGATTTTCTCAAGCGCCTTATTAATGTAGCCAGCGTCATGAGCAGTGATGGTGGAAGCAACGGAGGTGTCAAAGTCAACAGGCGCGTGAGTGCGGTTTTCCTGTTTAACGCCTTCCATTACGCTGTCCCATAGCTTGGTGGTCGCGTCAGTTGCGCCAGCCAGGAAGGACTCATCACCTTCGTACGGGGTATAGTTTTTCTGGATGAAGTCGCGGACGTTGACTTCGTTCTGCCAGTCACCTTTCGCAAAACCTTCCCAGGCTGTGGCTAACTTTTCATTAAGCTCGGACATGTAACACCTACCTTCTTAAGTGGATTTTTTATTTACTGCCTGAAACAACCTTTAGTGATGGTTATCGCCACGCAGGTAAATCACCCAGTATGTCAACCCAACCAGTAAACCACCGCCGATGATGTTCCCGATAGTTACCGGAATCAGGTTATCAGTGATGAAATTCATGACGGTCAGGTGAGAGAAATTTTCCGGGGTTGAACCAACAGCGGTCCAGAACTCCGGACTCGCAAAGTCGCGAGTGATGATGCCCATCGGGATCATAAACATGTTCGCGATACTATGCTCAAATCCGCTGGCAACAAACATTGCCACCGGTAAAACCATAATCATGGCTTTATCCATCAGGCTGCGGCCAGAGTAACTCATCCATACTGCAAGGCAGACCATCAGGTTTGCCAGGATACCCAGGCATACGGCTTCAATAAAAGTATGGTGCATTTTGTGGTCGGCGGTTTGCAAGACGTTAAGTCCCCACTGACCGTTGGCAACCATATATTCGCCTGAAAGCCACATTAGCAACACAAAGAGTAAGCAGCCAATCAGGTTACCAACATAGACATTGAGCCAGTTTTTCGCCAGTTGACCCCACGTAATTCTCCCGTTGGCTTTCGCGACAACGATAAGTACGGTTGAGGTGAACAGGTCGGCACCGCAAATAACGCAAAGAATCAAACCCAGTGAGAAGCAGATACCCCCAATCAGTTTGGCAACACCAAAAGGCATCCCGGCAGTGCCGGTTGTTGCTGTAATATAGAAAACAAAAGCGATAGAGATGAAGACACCTGCGGTGATAGCCAGATAAAACGTCTTTATCGGATGTTTTGTCGCTTTATAGACACCTGCTTCTTCGGCGACTTTCGCCATTGCGGCAGGAAGTAAAAGATCAAAAGGGTTGTCAGCTTTCACACTAACTCTCTCTTTATGTAAGTTGGCGGTGAGATACTAACAAAGCATTATAGAAGGGAATTTGATATAGATCATATCCGGCCGGAACTATAGGCCTTTTTAGTGTGTGGAATAGGCTGTAAATGATATTAACTTATTGTTTTTTAATTAAAAAATAAATTTTAAAATTTACAAATAATGTTGATTTTTTTCATTTTGCTCCCGTTTTTCGGTTAATTAAAATGGGGTATTTTTATTAAAATTAACAATATTTGCGTGTTGTTTTATTATTTCTCACCACTAATTAACTTTATTGATACAAATAATGCAAAGCAGGTGGGAAAAGTTAAAAAAAAGGGGCGTCGCCGCCCCCACAAGGCATGTTTTCTGGGCTGCAAATGAATGCTTATTTACTCCAGAAGGTAGTTTTTGCGCGCTGTAGCTTTTCATAGGCCTTCAGCAATGACTGATGAGCCGGGAAAGCCCGCAGATCGCCGTCAATGGCCTGTAAGCCATAGAATGGCGCTTCACCGCTGAGCGCGGCGCTGGCGGCCTCAACCGTTTCGGCGCCGTACATGCGGACAAAAGCGTTCAGGTATTGCAGCGGCTGGCGCTCCTCTTCCAGGCTCAGCAGCAGTAAGGTTTGCAGGCAGCGGTAGTAGTTGGAGCGTTCGGCGCTAAAGATTGAGGCGTTGAATTCCATGGTCCACTCGGTCCAGATCAATGCCTGTTCAATATCGCCGCCCGCCAGCGCCAGCATCGCTTTCAGTTCACCGATGCGCAGCGTATACCAGCCGTTGTCTTTACCGGTCGCCAGGCCCAGCAGTTCACGTACGCGGGTGAAATCATCAAGGCCTTCGTCATCTATCTGTTCAATAAGCGCCAGATAATCTTCTTTTTCCCACTCGCTTCCCGGCAGGGAAAGAAGGGTTTCTCGCAGATGCGCGCCCATATTGTTATTTGCCAGCCAGAGATCTTCCGCCGGGTAGATATCGGACATACCCGGGACGATGATCCGGCAGGCGTAGACGCCCAGATGTTCGTAATCGGCGATATAAACGTCTTTATCTTCTTCCTTAAAGATAGCCATCAGGGTGGCGAACTCTTCATCCGTGGTGCCGGAGAAGCTCCAGTCCACAAACGGGTAGTCGGCATCCTGCTTAAACATATCCCACGAGATCAGGCCGCTGGAATCGATAAAGTGGGTTTCAAGGTTCGCATGTTCAGCCACTTCTTCATCATCGAAGGTGGGAGGCGTGAAGACATCGAGATCTTTCAGGCTGCGGCCCTGCAGCAATTCGGTGACGGTACGTTCAAGCGCCACGCCGAAATCAGGATGCGCGCCGAAGGAGGCGAAGCAGGTGCCGTTAGTTGGGTTAAACAGCACTACGCAGATCACCGGATATTTACCGCCCAGCGAACCGTCGTAGGCGAAAATCGGGAAGCCTTCCGCCTCCAGCTTATTGATCGATTCTACAACGCCCGGATAGCGCGCCATCACTTCTGCCGGAATCTCCGGCAGGCTGATGCTTTCGGCGATAATACGGTTTTTAATATGGCGCTCAAATACTTCTGACAGGCCCTGAACGCGGGCTTCGTTGCGGGTATTGCCCGCGGACATCCCGTTAGAGACGTACAGGTTGCCAACGATATTCATCGGAATGTAGACCGTCTCGCCATCGGACTGACGGGTGAACGGCAGACCGCAGACGCCGCGATCGTCATTACCTGACTGCAAATCGACCAGCATGCTGGCGGTTAACTGATCGTCAGGATCGTAGAACGCGCGCAGGCGGGCATCCAGCAGCCCTTCCGGCACGGCGTCATCATTGGTTAACGGGAACCATTTTTCATTCGGGTAGTGAACAAAAGGGCCGTTGGCGATAGTGTCGCCCAGCCAGAAATCGGCAAAGAAGTAGTTAGTGGAGAGACGCTCAAAGTATTCTCCGAGCGCTGAAGCCAGCGCGGCTTTTTTGGTCGCGCCTTTGCCGTTAGTGAAACACAGGGCGCACTCTTTATCGCGGATATGCACTGACCAGACGTGCGGCACCGGGTTGAGCCATGAGGCCTCTTCAATATCAAATCCGAGGTCGAGCAACTTCTGCTGGAAGCGAGCGATGGAATCTTCCAGGGCGGCATCTTTGCCGGGAATAAATGTTTGAGTCATGGCAGTCACTTTTATCGTACGGAAAGCGCGCAATGATACGGGTTTTAGATGGCAGGTGCCATCTCCATCGTCTGGCTATGCTTAAGATGACTTAACAACTGCTCAGGCGGTAACCATGAAGACATTTGACTGGCATCGTATGGCGCTTGATAAAGTGCCTGTAGACTTTCTGGCCGAGGTGGCGTTACGCAGCCTTTATACCTTCGTACTGGTATTTATTTTCCTGAAAATAACCGGGCGGCGCGGCGTTCGCCAGATGTCGCTGTTTGAAGTATTGATCATTCTGACTCTTGGATCAGCGGCGGGTGACGTCGCGTTCTACGACGATGTCCCCATGCTACCGGTGTTGGTGGTTTTTATTACCCTCGCAATATTGTACCGATTGATTATGTGGCTGATGGGCCATAGCGAAACGCTGGAAGATTTACTCGAAGGTAAGCCAATTGTGATCGTCGAAAACGGCGAGCTGGCATGGGAAAAACTGCGGGCAGAAAACATGACCGAGTTTGAGTTTTTTATGGAACTGCGGATTAGCGGGGTTGAACAACTGGGACAGGTCAGATTGGCCATTCTGGAAACCAACGGCCAAATTAGCCTTTATTATTATGCCGATGAGGATGTTAAGGCCGGGCTTTCCATTCTACCTTCACGTTTTAACGAACGTTTTACCACCATTCCCCGAAATGACGAGTATGCCTGTGTTCGCTGTAGCGCGATTCTTAGTCTGCGGGCCGGTGATAAACAATTATGTCCACGCTGCGCAAATGCAGAATGGTCAAAGGTCAGTCGCGCAAAAAGAGTTACCTGACAGCAATTATGTCGGTTTTATGACGTCGGGCTGGCAGATTCTTTTGTCCGGAGGCGGCTGCATTTCTCTGCGTCTCAGTTTTAGCCATTGCGGTGTGTGTCACTGAATGATAAAACCGATAGCCACAGGAATAACTTATGCCCGCGACGGTTCGCGGGTAAATAACATAGCAAGTGGTGAGGGGAAATGGCTCAGGTCTATAACTTCAGTTCAGGCCCGGCAATGCTGCCGGCGGAAGTACTCAAACAGGCTCAGCAAGAACTGTGTGACTGGAACGGTTTGGGAACTTCGGTGATGGAAATTAGCCACCGTAGTAAAGAGTTCATTAAGGTGGCGGAAGAAGCGGAACAGGATTTTCGCTCCCTGCTTAATATCCCTTCCAACTACAAAGTATTATTCTGCCACGGGGGAGGGCGCGGGCAGTTTGCTGGCGTTCCGCTGAACCTGTTGGGCGATAAAACCGCTGCAGATTATGTTGATGCCGGTTACTGGGCGGCCAGCGCGGTAAAAGAAGCGCGTAAATACTGCAATCCGAACGTGATTGACGCTAAAACTACGGTTGACGGTCTGCGCGCGGTTAAGCCGATGAGTGAATGGCAACTGACGCCGGGAGCCGCGTATCTGCATTACTGCCCGAATGAAACCATCGACGGTATTGCTATTGATGAAACCCCGAATTTTGGCAACGATGTGATTGTCACGGCGGATTTCTCGTCGACTATTTTGTCGCGGCAAATTGACGTTAGCCGCTATGGCGTGATCTACGCGGGCGCGCAGAAAAACATTGGTCCCGCAGGTTTGACGCTGGTTATCGTGCGCGACGATCTGCTGGGTAAAGCTAACGTAGCCTGTCCGTCGATTCTCGACTATTCCATTCTGGCTGAGAATGATTCGATGTTTAACACGCCGCCGACATTTGCCTGGTATCTGTCTGGTCTGGTGTTTAAATGGCTGAAAGAGCAGGGCGGTGTTGCCGCAATGGATAAAATCAACCAACAGAAAGCCGACTTACTGTATGGCGTGATTGATAACAGTGATTTCTATCGCAATGAGGTCGCCGCCGGAAACCGCTCGCGCATGAACATACCGTTCCAGTTGGCGGACGGCGCTCTTGACAAATTGTTCCTCGAAGAGTCTTTCGCCGCTGGTTTGCATGCGCTGAAAGGCCACCGCGTCGTGGGCGGCATGCGCGCCTCCATCTACAACGCAATGCCGCTGGCGGGCGTGAAGGCACTGACTGACTTTATGCTGGACTTCGAACGCCGTCACGGTTGATCGCTGCCCCGTTTTTCATCCCCCGCAGCCGGTCTGCGGGGTTTTTATTCTGTTTGTTTGAGAGTTGAGTTTAATGGAATCCCTGACGTTACAACCCATTGCACGCGTAGATGGCACGATTAACCTGCCCGGGTCCAAAAGTGTTTCTAACCGTGCCCTGTTGCTGGCGGCATTAGCGGGAGGCACGACGGTGCTGACTAATTTGCTGGACAGCGACGACGTCCGCCACATGCTGAATGCCCTTAGCGCTCTGGGAGTTCATTACAATTTGTCATCCGATCGCACTCGCTGCGAAGTCACCGGTAACGGCGGCCCCTTGCAGGCGGGGAAAGCATTAGAACTGTTTCTCGGCAATGCCGGAACCGCGATGCGTCCGCTGGCGGCGGCACTATGTCTTGGGAACAATGATATTGTGTTAACCGGCGAGCCGCGGATGAAAGAGCGACCGATTGGTCACCTGGTTGATGCGCTGCGTCAGGGGGGGGCGAAAATTGATTATCTGGAACAGGAAAATTATCCGCCTTTGCGCCTGCGCGGCGGTTTCAACGGCGGCCAGGTTGAAGTCGACGGTAGCGTTTCCAGCCAGTTTCTCACCGCGCTGTTGATGACCGCGCCGCTGGCGCCGCAGGATACGACAATCGCAATTAAAGGCGACCTGGTGTCAAAACCGTATATCGACATCACGCTGAACCTGATGAAAACATTCGGCGTTGAGGTTGAGAACCAGAATTATCAGCGTTTTGTGGTGCAAGGCGCACAGCAGTATCGTTCACCGGGTCAATATCTGGTGGAAGGCGACGCGTCATCTGCTTCTTATTTCCTTGCCGCAGGCGCCATTAAAGGCGGAACGGTGAAAGTGACGGGGATTGGCCGTAACAGTATGCAGGGCGATATTCGCTTTGCCGATGTGCTGGAGAAAATGGGCGCAACCGTTATCTGGGGCGATGATTTTATTGCCTGCACGCGTGGCGAACTGAACGCTGTCGATATGGATATGAACCATATTCCGGATGCGGCGATGACGATTGCGACCGCCGCGCTGTTTGCCAAAGGCACTACCACGCTGCGCAATATCTACAACTGGCGCGTCAAAGAAACCGATCGTTTGTTTGCGATGGCGACGGAACTGCGTAAAGTGGGCGCGGAAGTGGAAGAAGGGGAGGATTACATCCGTATCACTCCGCCGACGAAATTGCAGTTTGCTGAAATCGGCACCTATAACGACCACCGTATGGCGATGTGCTTCTCGCTGGTGGCGCTTTCCGACACGCCGGTAACTATCCTCGACCCGAAGTGTACGGCGAAAACTTTCCCTGATTACTTCGAGCAACTGGCGCGAATCAGTACGCTGGCCTGATTGCGCTGAATTATTTTTTATGAACTTCAGCGACCAGATAAGTCTGGAGTAAAGCGGTACCGCTCACCAGCCCGTCAGCGCAATAGCGGGGCAATGGGGGACAAGCACGAAAGGTCCCCCATGCCATCTTTGCGGGCGCATAATTGCTGAGAAAAGTAAAACTTCGTCGCCTTTCCGGCTGATGTTCTGTCAGCCGCTATAATTGAGTCATTATTCCGCGCTGGATTTCCTGTTGTCCGTAATTTGCAAGCAATGCTCACTTTCCGTCGTATAGATGCGTATAATGCGCTGCGTTTATTTATAGAGTTACGCGCCTTGCTGAAGGAGAAAAAGATGACGGCAACTGTTCCGGTAATCACCATTGATGGGCCTGGCGGTGCGGGCAAAGGCACGTTGTGTAAGGCAATGGCGGAAACGCTGGGCTGGCATTTGCTGGATTCAGGGGCGATTTATCGCGTCCTTGCCCTCGCTGCGCTGCATCATCATGTTGATATCGAATCTGAAGACGCGCTGGTGCCGCTGGCTGCGCACCTGGATGTTCGCTTTATTTCCACTGACGGCAGCCTGGAAGTCATCCTTGAAGGTGAAGACGTTAGCGCTGAGATTCGCACGCAGGAAGTGGCGAATACCGCCTCAAAAGTGGCGGCTTTCCCTCGGGTGCGAGAGGCATTGTTGCGTCGGCAACGTGCTTTCCGTGACTTGCCCGGCCTGATTGCCGATGGACGCGATATGGGAACCGTCGTATTTCCGGATGCGCCGGTGAAAATTTTCCTTGATGCTTCCGCGCAAGAACGTGCGCGCCGCCGTATGCTTCAGTTGCAGGAAAAGGGCATTAGTGTTAACTTTGATCGCCTTTTATCCGAGATAAAAGAGCGTGATGACCGCGATCGTAATCGCGCAGTCGCCCCGCTTGTCCCGGCTGCTGATGCGTTAGTTCTTGATTCGACGGAACTAAACATCGAGCAAGTGATTGAAAAAGCGCTACAATATGCGCGCGAAAAACTGGCGCTCGCTTAAGTGCGACCGATTTAGCAGTACCCCCGCTGCAATGGATTGACGGCGGGTATGTGAAACAACCCCATCCGGCACGGAGCCAGGTGGACGTTAATATTAACCTGAAGATTAAACATGACTGAATCTTTTGCTCAACTGTTTGAAGAATCCTTAAAAGAAATCGAAACCCGTCCGGGTTCCATCGTTCGTGGTGTTGTTGTTGCTATCGACAAAGACGTAGTGCTGGTTGACGCCGGTCTGAAATCTGAGTCCGCCATTCCGGCAGAGCAGTTCAAAAACGCCCAGGGCGAGCTGGAAATCCAGGTGGGTGACGAAGTTGACGTTGCTCTCGATGCAGTAGAAGACGGCTTCGGTGAAACCCTGCTGTCCCGTGAAAAAGCTAAACGTCACGAAGCCTGGATCACGCTGGAAAAAGCTTACGAAGATGCTGAAACTGTGGTCGGTGTTATCAACGGCAAAGTTAAAGGTGGCTTCACTGTTGAGCTGAATGGTATTCGTGCGTTCCTGCCAGGTTCTCTGGTAGACGTTCGTCCGGTGCGCGATACGCTGCACCTGGAAGGCAAAGAGCTTGAATTCAAAGTCATCAAGCTGGACCAGAAACGTAACAACGTTGTTGTTTCCCGTCGTGCCGTTATCGAATCGGAAAACAGCGCAGAGCGCGATCAGCTGCTGGAAAACCTGCAGGAAGGCATGGAAGTTAAAGGTATCGTTAAGAACCTCACTGACTACGGTGCATTCGTTGATCTGGGCGGCGTTGATGGCCTGTTGCACATCACTGATATGGCGTGGAAACGCGTTAAGCATCCGAGCGAAATCGTAAACGTTGGCGACGAAATCACTGTTAAAGTGCTGAAGTTCGATCGCGAACGTACTCGTGTATCTCTGGGCCTGAAACAGCTGGGCGAAGATCCGTGGGTCGCTATCGCTAAACGTTATCCGGAAGGGACCAAACTGACCGGTCGCGTGACCAACCTGACCGACTACGGCTGCTTCGTTGAAATCGAAGAAGGCGTTGAAGGCCTGGTTCACGTTTCCGAAATGGACTGGACCAACAAAAACATCCACCCGTCCAAAGTTGTTAACGTTGGCGATGTAGTGGAAGTTATGGTTCTGGATATCGACGAAGAACGTCGTCGTATCTCCCTCGGCCTGAAACAGTGCAAAAACAACCCGTGGCAGCAGTTCGCGGAAACCCACAACAAGGGCGACCGTGTTGAAGGTAAAATCAAGTCTATCACTGACTTCGGTATCTTCATCGGCCTGGACGGCGGCATCGATGGCCTGGTTCACCTGTCTGACATCTCCTGGAACGTTGCAGGCGAAGAAGCCGTTCGTGAATACAAAAAAGGCGACGAAATCGCAGCAGTTGTTCTGCAGGTTGACGCAGAGCGTGAGCGTATCTCTCTGGGCGTTAAACAGCTCGCAGAAGATCCGTTCAACAACTGGGTTGCGCTGAACAAGAAAGGTGCAATCGTTAACGGTAAAGTGACTGCAGTTGACGCTAAAGGCGCAACCGTAGAACTGGCTGATGGCGTTGAAGGCTACCTGCGCGCTTCTGAAGCTTCCCGTGACCGTGTTGAAGATGCCACTCTGGTTCTGAGCGTAGGCGACAACGTTGAAGCTAAATTCACTGGCGTTGATCGTAAAAACCGTGCAATCAGCCTGTCTGTTCGTGCTAAAGATGAAGCTGATGAGAAAGATGCAATCGCAACTGTTAACAAACAGGAAGATGCAAACTTCTCCAACAACGCAATGGCTGAAGCTTTCAAAGCAGCTAAAGGCGAGTAATCTGAGTCTTTCGGGTTACAACAACCTGAATTATGACGAGTTTACTTGACAGATTACGGGATTCGTCCTGTAATCAATGACAAAGGGCGGCTACGGCCGCCCTTGTTTAAGCTGTTAGCTAATTTTGCCTGAAAGGAAACCGGAGGAATAATGACCAAGTCAGAATTGATAGAAAGACTTGCCAGCCAGCAATCCCATATTCCTGCGAAAGCAGTGGAAGATGCTGTTAAAGAAATGCTGGAGCATATGGCCTCAACGCTGGCTCAGGGTGAGCGCATTGAAATCCGCGGTTTCGGCAGCTTCTCTTTGCACTATCGAGCACCCCGCACCGGGCGTAACCCAAAAACTGGCGACAAAGTTGAACTGGAAGGTAAATACGTTCCACATTTTAAGCCAGGCAAAGAATTACGCGACCGCGCCAATATTTATGAAGGGTAAGTTTCGCTGAGCAGCGACAACATACTTAGACGTTAAAAAAGCACCTGCGGGTGCTTTTTTTGTGCCTTTATGATTCACCTCGCAAAATGTCGTTCGCTTTTCGGTAACGGCGTCAATTCTCCGGATAACGCGATACAGATTATCTTCCTCCTGAGAGACGCGCGCCTCTATTTACAGTAACACTTCCGCTAACGGGGAGGTGTTAATGCGTTTACCACAACTTGCTGGCTGTGTGATTATCGGCATCCTGCCGCTACTCTGGATGCCTGCCTTACCGGAAAAATCTCTCATCTGGGGGATCTTTGTTCTTGCTTTACTTATTGCACAATATCGCTGTAAAGCGACGAAATATGCGGTGCTAATAACGCTATTTTGGCTCTGGGGAATTCTTAGCGCCCGACAGATCCTGTGGTCCACGGAGGCGTTAACCGGCGGAAACAGGCAGGTTGAAATTGAGCTGACTGCAACAGACGGGCAGACAACTCATCAGGGCAAGATTATACGGCTGGATGGACGGCGATTGTTTCCCGCGCCAGGAGTAAGCCTTTATGGCAACGCTTTACCGGAACCGCCCTGCGCAGGTCAGGTATGGGCAATGCGGCTACGCATGCGTCCGGTTCATGGGCAGCTTAACGACGGCGGGTTCGATAGCCAACGCTATGCACTGGCACAGCATCGGCCGTTAACCGGACGATTTCTCTCCGCTGAAGTACGCGACAAGCGCTGTAGTTTGCGGGCACGCTATCTTGCATCGTTAAAACGGCGGCTAACTGCGCTACCGTGGCAATCGGTAATGTTGGGCCTGGGTATGGGGGAACGTCTGGCCGTGCCCCGCGAGATTAACGCCCTGATGCAGGAAACCGGTACATCGCACCTGATGGCGATTTCCGGCTTACATATCGCATTAGGGGCTTCTCTGGGCTGGCTGCTGCTCAGAGGTGCACAATTCTTTTTTCCGTGCCGCTGGCTTGGCTGGCGAGCACCGTTACTGACCGGTCTGGCATGCGCTTTATTTTACGCCTGGTTAACCGGCATGCAGCCTCCCGCCCTGCGCACCAGCATCGCATTAGCCGTTGGCTGCGCGCTACGCCTGTCAGGAAAACGCTGGTCGCCATGGCAAATATGGGGCTGCTGTCTTGGCGCAATTCTGTTTGCCGATCCGCTGGCGGTTTTATCCGAGAGCCTTTGGCTATCGGCATTTGCTGTTGCCGCGCTTATCTTCTGGTATCAACTGGCGCCGATGCCGCATTGCGCAAGGCACTGGCTATTGCGCCAAAGTCTCGGATTAGGCCATTTGCAGGTCGGATTAATGTTTCTGCTTGCCCCTGTACAGATTATGCTCTTTCACGGCATCAGTTTGACTTCCGTGATTGCCAACCTTATTGCTGTACCCCTTGTGACCTTTGTCGTCGTGCCGTTGATTCTGGCGGCAATGCTATTACATCTTTGCGGGCCGTTGATCATTGAGATGGCGATATGGCATTTAGCCGACCATATTCTTGCCGCGCTATTCTGGTCATTACGCCAATTACCACCCGGCTGGCTGAGTCTGGATGCGCGTTGGCTGGGGATAAGCATACTGCCGTGGCTGGCGTTGATCGCATGGCGTTTTCAGGTCTGGCGTACATTGCCGGCACTCTGTTTGAGTTGTCTGGTCCTGTTAAGCCGGCCTTTCTGGCGCAGTATTCCGGCGGATGAATGGCGCGTTACAATGCTGGATGTGGGACAGGGGCTGGCTATGGTTATTGAACGGCAGGGTGCGGCGCTGCTCTATGATACCGGGCTTGCCTGGCCGGGCGGCGACAGCGGCCAACAGATTATTCTTCCCTGGCTGCGCTGGCATCATTTGCAACTGGAGGGGATCGTTCTCAGCCACGAGCACCTCGATCACCGCGGTGGACTCAATTCTGTACTAAAAGCATGGCCCAATATCTGGGTGCGCAGCCCGTTAGGTTGGGAAGGCCATTTAGCGTGTCAGCGCGGTGAGAGCTGGCAGTGGCGAGGATTAACTATCCGCGTTATCTGGCCGCTGCCTGGTACGACAACCCAGGGAAATGATCGCTCCTGCGTGGTACGAATTGATGACGGTAAGCACAGTATTCTGCTGACCGGAGATATTGAAGCGCCTGCGGAGCAGGCAATGATGAGCCGCTACTGGCAACATCTTGCGTCTACACTCATTCAGGTTCCGCATCATGGCAGTAATACGTCGTCGGGAGCGGGCTTGTTGCGTCGCGTTGGCGGGAAGGCGGCGCTTGCTTCCGTTTCGCGCTATAACGCATGGCGTATGCCATCAGCGAAAGTGATTCAGCGTTACCAGAATCAAGGTTATCAATGGTTTGACACTGCGCATCAAGGGCAAATCACGGTCGTTTTTTCTTTAACCGACTGGCATATCTATAGCTTACGGGATCAAGTTTTACCGCGTTGGTATCATCAGTGGTTTGGCGGGAAGACGTAGAACGGGTAGAATATGCGGCTATTTCAACACAAGCTGGTTTATTGAATGCAGAACGATCAAGATCTTTCCACGTGGCAGACCTTCCGCCGACTCTGGCCGATTATAGCGCCGTTTAAGCTCGGGCTAATCGTTGCGGCGGTAGCGTTAGTGCTTAACGCGGCTAGTGATACCTTCATGCTATCGCTTCTTAAACCGTTATTGGATGATGGTTTTGGTAAAACAGAGCGCTCAGTGCTGATATGGATGCCGCTGGTGGTCATCGGGTTAATGGTTCTGCGCGGCATTACCAGCTACGTTTCGAGTTACTGTATCTCGTGGGTTTCCGGTAAAGTCGTGATGACGATGCGCCGCCGCTTATTTAGTCATATGATGGGAATGCCGGTCGCCTTCTTTGACAAACAGTCCACAGGTACGCTGTTATCACGTATTACCTATGACTCTGAGCAGGTTGCATCCTCCTCATCCAGCGCGCTGATCACCGTCGTGCGTGAAGGCGCATCGATTATTGGCCTGTTCGCGATGATGTTCTATTACAGTTGGCAACTGTCGGTGATTCTGATCGTCCTGGCGCCGATTGTCTCGATCGCTATTCGTGTGGTATCGAAGCGTTTTCGTAATATTAGCAAGAATATGCAGAATACTATGGGGCAGGTGACCACCAGCGCGGAGCAAATGCTGAAAGGGCATAAAGAAGTGCTGATGTTTGGCGGGCAGGCGGTCGAAACTAAACGTTTTGATAAGGTCAGCAACAAAATGCGCCTGCAGGGAATGAAAATGGTGTCAGCATCTTCAATCTCCGATCCGATTATTCAGCTGATCGCCTCTTTGGCCCTGGCTTTTGTTCTCTATGCGGCGAGCTTCCCGAGCGTAATGGAGACGTTGACCGCCGGGACGATCACCGTTGTCTTCTCCTCGATGATTGCGCTGATGCGTCCGTTGAAATCGTTGACCAACGTTAACGCTCAGTTCCAGCGCGGGATGGCTGCTTGTCAGACGCTGTTCGCTATACTTGACTCTGAACAAGAGAAAGACGAAGGCACGCTGGTGATTGATCGTGCGAAGGGCAACCTCGAATTTAAAAACGTCACCTTCAAATACCCGGGGCGCGAAGTCGCTGCGCTGCGCAACATCGATCTGACTATCCCGGAAGGGAAAACCGTGGCGCTGGTTGGCCGTTCGGGCTCAGGTAAGTCGACTATCGCCAGCCTTATTACGCGTTTCTATGATGTTAATGACGGCCAGATTACGCTGGATGGCCACGATCTGCGGGAATACACGCTGAGCTCCCTGCGCGATCAGGTTGCGCTGGTGTCGCAAAACGTCCATCTTTTCAACGATACCGTGGCTAACAACATTGCTTATGCGCGCACTGAAGAGTACAGCCGTGAGCAGATTGAAGAAGCGGCGCGTATGGCTTATGCCATGGATTTTATCAATAAAATGGACCATGGACTTGATACCATCATCGGCGAAAACGGCGTGATGCTCTCCGGCGGTCAGCGCCAGCGTATTGCTATTGCGCGTGCGCTGCTGCGCAACAGCCCGATTCTGATTCTCGATGAAGCCACCTCGGCGCTGGATACCGAATCCGAGCGCGCCATTCAGGCTGCGCTGGACGAGCTGCAGAAAAACCGCACTTCGCTGGTGATTGCTCACCGCTTGTCGACGATTGAGCAGGCTGATGAAATCGTGGTTGTGGAGGACGGTCAGATCGTCGAACGCGGCAGCCATACCGATCTGCTTGAGCACAAGGGTGTTTATGCCCAACTGCATAAGATGCAATTTGGCGCATGATTGCTCGCATCTGGTCCGGTGAGTCGCCCTTATGGCGGTTGTTACTGCCGCTCTCCTGGCTATATGGCCTGGTGAGCGGGTTAATACGGCTTAGCTATAAACGAGGATGGCGAAAAGCCTGGCGAGCGCCGATACCGGTCGTGGTGGTGGGAAACCTCACCGCTGGCGGTAATGGCAAAACGCCGGTTGTTATCTGGTTAGTGGAACAACTCCGGCAGCGCGGTATTCGTGTCGGCGTGGTTTCACGCGGTTATGGCGGTAAAGCGGCGAGCTATCCACTATTGCTGAATGCGGATACCGATACTGCTGAAGCGGGTGATGAGCCGGTGCTGATTTATCAGCGTACCGGCGCGCCGGTGGCCGTCTCACCGTCTCGCAGCGATGCGGTCCAGGCCTTGCTTGCAGGCAACGATCTGCAGATCATCATTACTGATGATGGTCTGCAGCACTACAGGCTGGCGCGCGACAAAGAAATCGTAGTGATTGATGGCGTGCGCCGTTTTGGCAACGGCTGGTGGCTGCCTGCCGGGCCGATGCGTGAACGTGCCTCGCGTTTGCACAGCGTCGATGCGGTTATCGTTAATGGCGGTCTCCCGCGTTCTGGCGAAATTCCAATGCAGCTTCGTCCCGGACAGGCTGTGAATTTGCTGACTGCTGAACAACGGGATGTCGCCAGGTTGGAAAATGTGGTGGCAATGGCGGGGATCGGCCATCCCCCGCGTTTTTTCGCCACGCTCGAAAGCTGTGGCGTACAGCCGGTGAAAGCAGTGGCTTTAGCCGACCATCAGGCATTGCAGCCGCGCGACGTCGCCGCGCTGGCAACGTCGCAGCAAACGCTGCTGATGACCGAAAAAGATGCGGTAAAATGCCGGAAATTTGCTCAGGCAAACTGGTGGTATTTGCCTGTTGACGCCATAATGGCTGACGAACGCGCGCAGCGGTTGCTCACGGACTTAGTTACGCTGGCGCAACGCTAATTTTGTTATACCGCTGCACTGGCCCCTTAACGGAGAACCTGCATGTCGGTATTGTCCCTCTCGCTACAAGAAGCCCGCCATCTCCACCTTGCCGCTCAGGGGCTACTGAAAAAGCCCCGTCGCCGTGCGCGGCCCGAAGATATTCTGCGGATTATTCAGCAAATGTCTTTGCTGCAAATCGATACCATCAACGTTGTCGCCCGTAGTCCATACCTTGTACTTTTTAGCCGTCTGGGTCATTACCCGCAAGTCTGGCTGGATGAGTCATTACGCGCAGGTGAGTTAATGGAATACTGGGCCCATGAAGCCTGCTTTTTACCGCGAAGCGACTTTTCCCTTGTTCGCCACCGGATGCTGATGCCGGATAACATGGGATGGAAGTATCCCAAAGAGTGGATGATCGAGCATGCTGCAGGTATTCAGGAACTCCTGAACCATATTGCTGAAAATGGCCCGGTCCGCTCGGCAGATTTCGGGCACCCGCGTAAAGGCGCCAGCGGGTGGTGGGCGTGGAAACCGCACAAACGCCATCTTGAAGGCTTGTTTACCGCCGGTAAAGTGATGGTTATCGAACGTCGCAATTTTCAACGGGTTTACGATTTAACGCAGCGGGTAATGCCCCACTGGGATGATAAACGGGACGGACTTTCGCAGACGCAGGCTGAAGCGATAATGCTGCGCAACAGCGCCCGTAGTCTGGGGATTTTTCGTCCGCAATGGCTGGCGGATTATTATCGTTTGCGCCAGCCTTCCCTAATGACGCAACTGGCGAGCTGGCGGGAAGAGGGATTGGTGGTGCCGGTGGATGTGGAAGCGTTGGGTGAAATGTGGCTTCATCGCGATGTGCTGTCACAGCTGGAGTCAGCGGCAGGCGGCAGGCTAACAGCCACTCATAGCGCCGTGCTGTCGCCGTTCGATCCGGTGGTATGGGATCGTAAACGGGCAGAACAGCTGTTCAATTTTAACTATCGCCTGGAGTGCTACACGCCGGCGTCAAAGCGTCAGTATGGCTATTTTGTTTTACCGTTGCTGCACCAGGGAAAACTGGTGGGTAAGATGGATAGCAAAGTGCATCGCAAAACGGGTGTGCTGGAGATTATCGCTTTGTGGCTGGAGAATGGCGTGAAGGTCACGTCGGGGCTGGAGAGGGGGCTAAAGCGGGCGATTGATGATTTTGCCCGCTGGCAGGACATGACACAGGTGGTCTGCAGACAGCGACCGGCGGATCTCTTTACCGGGCTACGACAGGGGTGGGAAATTGACGCCGCCTGAGCCAGGCTGTGATATGCTGCTGCGGAATCTATTCGGTCCATCTGGAGGAATCATGGATCATCGTTTACTTGAAATTATCGCCTGTCCGGTTTGTAACGGTAAGCTGTATTACAGCCAGGATAAGCAAGAGCTGATCTGCAAACTGGATAATCTGGCCTTCCCGCTGCGCGACGGCATTCCCGTGTTGCTGGAAACCGAAGCCCGTTCGCTTGCTGCAGAAGAGAGCCAGTCATGAGTTTTGTGGTTATCATTCCGGCGCGTTTTGCTTCTACCCGTCTGCCTGGCAAACCGCTGCAGGATATTAACGGCAAACCGATGATTGTCCATGTCCTGGAGCGGGCGCGTGAATCTGGCGCTGAGCGTATCATTGTGGCGACCGATCACCAGGATGTGGCCCGCGCGGTTAAAGCAGCCGGTGGTGAAGTCTGTATGACGCGTGAAGATCATCATTCCGGTACTGAACGCCTTGCTGAGGTTGTTGAGAAATTCGCCTTTAGCGACGATACCATTATCGTAAATATTCAGGGCGATGAGCCCATGATCCCGCCAGCGATAGTGCGTCAGGTTGCAGACAATCTGGCGAACAGCGACAGCGGTATGGCGACGTTAGCGGTGCCAATTCACGATGCTGAAGAAGCATTTAATCCGAATGCGGTAAAGGTGGTGATGGATGCCGCGGGTTACGCGCTCTATTTCTCCCGCGCGACGATTCCCTGGGATCGCGATCGTTTTGCCGGGTCCCGCGCAACCATCGGGGATTCGCTGTTGCGGCATATCGGTATCTACGGCTATCGCGCCGGTTTTATCCGCCGTTATGTCAGTTGGGCACCGAGCCCGCTAGAACAGATTGAAATGCTGGAGCAACTGCGCGTACTGTGGTACGGCGAAAAAATCCATGTCGCGGTGGCGGAAGTCGTTCCCGGCACCGGTGTCGATACGCCGGAAGATCTGCAGCGCGTACGCGCAGAGCTGCGTTAATTCTATTCTCCCCTCTATCAGGAGGGGATATCACTCAGCCCAATTTTCCCTATTTCCGTTGCAATTTTGATCTTACCCGATGACAACCTTGCGGTCGGCGCTCATTATGAAGCCGATAGTTTTCATAGGGGCAATCAAGAATGGAACAACTGCGTACCGAATTGAGCCACCTGTTGGGGGAAAAATTAAGTCGCGTGGAGTGCATTAGCGAGAAAAACTCCACGGCGCTATGGTCGCTGTATGATGCTCAGGGAAATCCTCTGCCGTTATTGGCGAAGAGTTTTACGACGCCTGGCGTCGCCCGTCAGCTGGCATGGAAAATATCGACCCTTGCGCGCAGTGGGACCGTACGTATGCCGGTGGTCTATGGAGTGATGACGCACGAAGAGCATCCGGGGCCTGATGTTTTGCTGATTGAACGACTACGCGGCGTTTCAGTTGAAGCGCCTGCCCGCACACCAGAACGCTGGGAACAACTGCAGGAACAGATTGTGGAGGCGCTGTTGGCATGGCATCGACAGGATAGCGGCGGCTGCGTAGGAAGGGTTGACAGCACTCAGGAAAATCTCTGGCCGCACTGGTATCGCCAGCGGGTAGAGATGCTCTGGAGCACGCTGAACCTGTACCAGGATACCGGCCTGACAATGCAGGATAAACGTATACTGTTCCGTACTCGTGAATGCCTGCCGCAGCTGTTTAAAGAGTTCAATGATAACTGTGTGCTGGTGCACGGCAGCTTCACGTTGCGCAGTATGCTGAAAGATCCGCGCAGCGATCAACTGCTGGCGATGGTTGGGCCGGGCATGATGCTTTGGGCGCCGCGGGAATATGAACTATTCCGTCTGGCCGATAGTGGCCAGGAGGAACAACTGCTGTGGCACTACCTGCGTCGGGCGCCGGTGGCGGAAGCGTTTCTCTGGCGGCGCTGGCTGTATCTGTTGTGGGATGAAGTGGAAAATCTGGTGAATACCGGGCGCTTTGACCGCACCCGGTTTGATCTGGCGGCAAAATCAATTTTGCCCTGGCTCGCCTGATGCGCCTTTTAACCATTGCCAGATGCGCCCTAACGTTTCATATCCCACCCGATCGCTATGCATCAGCCAAACGGGCGAAGGGATCGCCCGCTCCCATGGGTTAAGCGGAGACGTAATCGCCAGTTGGTTGGCAGGGGCGGGTAAAGGATTCAGCCCGACGTGATGAAAGAAAATCATTGCACGCGGCAGGTGCGAGGCGGAGGTTACCAGCAGAAAAGGTGCGCTGCCTATCGCCGCTTTTACCGCCGCGGCTTCCTCTTCGGTATCTTTGGGTTTATCCAGCGTGATGATTTCGCTGCGCGGTATTCCCAGACTCTCCGCCACTCTGGCCCCGGCTTCAGCGGTGCTGACCGGGTTCGTTTTTGCTGCTGCACCGGTAAAAATGAGTTTCGCACCCGGATTCTCGTACCACAGACGGATCCCTTCCGTCAGTCGCGCCAGACTGTTGTTGATAAGATTTGAACTGGGGGCCCAGTCTGGATTCCAGGTGTAGCCGCCGCCGAGCACCACGACGTACTGCACGCGCTCGGTTCCGCGCCAGGTCGGGTATTTATCTTCGATTGGTTTTAACAAACTGTCGGCGACCGGTTGCAGGCTCAGCAGCAGCAACAATAGCCAGCCGAGGCTGACGCAGAGCTTGCCGGTGCGCTGGAAACGACTAAACCACAGGAGCGCGATGCCGAATGCGATGAGCAGCAGCAGCAAGGGAAGCGGCAGCATCATACCGCCTAAAACCTTTTTCAGCGTAAAAAGCATGCCAGATGGTTCCTTTTTTAACCATATAACCAAAGATATGCCCCGATCTTACAACAGATCGCTTCATTCTCCGCGTGGGTATGACAAAATAGCGACTTTGTGTTGGCTTGCGGAGTCACCTGTGCAGGATCGTAATTTCGATGATATTGCTGAAAAATTTTCGCGCAATATATACGGCACCACCAAAGGCCAGCTGCGGCAGGCAATCCTCTGGCAGGATTTGCAACCATTGCTGAATCAGATGGGGCCGGGGCCTTTGCAGATTCTTGATGCGGGCGGCGGCCAGGGGCAGACGGCGATCAAAGTGGCGGAAATGGGCCATCATGTCACGTTATGCGATCTCTCTGGTGAAATGGTCACTCGCGCCCGGCAGGCGGCCGCTGATAAAGGTGTGATCGCTAACATGCATTTTGTACAATGCGCGGCTCAGGATATTGCGCGGCATTTGGAAAATCCGGTCGATCTGATACTGTTTCATGCGGTACTTGAGTGGGTGGCTGAGCCGCAGGCGGTGTTGCGTGCGCTGTGGTCGCGACTCCGCCCAGGCGGCGCGTTGTCGCTAATGTTCTACAATGCTAATGGCCTGTTGATGCACAATATGGTGGCCGGAAATTTCGACTATGTGCAAATTGGCATGCCGAAAAAGAAAAAACGCACGCTGTCGCCGGACTATCCGCGCGATCCGCAGCAGGTCTACCGCTGGCTGGAGGAGATTGGCTGGCATATTACCGGTAAGACCGGCGTGCGGGTGTTTCATGATTATCTGCGTGAAAAACACCAACAGCACGACAAGTATGCGGCGCTACTGGAGCTGGAAACGCGCTACTGTCGTCAGGAGCCGTATGTTAGCTTAGGCCGCTATATTCATGTCACCGCGCTTAAGCCGCAGATGCAAGGATAAACTATGAGTGAATTTTCCCAGACAGTCCCCGAACTGGTTGCCTGGGCCAGGAAAAATGATTTTTCTATTGCGCTGCCGGTCGACAGACTCTCTTTCCTGCTGGCAATTGCCACCCTGAACGGTGAGCGGATGGAAGGGGAAATGACCGAGGGAGAACTGGTGGATGCGTTCCGCCACGTCAGTGATGCGTTTGAGCAGACCAGCGAAACCATCAGCCAGCGCGCCAATAATGCGATTAACGATATGGTGCGCCAGCGTCTGCTGAACCGCTTTACCAGCGAAATCACCGAAGGGAATGCCATTTATCGCCTGACGCCGTTAGGGATCGGGATCACCGATTACTATATTCGCCAGCGCGAATTCTCCACGCTGCGCCTGTCGATGCAGCTATCAATCGTTGCCGGTGAGCTTAAACGCGCCGCCGACTCGGCGGAAGAGGGCGGCGATGAATTCCACTGGCATCGCAACGTTTTCGCTCCGCTGAAATACTCGGTGGCGGAAATCTTTGACAGTATCGACCTGACTCAACGGATCATGGATGAGCAGCAGCAACTGGTGAAAGATGATATTGCCCAGTTGTTGAACAAAGACTGGCGGGCGGCGATTTCCAGCTGTGAGCTGCTGTTGTCTGAAACGTCTGGTACCCTGCGTGAACTGCAGGATACGCTGGATGCCGCGGGCGATAAATTACAGGCGAACCTGCTGCGCATTCAGGACTCAACCATGGCGCGTGACGATCTGAATTTTATCGATCGTCTGGTGTTCGATCTGCAAAGTAAGCTGGACCGTATCGTTAGCTGGGGCCAGCAGGCGATTGACCTGTGGATCGGCTACGATCGCCATGTGCATAAATTTATCCGTACCGCCATTGATATGGATAAAAATCGCGTCTTCGCCCAGCGCCTGCGTCAGTCGGTGCAAACCTACTTTGACGCGCCATGGGCGCTAATCCATGCCAATGCCGATCGTCTGCTTGATATGCGCGATGAAGAGATGGCGCTGCACGATGAAGAGGTGACCGGGGAACTTCCTGCGGATCTGGAGTACGAAGAGTTTAACGAAATTCGCGAACAGCTTGCGGCGCTTATTGAAGGGCAACTGGCGGTTTACAAAGAGAAAGGAGTGCCGCTGGATCTCGGCCTGGTGGTTCGCGAATATCTGGCGCAGTATCCGCGTGCGCGCCACTTTGATGTTGCGCGAATTGTTGTCGACCAGGCGGTACGTCTGGGCGTAGCGCAAGCAGATTTCACCGGACTGCCGGCAAAATGGCAGCCGATTAATGATTACGGAGCCAAGGTACAGGCGCATGTCATCGACAAATATTGAACAAGTGATGCCGGTTAAACTGGCGCAAGCGTTGGCTAATCCGTTATTTCCGGCGCTGGATAGCGCCCTGCGCTCGGGCCGTCATATCGGCCTTGACGAGCTGGATAATCACGCATTTTTAATGGATTTTCAGGATTACCTGGAAGAGTTTTATGCTCGCTACAACGTTGAGCTGATTCGCGCGCCGGAGGGCTTTTTCTATCTGCGCCCGCGTTCGACCACGCTGATCCCACGCTCAGTGCTTTCAGAGCTGGATATGATGGTCGGCAAAATTCTTTGCTACCTCTACCTCAGCCCGGAGCGTCTGGCTAACGAAGGTATCTTCACTCAGCAGGAGCTTTACGACGAGCTGCTGACCCTGGCGGATGAAGCCAAATTGCTGAAGCTGGTTAACAACCGCTCCACCGGTTCCGATCTCGATCGGCAGAAGCTACAGGAGAAGATGCGCGCCTCGCTCAATCGCTTACGTCGTCTCGGCATGGTGTGGTTTATGGGCCACGACAGCAGCAAATTCCGCATAACTGAATCGGTCTTCCGCTTCGGCGCTGACGTTCGCGTCGGCGACGATCCGCGCGAAGCGCAGCTGCGGATGATCCGCGATGGTGAAGCCATGGCGCTGGAAAATCGCCTGCAGCTCAATGACGAGAATGAAGAGAATCAGCCGGATAGCGGGGAGGAAGAGTAATGATTGAACGCGGAAAATTTCGCTCGCTGACGCTGGTTAACTGGAACGGTTTTTTTGCCCGTACCTTTGATCTTGATGAATTAGTGACCACGCTTTCCGGCGGTAACGGTGCCGGTAAATCCACCACGATGGCGGCTTTCGTCACCGCGCTGATCCCGGATCTGACGCTGCTGCACTTCCGCAATACCACGGAAGCCGGTGCGACCAGCGGTTCGCGCGATAAAGGCCTGCACGGTAAGCTGCGTGCCGGGGTCTGTTATTCGGTGCTGGACGTTATTAATTCTCGCCACCAGCGCGTGGTGGTTGGGGTGCGTCTGCAGCAGGTCGCCGGTCGCGATCGCAAGGTCGATATCAAGCCTTTTGCTATTCAGGGTCTGCCCACCGCCATTCAGCCAACTCAGTTGCTGACCGAAACCCTTAACGAACGTCAGGCGCGGGTGGTGACGCTCAACGAGCTGAAAGAGAAGCTCGAAGCGATGGAAGGGGTGCAGTTCAAACAGTTTAACTCCATTACCGAGTATCACTCGCTGATGTTCGATCTTGGCGTGGTGGCCCGCCGTCTGCGCTCAGCCTCGGACCGTAGCAAATACTATCGCCTGATTGAAGCTTCTCTGTACGGCGGGATTTCGAGCACCATTACCCGCTCGTTGCGCGACTACCTGCTGCCGGAAAACAGCGGCGTGCGCAAAGCGTTCCAGGATATGGAAGCGGCGCTGCGTGAAAACCGCATGACGCTGGAAGCCATCCGCGTCACGCAGTCTGACCGCGATCTGTTCAAACATCTGATCAGCGAAGCCACCAACTATGTCGCGGCTGATTATATGCGTCACGCCAATGAGCGACGCATTCATCTCGACAAAGCGCTGGAATATCGTCGCGAGCTGTTTACCTCCCGGTCACAGCTTGCCGCTGAACAGTACAAGCACGTTGATATGGCGCGCGAGTTACAGGAGCATAACGGTGCGGAAGGCGATCTGGAAGCCGATTATCAGGCGGCCAGTGACCATCTGAACCTGGTGCAGACCGCGCTGCGTCAGCAGGAAAAAATCGAGCGCTATGAGGCGGATCTTGACGAACTGCAAATTCGTCTCGAAGAGCAAAATGAAGTCGTTGCCGAAGCGGCGGATCGTCAGGAAGAGAACGAAGCCCGCGCCGAGGCCGCCGAGCTGGAAGTGGATGAGCTGAAAAACCAGCTTGCCGACTATCAGCAGGCGCTGGATGTGCAGCAGACCCGTGCGATTCAGTACAATCAGGCGCTACAGGCGCTGGAACGGGCAAAAGCCCTGTGTCACCTGCCGGATTTAACTCCGGAGAGCGCCGACCAGTGGCTGGAAACCTTCCAGGCGAAAGAGCAGGAAGCGACGGAGAAAATGCTGTCGCTGGAACAGAAAATAAGCGTGGCGCAGACCGCGCACAGTCAGTTTGAACAGGCGTACCAACTGGTGGCGGAGATCAACGGTCCGTTGGCGCGTAATGAAGCCTGGGACGTGGCGCGCGAACTGCTGCGCGAGGGCGTCAATCAACGGCATCAGGCAGAACAAGCTTCCGGGCTGCGCAGCCGTCTGACGGAACTGGAACAGCGCCTGCGTGAACAGCAGGATGCCGAGCGCCAGCTGAATGAGTTTTGTAAGCGCCAGGGCAAACGCTACGATATTGACGAACTGGAAGCCCTGCACCAGGAGCTGGAAGCCCGTATAGCCTCGCTCTCCGACAGCGTTTCCACCGCCAGCGAACGGCGGATGGCCCTGCGTCAGGAACTGGAACAACTGCAATCGCGCACGCAAACCCTGATGCGTCGCGCGCCCATTTGGCTGGCGGCGCAGAACAGCCTCAATCAGCTGTGCGAGCAGAGCGGCGAGCAGTTTGAATCAAGCCAGGACGTCACCGAATATCTTCAGCAACTGCTGGAGCGCGAACGGGAGGCCATCGTCGAGCGTGACGACGTGGGCGCCCGCAAGCGTGCTATCGATGAAGAAATTGAGCGCCTCAGCCAGCCGGGCGGTTCGGAAGATCCGCGTCTGAATGCCCTTGCGGAACGTTTCGGCGGCGTGCTGCTGTCAGAAATCTATGACGACGTTAGCCTCGATGATGCTCCGTACTTCTCCGCGTTATATGGCCCGTCGCGCCACGCGATAGTCGTGCCGGATCTGTCACTCATCGCTGAACAACTGGAAGGGCTGGAAGATTGTCCTGAAGATCTCTATTTGATCGAAGGGGATCCGCAGTCATTTGATGACAGCGTATTCAGTGTCGATGAGCTGGAAAAAGCGGTTGTCGTTAAAATTGCCGATCGTCAGTGGCGCTATTCACGTTTTCCGACGCTGCCGCTGTTTGGCCGCGCCGCTCGCGAAAGCCGCGTTGAAATGCTGCACGCCGAGCGCGAAAGCCTCTCTGAGCGTTTTGCGACGCTGTCGTTTGATGTGCAAAAAACGCAGCGCCTGCATCAGGCTTTCAGCCGTTTTATCGGCAATCATCTGGCGGTAGCCTTTGAGGACGACCCGGAAGAAGAAATTCGCAAACTCAATACCCGTCGCGGCGAGCTGGAGCGGGCGCTGAGCGCGCACGAGAGCGATAATCAGCAGAACCGCGTGCAGTACGAGCAGGCAAAAGAGGGCGTTTCCGCTTTGAACCGCCTGCTGCCGCGTCTGAATCTGCTGGCTGATGACTCGCTGGCCGATCGCGTTGATGAAATTCAGGCGCGCCTTGATGAAGCGCAGGAAGCCGCGCGTTTCGTGCAGCAGCATGGCAATCAACTGGCGAAGCTGGAGCCGATGGTTTCTGTTCTCCAGAGCGATCCGGAACAGTTTGAACAACTGAAAGAAGATTATGCGTATTCGCAGCAGACCCAGCGCGATGCGCGCCAACAGGCGTTTGCGCTGAGTGAAGTGGTGCAGCGCCGGGCTCATTTTAGCTATTCTGACTCTGCAGAGATGCTAAGCGGTAATAGCGATCTCAACGAGAAACTGCGCCAGCGTCTGGAGCAGGCGGAAGCGGAACGCGCCCGCGCCCGTGAAGCGCTGCGTACTCACGCTACGCAGCTCAACCAGTACAATCAGGTGCTGGCGTCGCTGAAAAGCTCGTATGACACCAAAAAAGAACTGCTCAATGATCTGCATAAGGAGCTTCAGGATATCGGCGTACGCGCTGACGCCGGTGCCGAAGAGCGCGCCCGTCTGCGCCGCGATGAGCTCCACGCGCAGCTCAGCAACAACCGTGCGCGGCGTAATCAGTTAGAAAAAGCGCTAACCTTCTGCGAAGCGGAAATGGACAACCTGACCCGCAAGCTGCGTAAGCTGGATCGCGATTATTGTGAGATGCGCGAACAGGTGGTTAGCGCCAAAGCGGGCTGGTGCGCGGTGATGCGGCTGGTGAAAGACAACGGTGTGGAGCGTCGTCTGCACCGTCGCGAGCTGGCTTACCTCTCCGCTGATGAACTGCGTTCAATGTCGGATAAGGCGCTCGGCGCGCTGCGTCTGGCGGTGGCCGATAACGAACATTTGCGCGATGTGCTGCGTATTTCTGAAGATCCGAAGCGCCCGGAACGCAAAATTCAGTTCTTTGTCGCTGTTTATCAGCATCTGCGCGAACGTATTCGTCAGGATATCATCCGTACCGACGATCCGGTGGAAGCGATTGAGCAGATGGAGATCGAACTCAGCCGCCTGACGGAAGAGCTGACCAACCGCGAGCAGAAGCTGGCCATCAGCTCCCGTAGCGTGGCCAACATCATTCGTAAGACCATCCAGCGCGAGCAGAACCGTATTCGTATGCTCAACCAGGGGCTACAGAGCGTTTCCTTCGGTCAGGTCAACAGCGTGCGTCTGAACGTCAACGTGCGGGAAACTCACGCGATGCTGCTGGACGTGCTGTCAGAACAACATGAACAGCATCAGGATCTGTTCAACAGCAACCGTCTGACCTTCTCGGAAGCGCTGGCGAAACTTTATCAGCGCCTGAATCCGCAGATTGATATGGGGCAGCGTACGCCGCAAACCATTGGCGAAGAGCTGCTGGATTACCGCAACTATCTGGAAATGGAAGTGGAAGTTAACCGTGGCTCAGACGGCTGGCTGCGCGCGGAATCCGGAGCGCTTTCTACCGGCGAGGCTATCGGTACCGGGATGTCGATTCTGGTGATGGTGGTGCAGAGCTGGGAAGATGAATCCCTGCGCCTGCGCGGTAAGGATATCTCTCCTTGCCGTCTGCTGTTTCTTGATGAGGCGGCGCGTCTGGATGCCCGCTCTATCGCCACGCTGTTTGAGTTGTGCGATCGTCTGGAGATGCAGTTAATTATCGCGGCGCCGGAAAACATCAGCCCGGAAAAAGGCACCACCTATAAACTGGTGCGTAAGGTGGTGAATAATCACGAGCATGTGCATGTGGTGGGGCTGCGCGGCTTTGCACCACAGCTGCCCGAAACGCTGCCGGGAACGGCAAACGCTTCATAAGGTTATTCAATGACCAGACACAAGGGCGGCGCGATGTCGCCCTTTTTGTTAGCGGTAACGCGATTTTAGGATTGTATAATCTTTTAACTTCTTTACATTTGGGAAGGCAAACGCGTTTTCATCTTCATATACTGAATTTAAGCTCCATTTTTGTGGGCAGCAATGTGTTAACAGGGGGCAAGGGATGTTGCTAAAGAAACGGTATGGTCGTCAATTATCAGTGCTCAGCCTGAGCCTGGTTTTTGCATTTGCTCCACTGTTTAAGGTCCAGGCCGAAGAGCCTGAAGTTGTACCAGCAGATAGCTCCGCGGCGATTGGCGAGATATCGTCCGCGCTGAGTCAGAGCGCCAGTCAGTCGGCGGCGGTCGAGAAGATGGCTGGCGAGCAGACGCTTCCTGCTGATGCGGCGGCAAAAAGCCGCGCCGAGATTCAGGTGCTGCTGCCATCCGGGTATCAACCCGTATTTATCAATCCGCTGGTCTCGCTGTATGCAGCGAGAGGCATGAAGCCGATGTGGGATAATCGTGAGGCGGTACAGGCGTTTCAACAGCAGCTGGCTGAAGTCGCTATCGCCGGATTTCAGCCGCAGTTTACCACCTGGGTCGAGTTATTGACCGATCCTTCGGTGAACGGCATGGCGCGTGATATTGTGCTATCAGACGCCATGATGGGCTATCTGTATTTTATTAGCGGCATTCCAACTCAGGGCAACCGTTGGCTGTATGGTACAAAACCCTACGTGATGTCGACGCCGCCGCTGTCGGTCATTAACCAGTGGCAACTGGCGCTGGATAACGGTTCGTTGCCGCAGTTTATTGCCGGTCTGGCGCCGCAGCATCCGCAATACGCCGCTATGCACCAGGCGCTACTGGCGCTGGTTGCTGATTCCCGCCCATGGCCGCAGCTGATCAGCAAGAGAGCGTTACGTCCCGGTGAATGGAGCAATGATGTCGGTGCGCTGCGTGAAATTTTACAGCGCACCGGTATGCTGGATGATGCCGCCAAAATTGTTTTGCCCGGCGAGGCGGTCAGTTCATCTGCCGGGAAAAAGAGGCAGAATAACGATCGTGGCGTGTACGATCGTCAGTTAGTTGCAGGCGTTAAGCGTTTTCAGGCGTGGCAGGGATTGGGTGTCGATGGCGTGATTGGCCAGTCTACTCGCGACTGGCTTAACGTTTCGCCCGCGCAGCGCGCCGGGGTGCTGGCGCTGAACATTCAGCGTTTGCGCCTGCTGCCGGGTAATCTTTCAACCGTCATTATGGTGAACATTCCTGCTTTCTCGCTGGTTTATTACCAGAATGGCAGTCAGGTGCTGGCATCGCGGGTTATTGTTGGCCGTCCGGATCGCAAAACGCCGATGATGAGTAGTGCGCTGAATAATGTGGTGGTTAACCCACCGTGGAATGTACCTCCAACGCTGGCGCGCAAAGATATCCTGCCAAAGGTACGCAATAACCCTGGCTATCTTGAACAGCACGGTTATACGGTGTTGCGTGGCTGGAATAGTAAAGAGGCGATCGACCCCTGGCAGGTTGACTGGGAGACGATAACGGCGTCGAATTTGCCGTTCCGCTTCCAGCAGGCGCCTGGCGCGCACAACTCTCTGGGGCGATATAAATTCAATATGCCAAGTTCGGACGCGATTTATCTACATGATACGCCGAACCATAACCTGTTCCAGAAAGATGTACGGGCGTTAAGCTCAGGATGTGTGCGTGTAAATAAAGCCTCAGAGCTGGCGAATATGCTTTTGCAGGATGCGGGCTGGAACGATGCACGAATTTCAGATGCGCTCAAACAGGGGAATACGCGCTACGTTAATATTCGTCAGAACATTCCGGTTAATCTCTATTATTTGACCGCATTTGTCGGCGCGGACGGGCGTACACAATATCGAACAGATATTTACAATTACGATCTCACCGCGCGATCCAGCGCACAAATCCTGGCAAAAGCCGAACAATTAATCAGATAAATGAAGTAGTTCAACGAATTCGGTTGTCTTATTCCTGTGTGAAAACGGGCCTTATTGTCTGTAAGGCCCGTGTTTACTGGGGAGAGGCTGCCTTGACGTTGGCAATAATGCCCGGTAAGGTGCTTTTCGTGCGCCAGAAGTGCATATATAGCCAAAATAATTCGCGTTGCAGGTGTTCCGGTAAGATATTCGGGTGAATGCGTGTAGTTAACGTATCAGCAACGTGATCTATGACGGCTATATATATCATTCCGCAAACTGCTGCGGCGGTATGCAGAACATGTTCTGTGGTTGAGATTTATTAGCCACCAACGGAACCATTGTCTGCCTGCGGCTAACGGGGGAGTTAGCGGAAAAATATATTACGATTCATTTACCTGTAGACCTGATTATCATGGACAAATTTGACGCTAATCGCCGCAAACTGCTGGCGTTAGGTGGTGCTGCCCTCGGTGCTGCTGCCATTCTGCCTGCGCCGGCATTTGCCACCCTCTCGACCTCCCGACCGCGTATTTTGACGCTGAATAACCTGCATACTGGTGAATCACTCAAGGCAGAGTTTTTCGATGGCAGAGGCTATATTCAGGATGAATTAGCAAGACTTAACCACTTTTTCCGCGATTATCGCGCGAATAAGATTAAATCTATCGATCCTGGTTTGTTCGATCAGCTCTATCGCTTGCAGGGATTACTTGGCACCAATAAACCTGTCCAGCTTATTTCTGGTTATCGTTCTGTTGATACCAATAATGAGCTTCGCGCACGGAGTCGCGGTGTGGCAAAACATAGCTACCACACTAAGGGCCAGGCCATGGATTTCCATATTGAAGGTATTTCGTTAAGCAATGTTCGCAAAGCGGCGTTATCTATGCGCGCTGGTGGTGTAGGATACTATCCACGTAGCAACTTTGTGCATATTGATACCGGTCCAGTACGGCACTGGTAACGAAAGGAGCATCATGAACTATCGTATTATTCCGGTTACCGCGTTCGCGCAGAATTGTTCCTTAATCTGGTGTGAACAAACCCGGCTGGCGGCGCTGGTCGATCCCGGTGGTGACGCTGAACGGATCAAACAAGCGGTTACCGCAGCGGGCGTTTGCCTGACGCAGATCCTGCTTACGCACGGTCATCTTGATCATGTTGGCGCTGCGGCTGAGCTGGCGCAACACTATGCTGTGCCGATTATCGGTCCGGAAAAAGAAGATGAGTTCTGGCTGGAAGGATTGCCCGCGCAAAGCCGGATGTTTGGTCTGGAAGATTGTCCACCGTTGCAGCCGGATCGCTGGCTGAATGAAGGCGATGTGGTTAGCGTGGGCAATGTGTCTCTACAGGTGCTGCACTGTCCCGGCCATACGCCTGGACATGTCGTCTTCTTTGATGAGACTTCCCGTCTGCTGATTTCTGGCGATGTGATTTTTAAAGGCGGAGTAGGGCGCAGCGACTTCCCGCGCGGCAATCATGGCCAACTGATAGAGGCTATAAAGCGTAAATTATTGCCGCTGGGCGATGATGTGTCGTTTATCCCCGGTCATGGCCCCGAGTCAACTCTCGGTTATGAGCGTCTGCACAACCCTTTCCTGCAGGATGAAATGCCGGTCTGGTAATAATTGATATGGGCCACAGAATGCCAAAGGGCCGCAGATGCGGCCCTTTGTTTTTTCCCGCTACAGGAGGGTTACAGCACCGCGACAATTGCTTCGCACAGCGGAGCCATGTTGTCTGGGGTCATACCGGCGACATTAATTCGTCCGGACGCGACGGCATAAACCGCGAACTCTTCACGCAGACGCAGTACCTGCTCTTTGCTCAGACCGCTGAACGAGAACATTCCGTTTTGCTGTGAGATGAAAGAGAAATCACGGCTGGCGCCTTTTTCCTGCAGAGTATTAACGAACAGCAGACGCATGCGTTGAATACGCTGGCGCATATCGGTCAGTTCCTGCTCCCAGATCGCGCGTAGTGCATCATTGCTGAGAACCGTCGCCACCACCGATGCGCCGTGGGCCGGTGGGTTAGAATAGTTAGCGCGGATCACGGACTTCATCTGGCTGAAGGCGCGGTCAACGGTTTGCTGATCGCCAGCCACTAACGTACAGGCGCCGACGCGCTCGTTGTACAGGCCGAAGTTTTTCGAATAGGAGCTGGCGACCAGCAGTTCTTTATGCAGTGCCGCGAACGCACGCAGACCTTCAGCATCTTCTTCCAGACCGCGGGCAAATCCCTGATAGGCAAAGTCGAACAGCGGTAGCCAGCCTTTCCCGGCGGAAAGCTGAGCCAACTGCTGCCACTGTTCCAGCGTCGGATCGATACCGGTTGGGTTATGGCAGCAGCCGTGGAACAGAACGACATCGCCCGCCTGCGCTTCATTCAGGCTCGCCAGCAGCCCGTCGAAGTCGAGTTGATGGTGGGTTGCATCGTAGTAGCTGTATTCGCGAACTTCCAGCCCAGCTGATTCGAACACGCTTTTATGGTTCGGCCAGCTCGGGTTACTGACCCAAATGCGTTTGGCGTCGGTTTTTTTCGCCAGGAAGTCTGCCGCAACGCGCAAACCACCGGTACCGCCCGGAGTTTGGGCAGTACGAGCGCGTTTATCATTAATAATCGCGCTTCCTTTGCCAAACAGCAGTTCCTGCGTGCAGCGACCAAATTCAGGAATACCATCAATACCCAAATAATTTTTGGTAGTTTCATTTTCCAGCAGATATTGTTCTGCTTTTTTCACGCATGTCAGGATCGGTGTCTTACCTGTTTCATCTTTATAAACACCAATTCCAAGGTTAATTTTTGCCGGGCGGTCATCGGCACGAAATAGATCGGCCAGGCCCAGAATAGGGTCAGCAGGGGCGGCAGTAATGTTCTCAAACATGACGAGGTTCCATTGTGATAACTGAAGGGAAATCCGCTATCAGGGTAACGGGAGAACTACAAATTGCCAACCGTTTGCGACAAAAAGCGAGAAGGTTTTCGAAAGTTACGATTTTTATCTCAGGAATGCAGAAAAGCAGGACCGAAGTCCTGCTTTTTAGGCATATCACGAAGGGGTGTACTGCAGATTAGAACTGGTAAACGATACCCACAGCAGCCTGGTCGTCGGTTGCAACGCCGGCAGCACGGGTGTAATCGTTGTCGTCCAGCAGGTTAAATTTGTACGCTGCATAGACGTTCATGTTCTTGTTGAAGTAGTACCAGCTACCCACTTCGATGTATTTAACCAGGTCAGCATCGCCGCCGGAGAAACCAGTGCGAGAGCGCAGGTCTTTACCTTTAGTCTGTACGTAACCGATGGACGGACGCAGACCGAAGTCGAACTGATACTGAACTACAGCTTCTACGTTCTGGGTTTTGTTCGCGAAGTAGGTGTCCTGGTTTTCCGGCGTCATGTTGTAAGTCTGGGAGTACATGACCGCAGCGTACAGGTTGTTGGCGTCATATTTAGCAGAGGTTGCCCATGCTTCCGCTTTTTTACCCTGGCCGTCAGCTTTCTGATCGCCGCTACGATTGGAGTTTGCATAGCCAGCGGACAGCGCAACGCCGTTTTCGAATGCGTAGGTTGCCGCGGTGCTGAAGCCGTCGCCGTTCTGTTTCTGTACATCACGAGTGCTGGCATCATTTTTCCCCTGATACTGCAGGGCGAAGCTCAGACCATCAACCAGACCGAAGAAATCAGAGTTACGGTAGGTTGCCACGCCGTTGGTACGGCCAGTCATGAAGTTGTCGGTGTAGTTCCAGCCATCGCCACCCCATTCAACCAGCATATCGGTTGCGGATTCAACATCGTAGATCGCGCCATAGTTACGGCCGTAGTCGAATGAACCGTATTCACCCGCTTTTAAGCCTGCGAAAGCCAGACGAGTTTTGGTGGTCTGAGAACCTTCAACGTTGGACGCATCCATGTTGTATTCCCACTGACCGTAACCGACCAACTGATCGTTGATCTGGGTTTCGCCTTTCAGACCGATACGTGCGTAGGTGGTGTCTTCGCTGCTGGTGTCGCCGTTGGTAGTCCAAACGTGCTCGCCAACCATTTTTCCGTAAAAGTCCAGTTTGTTACCGTTTTTGTTATAGATTTCTGCAGCGTTAGCTGCACCGGCAACCAACAAGGCAGGGATTACCGCTGCCAGAATTTTGCGCTTCATCATTATTTATTACCCTCATTTATATTTTTTTATCAACACTTGCCACTGCCGCCAATAAATTCTGTCAATAAAAATTTACAGAACTATTGATGATAGTTTGGTGTCTGGAGGCATCTTTCCATCCAGAACAACGTTTCGCTACCCTGAAAATGCTACCAATGTCTAAAATAAGTAACAAGAGGAAATATCATGTAACTAAATGTGTATTTTAGGGAACTTTGTGAACTCAATCAACTTTCCGTTCCTGTTTGAAGTGAAAATTACTGCGCTTTATATATCTATATGAATTAATTATGATTAATTTGCCTAAAAGAGCATTTGCGCATTTTGCGTCAATATTTTGCTCTTTTTTTATTCAATGTCTGTTTTAGCAATGCGTGCGCTGAGTGGTTAATAAATGAACAAGTTATTCAGTGAGTTTGCTAATTAATGAGCATAAAGTGCGGTTTTTATCTTCGGTCAGGAACGAAATAGTGCGTAACATTAATGTTAATCCTGATAGTTGATGTTTAGAATTCTTGAGAATTGTTAACGAGAATTGACATAAAAAAGGCCAGCTCACGCTGGCCTGGTGCTTATTGCGGGAAAAGGATCAGAATGTCGCGTTACGTGGGGTTCGCGGGAATGGAATCACATCACGTACGTTTTGCACGCCGGTTACATAAGCGATCAAACGCTCGAAGCCGAGGCCGAATCCTGCGTGCGGTACGGTGCCGTAGCGGCGCAGGTCGCGGTACCACCAGTAGTCTTCTTTATTCAGCCCCATTTCCGCCATACGGGCATCCAGTACATCCAGACGCTCTTCGCGCTGGGAGCCGCCGATGATTTCGCCAATACCCGGCGCCAGCACGTCCATTGCGGCGACGGTTTTGCCGTCTTCATTAAGGCGCATATAGAACGCCTTAATCTCTTTAGGGTAGTTTTTCACCACTACCGGCGCTTTAAAATGTTCTTCCGCAAGATAACGTTCATGCTCAGAAGAGAGATCGACGCCCCAGTACACCGGGTTTTCAAACGGCTTACCGCAGTTCTCCAGAATACTAACCGCATCAGTGTAATCCACCTGCGCGAAATCAGCGGAAACGAAACGCTGCAGACGGTCGATAGCGTCTTTATCGACACGCTCGGCAAAGAACTGCATGTCATCCGCACGCTCTTCCAGTACCGCCTTAAAGACATACTTCAGCATCGCTTCCGCCAGGCGGGCGTTGTCTTCCAGATCGGCGAAGGCCACTTCCGGCTCCAGCATCCAGAATTCTGCAAGATGGCGGCTGGTATTGGAGTTTTCGGCACGGAAAGTCGGGCCGAAAGTGTAGATTTTCGACAGCGCACAGGCGTAGGTTTCGCCGTTTAACTGGCCTGAAACGGTGAGGAATGACTCTTTACCAAAGAAATCTTTATCGAAATCGACTTTGCCCTGGTCATTGCGCGGCAGGTTTTCCAGATCCAGCGTCGAAACGCGGAACATTTCCCCTGCGCCTTCGGTGTCGGAGGCCGTAATCAACGGGGTGGAGACCCAGAAAAAACCTTGCTCATCAAAGAAACGATGCAGCGCCTGCGCCAGCGTATGGCGAACGCGCGCCACTGCGCCAATCAGGTTGGTGCGCGGGCGCAGGTGGGCGACCTCACGCAGGTACTCAATGCTGTGGCGTTTCGCCGCCATCGGATAGGTATCCGGGTCTTCCACCCAGCCAGCGACGTCAACATGGCTGGCCTGAATTTCAAAGCGCTGGCCCTGACCCTGAGATGCCACCACTTTACCCGTCACAATCACCGAGCAACCGGTGGTCAGGCGCAGTACTTCTTCTTTGTAATTGGGAAGAGAATTACTAATAACGGCCTGTACAGGATCAAAGCAGGAACCGTCATAGACGGCGAGGAATGAAAAGCCAGCTTTAGAATCTCGGCGGGTACGCACCCATCCGCGCACGGTGACTTCGCTGTCAACGGCAACGCGGCCCTGGAGTACGTCGGCTACAGGCACAACGCTCATAATAGTCTCTCTTTTTAGTCCAATAGAAAAATCTGTAACCCCTTTTAGCGGGGGATATCTATGTTACCTGCCATCTTCCATCAGACAAGCAGAATTCGTATGAAGAGGGGTGTTTCAGCAATAAAAGTGGCGAGAGTGCCCGTTTTCCCCTGAGGGTATCGAAGAAAGCGATGTCGGGCCTGTCCCATTAGAATGGTTTCACGAGCCATTTTGCCCTGGACTCTACCCGAAAAAACGCGTTGCGTGTTGAACGCACTTCCATGTGGCCTGAAGCACATAATCCTTACGTACTGCGTGTCCGCTTTGCTTTCCGCGCACAGGCGGTGCACAAACTGGCGATGCCAGCTACGGCTGTTGGGACAGAGGCTTAATCATCACCGTCATCTCTTTCCTGACGCTGCCCTAGCTGGCTTTTTTTACTGGCGGCAGATCAAAGGCTTTTCGCAGGGCGCGAACGAACGCTTTATCGTGGCAGATGGTTTTCCCCGGACTGTCAGACAGCTTCGCCACAGGTTTTCCATTGCACTCCACCAGCTTGATGACGATATTGAGCGGCTTAACCTGCGGGATATCGCAGGTTAAACGGGTCCCGATACCGAAGCTCAGATTCACCCGCGAAGAAAAGTGGCGATACAGATCGACCGCCTTCGTCAGATCGAGATTATCGGAAAACACCAGAACCTTGCTTAACGGGTCGATACCCAGTTTTTTGTAGTGGGCGATAGCCTTCTCGCCCCATTCCACCGGGTCGCCGGAATCGTGGCGCAGCCCCTGATAACGGGTGGCAAATTCCGGGCCAAAATCACGCAGGAAGGCATCCATTGTAATGCAGTCGGTCAGCGCGATGCCTAACTGATCAGGATACTCTTCCAGCCAGGCGGCGAGAGCCGCGCGCTGACTGCCTGCCAGGCTCGGACTGATCTGCTGATGCGCCTGGAACCATTCGTGCGCCTGGGTTCCCATTGGCGTCAGATTCAGGCGACGCGCAAGGTCGTAGTTGCTGGTGCCGGTGAACCACGGCTCCTGCTGGAGGCGTTTTACAATGGTCTGCTGCACGTCACGCGAGAAGCGGCGACGGGTGCCGAAATCCATCAAACGGAAGCGAGACATATTTATATCAGCCGTAAGACGGTTGAAATCGGCCAGCTTATGCTCAAGGGTCTCCAGCGCTAGATCAACGCGGATTTCTGGCGAACGATAGTGATGCACCAGCTCGCTAATCATGGCCAGCAGCGGGACTTCCCACATGATGACTTCGCGCCAGGGGCCGGAAAGGCGAATGTTAAGCATGCCGTTGTCATTACTGACGGATACCTGGCGCGGGTTGTAGCGGAAGTCGCGCAGCCAGTCGAGATAGTCACGCGAAAAGAAGGGCAGGCACGATAGCCAGTGATATTCATCGTCCTGTAGCTTCAGGTCGTGCATCGTCTCAACCTGGTTGCGAATCGCATCGGCATAGATGCCGAGTAAATCATCCCCACGGCAACGGAACTCCGCCGCAACCTGTACATTATGGTAGCGGTGGAAGACAGCCTGTTGCATATGCAGCTTGTAGGCATCCGTATCAAGCAGCGAGTGCAATACAGGAGAAGTGAATTGGGTCATGGTGCGCAGTAGCATCCTCTCACTGGAGCGTTTCCATCAAAACCAAAGCGGTAAAAAAGGAGGCGGAGTATACCTGTATTACCCGACTCTGTCCCGCGGCGACGGTCGATAGCGACGCTGACGGTCATTTGCGAGGTCTAGTTTAATATATTGAACACGGATAACACCACAAGCTTTGCGTCGGGTCGAGTGCATTTCGTGCCACTAATGTTATCAGAATGTGGCGATTTTCATGTTTAGCATTGAAAAGATGAAGATTCTGCATAGCGAGAATTGCGCAACAGGAATAGACTGGGTCGACACTTTACAGGAGATGCGAAAGGTTTTTTATGACACAACAGCCCCAAGCCAAATACCGCCACGACTATCGTGCGCCGGAGTATCTGATTAGCGATATCGATTTGACCTTTGACCTGGATGCCGCAAAAACCATTGTTACGGCTGAGAGCAAGGTCTCACGCCATGCGGCTACGTCTGATGTGCCATTGCGTCTTGATGGCGAAGACCTGACGTTAATTTCTCTGCGGATTGATGGTCAAGCGTGGAGTGACTATAAAGAAGAAAATAACCATCTGGTCATTAGCGGATTGCCGGAACATTTCACTCTGACTATTGTTAATGAGATTAGCCCGGCGGCCAATACCGCGTTGGAAGGGCTGTATCAGTCAGGCGAAGCGCTGTGTACGCAGTGTGAAGCGGAAGGTTTCCGCCATATTACCTGGTATCTGGACCGCCCGGATGTTCTGGCGCGCTTCACCACTAAAATCATTGCCGATAAAGCCAAATATCCGTTCCTGCTCTCTAATGGCAACCGTGTGGCGCAGGGGGAACTGGAGGGGGGCCGCCACTGGATCCAGTGGCAGGATCCGTTCCCTAAACCGTGCTATCTGTTTGCGCTGGTGGTCGGTGATTTCGACGTCCTGCGCGACACATTCATCACTCGCTCAGGGCGTGAAGTGGCGCTGGAGCTGTACGTTGACCGCGGCAACCTTGACCGTGCGCCGTGGGCAATGACCTCGCTGCAAAATTCGATGAAGTGGGACGAAACGCGCTTTGGTCTCGAATATGATCTCGACATCTATATGATCGTCGCCGTTGACTTCTTCAACATGGGGGCGATGGAGAATAAAGGCCTTAACGTCTTTAACTCTAAATATGTACTGGCGCGTACCGATACCGCAACCGATAAAGACTACCTTGATATCGAGCGCGTTATTGGACACGAATATTTTCATAACTGGACAGGTAACCGCGTCACCTGCCGCGACTGGTTCCAGCTCAGTCTGAAAGAAGGTCTGACCGTTTTCCGCGATCAGGAATTTAGTTCCGATCTCGGCTCACGGGCGGTCAACCGCATCAACAATGTGCGTACTATGCGCGGCCTGCAGTTCGCCGAAGACGCCAGCCCGATGGCGCATCCGATTCGCCCGGAGAAGGTCATCGAAATGAACAACTTCTACACCCTGACGGTGTATGAGAAGGGGGCGGAAGTGATCCGTATGTTGCATACCCTGCTGGGAGAAGAGAATTTCCAGAAAGGGATGCAGCTCTATTTTGAACGCCACGACGGTAGCGCCGCCACCTGCGACGATTTTGTCCAGGCGATGGAGGATGCCTCTAACGTCGACCTGTCCCACTTCCGTCGCTGGTACAGCCAGTCCGGTACGCCGATTGTCACCGTGCATGACGACTACAACCCGGAAACGGAACAGTACACGCTGACCATCAGCCAGCGTACTTTGCCGACTGCGGAACAGCCGGAGAAGTTGCCGCTGCACATCCCGTTCGATATTGAGCTGTACGATAACGAAGGCAACGTGATTCCGTTGCAGAAGGGCGGTCATCCGGTGCATCAGGTGCTGAATGTGACCCAGGTGGAGCAGACCTTTGTTTTTGACAATGTCTACTTCCAGCCGGTACCGGCGTTGCTTTGCGAATTCTCCGCGCCGGTGAAACTGGAATATAAGTGGAGCGATCAGCAACTCACCTTCCTGATGCGTCACGCCCGTAACGATTTTTCTCGCTGGGATGCGGCGCAGAGCCTGCTGGCGACCTACATCAAGCTCAACGTCAACCGTCACCAGCAGGGACAACCGCTGTCGCTGCCGATCCATGTTGCCGATGCGTTCCGCGCAATACTGCTGGATGAGACGATTGATCCGGCACTGGCAGCCGAGATCCTGACTCTGCCTTCAGCCAATGAAATCGCGGAACTGTTCGAGATTATCGATCCGATCGCTATCGCCGCAGTACGTGACGCGCTCACTCGTACACTGGCGAACGAACTGGCCGACGAGTTCCTGGTGGTGTACAACGCCAACAAACTTGCCAGCTATCGCGTGGAACATGCCGACATCGGTAAGCGTTCTCTACGTAACACCTGCCTGCGCTATCTGGCATTTGGTGATGCGGAACTGGCGGATAAACTGGTGCGCGCACAATATCATCATGCTGATAATATGACAGATGCGCTGGCGGCGTTGGGGGCTGCCGTGGCGGCACAACTGCCGTGTCGTGATGCACTGATGCAGGAATATGACGATAAATGGCATCAGGACGGTCTGGTCATGGATAAATGGTTTATCCTGCAGTCCACCAGCCCGGCAGAGAATGTGCTGGAGGTGGTACGCGGTTTGCTGAATCATCGATCGTTCAGCATGAGTAACCCGAACCGTGTCCGTTCCCTGATTGGCGCTTTTGCCAGCAGTAACCCGTCGGCATTCCATGCTGAAGACGGTAGCGGTTATCAGTTCCTGGTGGAGATGCTGACCGAACTGAACAGCCGTAACCCGCAGGTCGCTTCGCGTCTGATTGAGCCGCTGATTCGTCTGAAACGCTATGATGAGAAGCGGCAGGCGCTGATGCGTGCGGCGCTGGAGCAACTGAAGGGGCTGGAGAATCTCTCCGGCGATCTGTTCGAGAAAATCAGTAAAGCGCTGGCGTAAGGCTGGGGTAATTCCCGGATAAGGCGTCACTGGCCTTATCCGGGCGGTTAAACGGTAATTCCGTCAGTGTCGCGCCAGCAGCGCCTGAGTGCGTTTTGCTGGTGTCACACGAGTGGTAAAAGTAAACGTTTGCGTCAGACCGGTGATTTTTTGTCACAGGTCAATTCCCTTTCCGCGATGGATAGCACATAATACGCCCCCGGTTTGCACACCGGGAATCCAGGAGAGTTCATGTACTACCCCTTCGTTCGTAAAGCCCTTTTTCAGCTCGATCCTGAGCGCGCTCATGAAGTGACCTTTCAACAATTACGCCGTATTACGGGAACCCCACTGGAAATGTTAGTGCGGCAAAAAGTGCCTGCAAAGCCGGTGACCTGTATGGGACTCAAATTTAAGAACCCGCTGGGTCTGGCTGCCGGGCTGGATAAAAATGGCGAGTGTATTGATGCGCTCGGAGCAATGGGTTTTGGTTCAATCGAAATTGGTACCGTGACGCCGCGCCCGCAGCCGGGTAACGATAAGCCAAGGATCTTCCGTCTGGTCGATGCCGAAGGTTTGATCAACCGCATGGGCTTTAATAACCACGGGGTTGATAACCTGGTTGAGAACGTAAAAAAGGCGCATTTTGATGGCGTTCTGGGAATTAATATCGGTAAAAATAAAGATACCCCGGTTGAGCAAGGCAAAGATGATTATCTGATATGTATGGAAAAAATCTATGCTTACGCCGGATATATTGCCATTAATATCTCCTCGCCGAATACGCCAGGCCTGCGCACTTTACAATACGGCGATGCGCTGGATGATTTGCTTTCGGCGATTAAAAATAAGCAATGTGAGCTGCAGGAGAAGCATCAGAAATATGTCCCGGTGGCGGTAAAGATCGCGCCGGATCTTTCCACCGAAGAATTGATCCAGGTTGCCGACAGTTTAGTCCGGCATAATATTGATGGTGTGATTGCCACCAATACCACATTGGATCGATCGCTGGTTCAGGGTATGAAACATTGCGATGAAACCGGTGGACTTAGTGGACGTCCTTTGCAATTGAAGAGTACCGAAATTATTCGCCTGCTGTCTGCGGAATTAAATGGCCGCCTGCCAATTATTGGCGTTGGTGGTATTGATTCAGTGATTGCGGCACGGGAAAAGATAGCTGCTGGCGCGACGCTGCTGCAGATTTATTCCGGATTCATTTTTAAAGGCCCGCCGCTGATTAAAGAAATTGTTACTCATATCTAATCTTTTCTTCTACTGATACTTCACCAGGGCTTTATTTATAGCCCTGGTTGTTTTATATTCTTTCATTGTTGCTTATTTAAACATTTTAGTCTTTTCTTAATTTTGGGAATATTCTGTAGCAATTTACATGTTATTCGCGATGGAAGTGAAAGAGGACGGGGGGATAAATGCGGATTAAACCTGACGATAACTGGCGTTGGTATTACGACGAAGAACATGACCGCATGATGCTTGACCTGGCTAATGGTATGTTATTCAGGTCGCGCTTCCCGCGCCGAATGTTGACGCCTGACGCTTTTGTCCCTTGCGGATTTTGCGTGGATGATGCCGCACTCTATTTTTCATTTGAAGAGAAATGTCGCGACTTTGAATTATCCAAAGAACAGCGCGCTGAATTAGTCCTTAATGCGCTGGTCGCCATTCGCTTTCTTAAACCGCAAATGCCGAAAAGCTGGCATTTCACAACTCACGCAGAGAGCTGGCAGCCCGCTACCGGTGATGCGGCCAGCGCCTGGCTGAGCGATACCGGTCAGCAGGTCAATCTGCTGGTCGTTGAGCCCGGCGAGAACGCGGCGCTGTGCCTGTTAGCACAGCCGGGTCTGACGCTTGCCGGGCGAGTCATGCAGCTCGGCGATGTAATTAAAATTATGAACGACCGTCTGCTACCGGCGCCCGGAGGCGTGAGCTACAGCCTGGGACAAGCGGTTTAAGGCGCCAGCCGCAGGGCAGTTTTCGGCACGCAACTGCAGCACAGAATCGTACCATCAGCGGCCACTGCGTTTTTCTTCAGCGCGCTGACTTCGCCTTCTTCCAGCCGAATACGACAGCTACCGCAAATTCCCGCGCGGCAGGAGTAAGGAATGCGAATACCCTGTTGTTCCAGTTGCTCAAGCAAGATTTGCTGATTGTTACCGGTGAAACTCAGCCCCTGCCATGCAATCGCCACCGTTGCGCTCTGTTGGGCTTTGGGCGTCAATAGGTTATCGCTATCGCCCGCACCGTAAGCTTTAGCCGGGCCGTGAACCAGCACCTCTAACTCATCACCAACCCGCACCACACCACTATTACGCGCGATCAGGTTCTGACCAAAATCGACATCACCGCTATCCAGCGCCGTGCGAAACCCTTGTAGCGTAGTTAACGGTTCGCCTGAAGGATGCTTTTGCCCACGCTCCGGGCTGATGGTCGTAAACACGCAGCGGCTGCACGGTTTGGCGACATCAAAAACAACCTCGCCGATACGGACCACTTTCCAGCTATCTTCTTCCCAGGCTGTTGCACCGGTGACCAGCAGATTCGGGCGAAATTGTTCTATGCTTACGCTGGCCGGACAACGGTTTTGCAGGTCGCGCAGCGAGGCTTCATTGGCCAGAAGGTAGGGAAAACCGTCTGCGAAGGAGAGGGGGACGGCGTCATGGTGCTTCACCCGACGGCTTAGCTGCGGCCCCAGCCAGCGAAGCTGGACGCTGCGGTTAAAGAAACCGCTTAGCCATTGATTAATCGGGGATGGCGCAATCAGGGCGGTAAAGTGGTTGCCCCAGACTTCAGTTGCTTCCTGTTGCGGAGCAAAGTCACTGAAGCGAACCAGTGCGCTGCTGCCGTCTGGCGCGGTCAGGTGAAGACCATCATGGCGCAGCGCGGGGGTAAACCTGACCATTTGCGGGAACTGACGGGCAGTAATGAAGGTGCCATCGGTTTCCGTCACCATAAATATGCGATCAAAAGCCAGCCCACTGATATCAGCATAAGCGTGGCTGAGGCCAAGTCCTCGCATTGATTTAACAGGATGAATAAAAAGTCGCGAAAGCGTTACCATACTCTGCCCCAGGCTGTAAAAATAAGCCTTTAACTTTATGACATAGGGCACATATTGGCTATAATGCGCACCAATTTTCTTTTAGTAAAAGTGACGATATGAATTCTCTGTTTGCCAGTACGGCTCGTGGGCTGGAAGAGCTGTTAAAATCTGAACTGGAAGGCCTTGGTGCGGTGGCGTGTCAGGTGGTCCAGGGCGGGGTCCATTTTCAGGGGGATACACGCTTGCTGTATCAAAGCCTGATGTGGAGTCGGCTGGCTTCACGGATTATGTTGCCGCTGAGCCAGTGTAATGTATACAGCGATCTGGATCTTTACCTTGGCGTCCAGGCGATACCCTGGACGGAGATGTTCAACCCCGGGGCAACGTTTGCCGTGCATTTTAGTGGGCTGAACGACGAAATTCGCAACAGCCAGTATGGCGCGCTAAAGGTAAAAGATGCGATCGTCGATAGTTTCACGCGTAAAAATCTTCCGCGGCCCAATGTCGATCGCGATAATCCCGACCTCCGCATTAACGTCTGGCTGAATAAAGAAACGGCCCATATTTCACTGGATCTTAGCGGTGAGGGCCTGCACCTGCGTGGTTACCGGGATGGTACCGGAATGGCGCCGATCAAAGAAAACCTTGCCGCGGCGATTGTAATGCGTTCCGGCTGGGCTGCGGGTACGCCGCTGCTCGATCCGATGTGCGGCTCCGGTACTTTACTGATCGAAGCTGCGATGCTGGCGACCGATCGGGCGCCAGGTTTGCATCGTCGTCATTGGGGCTTCGGCGGCTGGGCGCAGCACGATGAGGTTATCTGGAAAGAGGTGAAAGCCGACGCGCAAACTCGCGCCCGTCAGGGTCTTGCGGGGTATGCGTCGCGCTTTTACGGGTCTGATGTCGACGCGCGGGTTATCGAACGTGCGCAGCGTAACGCCCGCCGTGCTGGTATTGGTGAACTGATTACCTTTGACGTTAAAGATGTCGCTCAACTGAGCAATCCTTTGCCGAAAGGTCCATACGGTACTGTGATCAGCAACCCGCCGTATGGCGAGCGTCTGGAGAGTGAACCGGCGCTGATTGCTCTGCATAGCCTGCTGGGCCGGACGATGAAAAATCAGTTTGGCGGCTGGAATCTGTCGCTGTTCAGCGCCTCGCCGGATCTGCTGAGTTGTCTGCAATTACGGGCGGATAAACAGTTTAAAGCGAAGAACGGCCCGCTGGACTGCGTGCAGAAAAACTATCACCTTGCAGAAAGCGAAGGTGGAAAAGCGACGATGCTGGCGGAAGATTTCGCTAACCGTCTGCGTAAGAATCTGAAAAAATTTGAAAAATGGGCGCGTCAGGAAGGGATTGAATGCTATCGCCTGTATGATGCCGATCTGCCGGAATATAACGTGGCTATCGACCGTTATGGTGACTGGGTGGTGGTGCAAGAGTATGCGCCGCCGAAAACCGTAGATGCGCATAAAGCGCGTCAGCGCCTGTTTGATATCATCGCCGCCACTATTGCTGTGCTGGGTATTGCGCCGAATAAGCTGGTGCTGAAAACCCGCGAACGACAGAAAGGGAAAAACCAGTATCAGAAAATGGCTGAGAAGGGAGAATTCATTACCGTACGGGAGTACGACGCCCGCCTGTGGGTGAACCTGACAGACTATCTGGATACCGGACTGTTTCTCGATCACCGCATTGCCCGTCGTACGCTGGGACAGATGAGTAAAGGCAAAGACTTCCTCAATCTTTTCTCCTACACCGGCAGCGCCAGCGTTCACGCGGGTCTTGGCGGCGCACGTTCCACGACCACGGTTGATATGTCACGCACTTACCTTGAGTGGGCTGAGCGCAATCTGCGGCTTAACGGTTTAACCGGACGCGCGCATCGTTTGATGCAGGCTGATGTGCTGGGCTGGCTGCGGGAGACGACCGAGCAGTTTGATCTGATTTTTATCGATCCACCGACTTTTTCCAACTCCAAACGTATGGACGACGCGTTTGATGTGCAACGGGATCATTTGCGTCTGATGACCGATTTAAAACGTCTGCTGCGTAAAGGCGGCACGATTATGTTCTCGAATAACAAACGCGGTTTCCGTATGGATCATGACGGGCTGGCGCAACTGGGCCTGAAGGCGCAGGAGATCACGCAAAAAACCCTGTCTCTGGATTTTGCCCGCAATCGTCAGATCCACAACTGCTGGCTGATTACCGCAGCCTGAAGGAATAAATAATGTCATTAATTAGTATGCACGGCGCCTGGCTCTCTTTCAGCGATGCGCCGCTGCTGGATAATGCAGAACTGCATATCGAAGATAACGAACGGGTGTGCCTGGTCGGGCGTAACGGCGCGGGCAAATCAACCTTGATGAAGATCCTTAACCGTGAGCAGGGTCTTGATGATGGTCGCATCATCTATGAACAGGATCTGGTGGTTGCGCGTTTGCAGCAGGATCCGCCGCGTGATGTCACCGGAACCGTTTATGATTTTGTCGCGGAAGGTATTGCCGAACAGGCGGCCTTGCTCAAAGACTATCACGATGTTTCGCAACTGGTGATGACTGATCCGAGCGACAAAAACCTGAACGAACTGGCGCGTTTGCAAGAGCAACTCGACAATTTAGGACTGTGGCAACTGGATAGCCGAATTAATGAGGTGCTGGAGCAGCTAAGCCTGGATCCCAACGCCGAACTCTCCTCGCTTTCCGGCGGCTGGCTGCGTAAAGCGGCGCTTGGCCGCGCGTTGGTTAGCGGGCCGCGCGTGCTACTGCTTGATGAACCGACCAACCACCTTGATATTGAAACTATCGACTGGCTGGAAGGGTTCCTGAAGATGTTCAAAGGCACCATTATTTTCATCTCACATGACCGTTCCTTTATTCGCAATATGGCGACGCGGATTGTCGATCTCGATCGCGGTAAGCTGGTGACTTATCCGGGGAACTACGATCAGTATCTGCTGGATAAAGAAGAAGCGCTGCGCGTAGAAGAGTTACAGAATGCGGAGTTCGATCGCAAACTGGCGCAGGAGGAAGTGTGGATCCGTCAGGGGATCAAAGCCCGCCGTACCCGTAATGAAGGCCGTGTGCGCGCCCTTAAAGCGATGCGTCGCGAGCGCAACGAACGCCGTGAAGTGATGGGCAGCGCGAAGATGCAGGTCGAAGAGGCGGCGCGTTCGGGCAAAATTGTCTTCGAGCTGGAGAACGTTAACTACCAGGTTGATGGTAAGGTGCTGGTGAAAGATTTTACCGCTCAGATCCAGCGTGGCGACAAGATTGCGCTGATTGGCCCGAATGGCTGCGGTAAAACCACGCTGCTGAAGCTGATGCTTGGGCAACTAAAGGCGGATAGCGGGCGGATCCACGTGGGCACGAAGCTGGAAGTCGCCTATTTCGACCAGCACCGCGCGGAGCTTGACCCGGATAAAACGGTGATGGACAACCTTGCTGAAGGGAAGCAGGAAGTGATGGTGAACGGCAAGCCGCGCCACGTTCTGGGTTACCTGCAGGATTTTATGTTCCATCCGAAACGCGCGATGACGCCGGTACGGGCGCTCTCCGGCGGTGAACGTAACCGTCTGCTGCTGGCGCGTCTGTTCCTTAAACCCAGCAACCTGTTGATTCTCGATGAACCGACAAACGATCTGGATGTTGAAACCCTGGAACTGCTGGAAGAGCTCGTTGATGGTTATCAGGGTACAGTGATGCTGGTTAGCCACGACCGTCAGTTTGTTGATAACACCGTCACTGAATGCTGGATCTTCGAGGGCGCCGGGCAAATTGGCCAATATATCGGCGGCTATCATGATGCCCGCGGTCAGCAAGCGCAGTATCTGGCGCAAAAGCAGCCGGTTGCCAAAAAGGCCGTTGAAGCGCAACCGAAAGCAGAAAGTGTCAAGCGTACCGCTAACAAATTAAGCTATAACCTGCAGCGCGAACTGGAGCAGTTGCCGCAAAAGCTGGAAGCGCTGGAAGCCAGTTTGCAGAATTTGCAGGAACAGGTGGCCGATCCTTCTTTCTTTGGTCAGCCGCATGACCATACGCAACAGGTGCTGACTCAGTTAAGTGACGCGGAGCAGGCGCTGGAAGCCGCCTTCGAACGCTGGGAATACCTCGAAGGTTTAAAAAACGGCGCTTAAGCAGAGGAGTTTTCATGTGCGATCATCATCATGCTGCACGGCATATCCTGTGTCGACAATGTGATTTGCTGGTGGCCCTGCCGCTGCTGGAGCATCGCCAGAAAGCTGCATGTCCGCGCTGCGGAACAACATTAACGACTTCCTGGGATGCGCCCCGGCAGCGTCCCACGGCCTATGCGTTGGTTGCGTTGTTTATGCTGCTGCTGGCAAATCTGTTTCCCTTTATTTACATGAAGGTTGGCGGGATCAGTAGCGAAATAGAGATGCTGGAAATTCCCAATGTGTTGTTTTCCGAGGATTACGCCAGTCTGGGGACCTTCTTTTTACTCTTTGTGCAGTTGGTGCCGGCTTTTTGTCTGATCACCATACTGCTGCTGGTAAACCGGGTGCGCATGCATTCCGGGCTGAAAGCGTTTCTGGCGCGGATCCTGTTTCATCTTAAAACCTGGGGAATGGCGGAAATCTTTCTCGCCGGGGTGCTGGTCAGCTTCGTTAAACTGATGGCCTACGGCGATATCGGTATCGGCCTGAGTTTTGTTCCCTGGTGTATGTTCTGCATACTACAACTGAGAACATTTCAGTGTGTGGACCGCCGTTGGCTCTGGGATGACATTGCACCAATGCCGCCGATTAAGCAGCCGCTGAAAGTTGGCGTTTCTGGCTTACGACAGGGGTTACGTTCATGTTCGTGCTGTACGGCGGTGTTGCCCGTGGATGAAGCCGTATGCCCGCGTTGTCATACAAAGGGAACGGCCCGGCGTAAAAACAGCCTGCAGTGGACGCTGGCGCTGTTGGTGACTTCGCTGATCCTCTATATGCCCGCCAATATTCTGCCGATCATGATTACCGATCTGCTGGGCGATAAGATGCCTTCCACCATTATGGCTGGGGTGATCCTGCTGTGGAGTGAAGGATCGTATCCGGTGGCGATGGTGATATTTATCGCCAGTATTATGGTGCCAACGTTAAAAATGATCGCGATCGGCTGGCTGTGCTGGAACGCCAGCGGCAAAGGTGAGCGCGATTCAGAGCGCATGCATCTGATTTATGAAGTTGTCGAATTTGTTGGCCGGTGGTCAATGATTGATGTTTTTGTCATCGCAGTACTCTCAGCTCTGGTGCGGATAGGCGGTTTAATGAATATCTATCCGGCGATAGGGGCGGTGATGTTTGCGCTGGTCGTTGTTATGACAATGTTTTCGGCCATGACGTTTGACCCTCGTTTATTGTGGGATCGTGAGCCAGATTCAAGCCATGAGGAAAGACTACAGCATGGAAAATAAGAGCGGAGAAGCGAAAGTGCAAAAGGTGAAGAACTGGTCACCGGTGTGGATCTTCCCGATAGTCACTGCGCTTATTGGCGCATGGATCCTTTTTTATCACTACAGCCATCAGGGGCCGGAAGTGACCCTGATTACCACCAATGCTGAAGGTATTGAAGGGGGAAAAACCCGGATTAAGAGTCGCAGCGTTGACGTTGGTGTGATTGAAAGCGCCACGCTGACCGACGATCTGACCCACGTAGAAATAAAAGCCCGGCTGAATTCAGGCATGGAAAAATTGTTGCATCAGGATTCAGTATTTTGGGTGGTTAAGCCGCAGGTTGGCCGTGAAGGGATCAGCGGTCTGGGAACATTATTATCCGGTGCCTATATTGAACTGCAACCAGGAACGAAGGGAGCCGCGCCCGCGCAATATCCGCTGCTGGATTCGCCGCCGCTGGCTTCGCCGGATGCAAAAGGTATTCGTATCTTGCTGGAAAGCAGTAAAGCCGGTCAGCTGTCACCTGGCGATCCGGTGCTTTTCCGCGGTTATCGCGTAGGTTCCGTTGAAACCAGTACCTTTGATGCGCAAAAACGCAAAATTACCTATCAGCTGTTTATCAGCGCGCCAAACGATCGTCTGGTGACCAACAACGTGCGCTTCTGGAAAGACAGCGGCATCGCCGTGGATCTGACCGCTGCGGGAATGCGCGTTGAAATGGGGTCCTTGTCGACGCTATTTGGCGGTGGGGTCAGCTTTGATGTGCCGGAAGGATTACCTCTGGGTGAGCCGGTGGCCAATAAAACCGAATATCATCTGTTTGACGATCAGCGAAGTATCCAGGATTCTGTCTTTACTCAACACATTGATTATGTGATGTTCTTTAAAGATTCGATTCGTGGTCTGCAGCCCGGCGCGCCGGTTGAGTTTCGCGGCATTCGTCTCGGGACGGTAGGTAAAGTGCCATTCTTTATTCCGGGGCTGAAGCAGAGCTTAAATGATGATTACCGTATCCCGGTTGAAGTGCGTATTGAGCCACAGCGGCTGATCAATCAATTAGGCAGCGATCCGGATGTTCCAGGGCATATCGACGATCTGATCAATCGTGGTCTGCGTGGTTCCCTTAAAACCGGCAACCTGGTGACCGGTGCGCTGTATATCGATCTCGACTTCTACCAGAATGCGCCTCCACGTGGCAAGATTCAGAAGTTCGGCGACTATCCGATTATCCCGACCGTAAGTGGGGGGCTGGCACAGATCCAGCAGCGTCTGATGGAGGCGCTGGATAAGATTAACAACCTGCCCATTAACCCGCTGCTGGAGCAGGCGACCAGTACGCTGGCGCAAAGTGAAAAAACTATGCAACACGTGCAAACGACGCTGGATAGTCTGAACAAGATAACCTCAAGTCAGTCGATGCAGCAGTTGCCGGGCGACATGCAGAATACGTTGCGTGAACTTAACCGCAGTATGCAGGGCTTCCAGCCTGGTTCGGCGGCATACAATAAGATGGTTGCGGATATGCAGCGCCTCGATCAGGTTCTTCGTGAACTGCAGCCGGTATTGAAAACGCTTAATGATAAGAGCAATGCGCTGGTTTTCGAGGCCAGGGATAAAAAAGATCCACAGCCGAAGGGAGCGAAATAATGAAGAAGTGGTTAATAGCGGCGGCGGTGTGTGCGCTGACGGCATGCAGCAGCGGTGGTGAGAGCAAAACCTACTACCAGCTTCCGGTGGTGCAGGGGGGGGCGCAAAGCGCGGCTCACCAGAGTAAAAAATTGCTATGGGTTGAGCAGGTGAGCATTCCGGACTATCTGGCCGGCAACGGCGTGGTCTATCAAACCACCGATGTGCAGTACGTGATCGCGAATAACAACCTGTGGGCAAGCCCGCTCGATCAGCAACTGCTTACTACGCTAGTGGCGAATCTTAGCCAGCAGCTACCTGGCTGGGTCATTGCCTCGCAACCGCTGGGTAGCGAGCAGGATACGCTGAATGTATCCGTCAGCGGTTTTCATGGTCGTTACGATGGCCGGGTGATTGTCAGCGGTGAGTGGCTGCTGAAGCATCAGGGGCAACTGATTAAGCGTCCGTTCAATATTGAGCTTAAGCAGCAGCAGGATGGCTACGATGCGATGGTGAAGACCTTGGCTCAGGCCTGGCGCCAGGAAGCGATCGCAATCGCCAGCGAGCTGAATCGCCTGCCATAAGTAGAATTAATAATGCTCAATTGCCGCCGCGAGAACGAAAATCGCGGCGGCATTTTTGTTTGTACCGTCAGATTGTTACTTGTGCTGGTTCACATTTTTTGTACAAATGAACTTTCATGTAGCTCACAAATATGACAATGGCGTGAATTTTGCGCATTGACGCTCTCTCTGATTCGCGGTATTCGTTAATCGTGGTTGCGCATTTAGTGACCATTGTTTTCTTTTCCACCAGATCAAAGAATGAGGGAAACGAGGCATGAAGAGACAAAAACGAGATCGCCTGGTACGGGCACATCAACGTGGATATCAAGCCGGTATTGCCGGAAGGTCGAAAGAAATGTGTCCTTATCAGACCTTGAACCAAAGGTCCTGGTGGCTAGGAGGCTGGCGAGAAGCCATGGAGGACAGGGTACAGATTGCCTGACTGTCTCTTTAAAAATGAAGCCTCCGCCAGGCGGGGGCTTCGCCTTTTATAACGCATTGCTGCTTAATCAGAACGCAGAAGTATCCTGGAACAGACCCACTTTCAGATCGGTTGCCGTGTAGATCAGACGATCGTCAACCAGCACTTCACCATCCGCCAGACCCATAATCAGACGGCGGTTTACCACCCGTTTGAAGTGAATACGATAGGTCACTTTTTTCGCGGTCGGCAGTACCTGGCCGGTAAATTTCACTTCTCCCACGCCTAATGCGCGCCCTTTACCTTCGCCGCCTAACCAGCCAAGGTAGAAGCCAACCAGTTGCCACATGGCATCCAGACCCAGACAACCAGGCATTACCGGGTCGCCAATGAAGTGGCAACCGAAGAACCACAGATCCGGGTTAATATCGAGTTCTGCTTCGACATAACCTTTGTTGTAGTTGCCGCCGGTTTCGGTCATTTTGATGACGCGGTCCATCATCAGCATATTTGGCGCTGGCAACTGCGGGCCTTTTGCCCCAAACAGTTCGCCACGACCAGAGGCAAGAAGGTCTTCTTTTGTATAGGATTCGCGTTTATCTACCATGTTTTGAGTAAGCCTTATTTTGAGTTCGGGACGCAGGATAGCTAACACGTGTACGCTGAACAAGTCCGATCAGTTCGAACCTGAACCGCATAACCAGCGTAGCGGCCACGGAAAGCGATGACGATTCTCTTGCTGGGTCGCCTGCGCAATACGTTCCTGAATGGTTTGCCGTAAAGTTTGTCCTTCACCGTCCCAGAGCAACTGGGTCAGGATGGGTAATGCTTCAGTCACATCATCAACTGCCCAGATGAAGAATTGTTCATCTTCTACGGCTTGCTGCAGCTCCTGCGCCAGGCTGAGATGACGCACATTGGCAGAAGGAATAATGACGCCCTGTTTACCTGTCAGCCCACGTTGCTGGCAAATAGCAAAGAAGCCTTCAATTTTTTCATTGAGCCCGCCCACTGGCTGTACGCGACCAAACTGGTCGACTGAGCCGGTAATGGCGATACTCTGGTTAATCGGCACACTGGCCAGGGCGCTGATTAATGCACACAGTTCCGCCATGGAGGCGCTATCGCCGTCCACCTCGCTGTAGGATTGCTCGAAGGTCAATGAGGCGGTGAACGGAATCTGTTGCTCCAGTTCCAGTTCGGACATCAGAAACGCCTGCATGATCATCATACCTTTAGCGTGGATGTTGCCGCCCAGCTCGGCCTTACGCTCAACGTCAATAAATTCGCCGTCACCGATATGCACGACGCAGCTAATACGCGAAGGCTCGCCAAATGCACGTGGATGGCCAGGGAATTCAATAACGGACAGCGCGTTGATTTGTCCTATGCGTTCACCTTCGGTCTCGATCAATATTTGCTCTTGCAGGATCTCGTCCAGGATCCGCTGTGCGAGATAGCCTTCGCGCCACAAACGACGTTCCAGCATGGTTTGCATCTCTTCGGCGGTGATCGTTTTACCTTCACAGAAGGCGGCTGCCTCCCGAAGCTGGCGAGCCACCCAGAGCAGACACAGGGGCAGGCTTTCCTGATCCCCTGTATAGCGGGCGCCTTCCTGAATCAGTAACGGCCAGGCGTCGGCCTCAAGGCCCGGGAGTTCGAGATGTCGGGCGTTTTGCCAGACCCATTGGCACCACTGCTTCAGGATCGCTTCATCGTCGATTTGCAGGTTGTCTTCATACTCGCTGTAGATAGCCTGGGCAGAAAGTTCGGGTTCCATCTCCTGGAAGTCAGCAAGTGATTCCCGCTCGCCAACCAGAATAACTTTCAGATTAAGCGGCATGGAGGGAATGCTCGCCGGAAGGGGGCGGGATTCATTGTTTGACAGCCAGTCAAAGCGTTGACGGGCAATCATATTTTTTAGCCGCATCCATAACAGCGGCTGTGCCAGCAGTGCACGCAGGGAGAGAATCAATACACCGCCATTGGCACGATGAACCAGACCGGGTTGTAGCGTGATTTCACCGTTAAACTGGCGTACGCAGCCAAAGAGCTGCTCCGATTCAATCCAGTCTGCGGATTCGACCGTTCCGCTGCTTGCAAAGTTATCTTCCGCCGTTTGCGGCGGAGTAAGTGTTATTCTGCCGCCGTCAACCTGATAGCGCACACCATAAAGTGCGTCTGACGGATGATGTAAAGTTCGGGTTTCGTCCACTAACCACTGCAGATATTCTGGCTCTTCCGGGGCTTTAACCAACATAAACGATGAAATGGCTGGAGTGACCAGAAGTTGCTCCAGGGCATAGAATAAACGAGGTTGCAGTTCACCGCTGAGGGATGTCTCCGCTTGCGCCAGGTCGGTTTGTGCAAACAGCGCCTGATAACTTTCCGTATCAGGTGCAAGGTCTTTTCGGGTAAGTTTCGTAATGGTCAAAATCGCTGTTTTTAGTCAGATGTAAAACCGGCGATTATACATTATGCAGCGCCTGAGCACACGGGGGATCGCGATTGTCACGGTGATAACGAACCTACCCACTTCACGAAAGATGATTTATTCTCAGCACATCAAGAAAAAGCTGATATCCTGAAACGAGTTACACGGTCACATTGAGATCGCAATGAAATATCAACAACTGGAAAATCTTGAAAGCGGCTGGAAATGGGCATATCTGGTAAAAAAACACCGGGAAGGTGAACTTATTACCCGTTACATTGAAGCCAGCGCTGCACAAGCTGCGGTCGATGTATTACTGACGCTCGAAAATGAACCCGTGCAGGTGAATACCTGGATTGAGCAGCATATGAGTCCTGCGTTAGTCAACCGCATGAAGCAGACCATTCGCGCCCGACGCAAGCGTCATTTTAATGCGGAGCATCAGCATACGCGTAAAAAATCTATAGACCTGGAGTTTATGGTCTGGCAGCGTCTTGCTGGCCTTGCGCAAAGGCGGGGTAAGACTTTGTCGGAAACAATTGTGCAACTGATTGAAGATGCTGAACATAAAGAGAAGTATGCCAGCACAATGTCCAGTCTGAAGCATGATCTGCAACGGCTGTTAGGCAAAGAGTGATGTTATAGAGCGGGCGCCGGGCTCATTGTTCTTTGGCGCTGATACTTGTATTAACGTAAAAAAAACCCCGCATCAGCGGGGTTTTTTGACAGTATAACTTAAGCCTGCGGCTGAGTTACGACTTCTTTATAACCTTTAACTTCGATCTCTACACGACGATCCGGAGCCAGGCAGTCAATCAGCGCTGCACGTGCTTTCACGTTGTCACAGGTGTTGCCAGTAACTGGATTGGCTTCACCCATACCGCGGGCGGAGATTTTGCTAGCCGGGATACCTTTAGAAACCAGGTAATCAACAACGGACTGAGCACGTTTCTCAGACAGTTTCTGGTTGTAGGCATCAGAACCGATACGGTCGGTATAACCCAGAACCACTGCAGCACCGTCTTTCGGATCCATGTTGCTCAGCTGGGTGTACAGCTGATCCAGAGCCTGCTGGCCTTCTGGTTTCAGCGTTGCTTTGTTGAAGTTGAACAGTACGTCAGACTTCAGGGTGAAGTGCTTGGTGGTTACTTCAGGCGCTGGAGCCGGAGCCGGAGCTACGACCGGAGCAACATCATCCTGACCGAAGCGGTAGGAAACGCCAAGGCTCAGCATGCCGTTATCAGGACGGGCACCAACGGTACCAGCGTCGCCGATGTTGTTAACCCACTGGTATTCCAGACGCGTTGCGATATCACGGGTAACGGCCCACTCTAAGCCGCCAGCGAATACCGGGGAAACGCCAGTATCATGTTCGTTACGAGAAACACCGGTAGACGCGTAGTTGCCTTTGGCGTCAGCGCGCCAGACCATACCACCCAGACGGGTGTAGATATCCAGATCGTCAGTGATCGGGTAACCCAGTTTAGCGGTCAGTTGAACGCCCTGAGCTTTGAAAGCACCGTTATCAACGCTGCCTTTGTATTCCATGCGGCCCAGCCAGTCATAACCCATTTCGAAACCGAGGTACGGGTTAACCTGGTAACCACCAAACGCACCAGCACCCAGCTGGCTGTTATGGGTCGGGCCGTTATTGCCCTGGAAACCGTTACCGTAAAAACCGGTGTCGTGATACTGGGACCAGCCCAGCTTAGCACCTGCATACCAGGTGTTATCTTTCGGAGCGGCCTGCGCTACGGTAGCGAAGCCAGCCAGTGCCACTGCAATCGCGATAGCTGTCTTTTTCATTTTTTGCGCCTCATTATCATCCAAAATTCGCCATGAAAGTACAAAAGACCTCACGGTTAAATCCTTCACCCGGGGCATGACTTGTTGTTAACTATGCTGATACATGCCAATACATGCAGCGTCAGCCGATCACCCCTGGCGATGTAAAGTCTACAACTTAGTTAGAAACTTACAAGTGTGAACTCCGTCAGGCATATGAAAAAAAAGGGTTGTGTAGGTAATGTTTAATAAATAAGGTTGAATTTAATCAAACAAAAAGTGTCGCGAGACCGCATCAGACAGGCATTTTAACAAAAACGTAAATCAAAAAAGCAAGCCTCGTGCCAGGATAAAAAAAGTTCCAGGATTAATCCTAAATTAACTTAATGATATAGATTTGAGTGAATTTTTAACCCAGAAAATTGTCTCTCCGGCTGGCTGTTATTACTGACTGGACGCATGATGAACCCCATGGCGTGCCCTTCTTCTGCAGCGGCAACCAGTTGCTCGTGCTCTTCAATGCTAAGTTCGTCTGACAGCCAGCCAATGACCACACTGTAATTCCCGGTACGCAGTGCCCGAATCATGGATTCAAGTGCGTTATGAGGCGATAGTTGGCTGATCTGCATAACCTTTGATAGCGGCAAACCGGAGGACTGTACCCATTCACGGCTTAGCTTTTGCCGGGGCGTTAGCCAGAGTTGCCAGCGCGATTGTTGCCCAAGCTGCTGTAATAAAGGAAGCAAGAGTAGTTGCGTCATCATGGGTTGATCTTCGCGATAGACTATTTCACTGATCAGCCCGTTAGCGGGTTGTTCGACAGCGTCATGAGAACGACGACATACGGTAGTAGAAGTCAGTGGTAAACGATTTGCGTGCGCTGAAGTAAACATAGTCTATCCCGCCTGTGGGTTACTGTATGCATATACAGTATATGCGGATGGTGAAAAGATCAACCTTATTTTTGTTCTGCTGTGCAAAATTTGCGCTTCATGTCGTGACGACTGAGTGCCCGTTACAATGTGATGTCCACAGTTGTTGAATGTGAATTCATCGTTGCTAATATTGTACGTTGAGTGATGTTATTCTCGATTCTGCTGCTGAATATCCTGCTCATTTTTGTTATTTATATTAATAAAAGAGCGACGTTTGCCTGAGAGAGGCATCATCAGCAGGAAATTTCCTGAAAGCATCTCGCAAAAAAGTAATCTGGTTAAGATGAATACAGGATTCCTGTTGCTGCACAGAGAAAAGTCACTTATTTTCTTGATTAATGGATTCGTTAATCAAATTTTACTGCTATACGCAGAATCATTCGGGATGCATCGTGACCGCGAGCAACACACTCTTCGGAAGCACAGATAAGGATGTGATCGGGTAACGTGCAAACAACAAAGAAACGATTTGAAGGGATATATATATTTACATGATTAATAAGGGAATAATCATGAAGAAAACTTCGTCTCAAAGGATACATCAGTTCAGGGAGTGCTTATCCCCTCTTGGGATAATAAGTTGTCGGCCTTTATTTGGCGGCTATAGTTTGTCGATAGATAATACGGTTTTTGCCATGATGACGGAGGGCGAAATCTATCTTCGGGTCTGTGAGCAGAGCGTTGAGTACCGTGTTGAACATAAGAGCCCGCTTTTGGTCATCCGGAAGAATGGTCGGCTAACTGCGCTAAAATATTATCATATAAACGAAGCGCTTTGGGATGATAAAGAAATGCTGTACCAACTGTCGGCTTTTTCATTGCAGACAGCGCGGAATGAAAAGCAACAATTGCGCAATTCAGGAAGATTAAAAAACTTGCCAAATATTAGTTTCCATATGGAACTACAGTTGATTAATGTCGGTATAACGGATGAGCAAACGCTACGTGAGATTGGCGCGAAAGAAGCCTGGCTGAAACTGCTAAAAACGAATAAAGCGCTGACGGTTAAAGTGCTTTATTCGTTAGAAGGCGCGGTTGCGGGCGTGCATGTCGCCGCACTCCCTGTACAGCGTCGACAGGAGCTTAAGGAGTGGGCGACCAAACATCAGCGCAAGCGGGATATTTACTCAGTTTGTACTTTGACCTGATGCCGTAGCCGACAGATTTCAGGCAGTAATGCCAGAAGTAAACCGATCTGCTGAAGTACTAAAGATTCTTTGCTGTCGGCGCGAGGTTCGATATGTTGGATCCGAGTCTGCAGGTTTGCCAAAGCTTGCTGGACTCGGTACTCATCGGCGGGAGTGTGATGCAAAGCATCATCAACATAACAAACGGCATCATCCAGTAGCGCCAGCATATCTGGCGTTGTCAGTTTTTCTCGATGGGCGCCGAGAGCCGAAATATAACTGGTAAATGTATGATTCAGGCACAATAAACGAAAGGCGATTTCTCGCATTGCGGCGTCCGCTCTCGGTTCGGTGGATAAATTTGATATTACCGATGCCAGCTCACCATCCCGGTTGTGCGCAGCTCGTCGCGCGATACGATAGGCAAGGCGATTATCCCGTCCCTGGTGATATTGCTCAAGAATAGCATCCAGATACCGGCAGTTGGCGTTAATTGCCTGCTCAAGCACGCGTGGCAAATTGCGGAATTTCCAGTCGGGCCAAATGAAGCTGACGGCCGCCCAGGCGATGGCGCAGCCGATAAGCGTGTCCACTATACGCGGTAGGGCAACTTCAAAGCCTTCCCCCAGTAGGTTAAAGCACAGCAGGACCAGCAGCGTGATGAACATTGTCGCGTGGGCGTATTGTACATTACGGAAAGCAAAGAACAGCACGCCGGTCAAAACAATCAACAGCAACTGGCCTTCAATGGACGGGACAAGCAGAAGTACTGGCAGGCCTATCGCCACGCCAATCAGGGTACCGATTATCCTGAGCGCCAGCCGGTGGCGAGTGGCGTTATAGTTTGGCTGGCAAACAAACAAACTGGTCAATAATATCCAGTAGCCATGGTTCAGGCCGGTAAGCTGGATAAAAGCGTAACCCGTGCACAGCACGAATGACATCCGAACCGCATGACGAAACAGGGCAGACTCCGGGGACATATTACTGCGTAACCGCAGCCAGATATCACTAAACCCATTAGGTTGATCGTCTGCCAGCAGATTTTCTGTACTGGCGCCGGGCTGAACGATCGTTTGGGAGGACTCAATGGTTGCCAGTTGTGCATCAATAGCCCGCAGATTATTGAGCAAAAAGCCCAGAGCCTTGACTTGTTCTTCTGGTGCTCCGCTAGCCCGGACGCGATCGAGAGCGGCATCAAGATGCATAAATGCGCGTTCAAAGTGAGCATCATGCTGATAAGGTTCACGTAAGAGAATAGCGCGTGATAGCTTCTGGCACGCCTGCGCTTGCATGGATAACATCCGCTGGAAACGGAACATGACATCGCTATAGCGGAAGTGATCGCGCAGGGTCTGGTATTGAATATGCGATGAGCTGGCACGCTCATGAATATCCTGCGCCACGAAGTAGTACTGTAAGGTACGGCGAGTTCCTCGTTGACCGCGATCGCCGCGCAGGCGCGTCAGTAGCGAGGTTTTCGTCATATTTAGCGTGGTGACTAACTGCCCGTTGGCTATCGCCAGATCATATAGCGGAGCCTGGCTTTCATCTTCAATATCGGGATCGAACAGGCGTGACTTGAGTTCCAGATAGTGGGCCAGTTGCTCATAACTACGGGCGAGGTTGTCCTGCAAGGGACGGATGGGGAAGATAAGATGTCCGGCGAGTGTGAGTAAATTATACCAGACTGCGCCCGCCAGCAAAAACAACGGCTGAAGGTACCACTGACTGTAGAGGGTCACTCCCAACATGGTATAGATGGCGATTAACAAAGCGCCAAAGGCGATCGTTGCGTAGCGCTGCCCCAGTCCGCCAAGCAAAATAAAGCCGATCGTTGAAGCCGTTAACCCTGGTGCAAATAGCCAGGGCCAGGGAAAGAGAAGCTCCACGGACGCTGAAGCAATAAAGAAGCACACGAGGGTAATAGCCAGATTCCGCAGGCGTCCTGTCAGTCGGTCATCAAGGTCGGTCAGCGCAGCAGCAACCACGCCGAGGGTTAAAGGGATGGTCAGTTTTACTTCGCCAAGCCACCATGGGAATGCGGTCGTACCGCAGAGTGCAATAAAGATCCTGATGTTATATAACCAGGCGCTGTTCCAGGTGTAGCGGCGTAGCAGGGGGCTAAGCATTTCGGAGTTCCATTCAATTACTTAAATCGACGACGGGCATTGGCTTCACGTGCGGCACGGGCGGTTTCAACAGAGACCACGCGGCGACCCACAGGCCACAGAGCAATCGCTGCGATTTTAAAATTCGCGATCCCGACAGGGATACCGATGATCGTCAGGCACTGCGTGATGCCACAGAAAATATGCATCAGGCATAGCCACCAGCCAAAGAAAATAAACCATACAATATTCAGCAGCGTCCCTCCCGCGTTTAGCAGGTTATTTTTCCCCTGGGGATCAAGTTCATCAACATGAATGGCTTCATTCCCGTAAGGAATCAGGGAAAGTTTGGTTATTTCCCAGCATGAGCGAGTGAGCGGCAGCGTAAAGATGAGCACGATGCTGACCAGCGTTGCCAGTAGCCAGCCGAGGGTGGTGGCGAAACCGCCAAGGATAAAGTTTAAAATATTCAGAACGGTACGCATAAACCCTCTGTTTCATTCCGTGGATAATAAGACCCGACCATTGTAGCGTTTTTTGCGCTGGAGCACCCGGTCGCTGGCGGTTAAACTTAAAAACATCCAATCTGATTGAAATTCGACATTATATGGAACTTAAAGCGACAACATTGGGCAAACGCATGGCGCAGCATCCTTATGACCGGGTGCAACTGCTTAATGCCGGGGTAAAGATTTCCGGTGATAACCATGAGTATCTTATACCTTTCAATCAGTTATTGTCTGTCAATTGTAAACGCGGGCTGGTATGGGGCGAGCTGGAATTTGTCCTTCCCGACGATAAAGTTGTGCGTTTGCATGGCACCGAATGGAACGAAACCCAACGATTTTATCACCACATGAATACGCTCTGGCAGCAGTGGAGCAAGGAAATGAGCGAAATTGCCGCTGATGTACTTCGCCAGCAACTGGCGGAGGTGGCGCGTTCCAGCGCTGATGGTAAATGGCTGACGCGTGAGCAGGTTTCAGGTATTCAGAGTAAAATACGCCATGCTATCAGTGGATTACCGGTGCCGACACGCCGCCTTGATACTTTTGATAACTGTCGGGAGCTGTGGCGGCAATGCCAGAGTTGGTTGAGCGATACGGAAAAGGCCAGACTCATTCATAACCAGTCATTTACCGAATCAATGCTGGAACAATATCGAGGTTTTTTTGCCGGTGTGGAGTCATCGCCGCTGAATCCTGCTCAGGCGCGTGCAGTAGTGAATGGCGAACCTTCAGTGTTAGTCCTTGCCGGTGCCGGAAGTGGTAAAACCTCGGTTTTAGTTGCGCGCGCGGGCTGGCTATTGATGCGGGGAGAAGCGGCTCCTGAGCAGATCATGCTACTGGCATTTGGTCGCCAGGCGGCGCAGGAGATGGATGAACGTATCCGCGAACGCCTGGGGACAGACGAAATTTCCGCGCGGACGTTTCATGCTCTGGCTCTGCAGATTATTCAGCAAGGGAGTAAAAAGGTTCCGACAATTAGCAAGCTGGAGAGCGACAGCGGCGCGCGACAGAAACTGTTAGTACAGAGCTGGCAGCAGCAATGCCAGGAGAAGAAAGCACAGGCTAAAGGGTGGCGTCTGTGGCTGGAAGAAGAAATGAACTGGCAAATCCCGGAAGGCGCTTTCTGGCAGGATCAAAAGCTACAGCGCAGGATCGCCAGTCGTCTTGATCGTTGGGTTAGCCTGATGCGTATGCATGGCGGCTCGCAGGCGGAGATGATCGCGGGCGCCCCGGAGGAGGTGCGCGACCTTTTTAGCAAGCGCGTGAAGCTGATGGCGCCATTGCTTAAAACGTGGAAAACGGCGTTAAAGGATGAAAATGCCGTCGATTTTTCCGGCCTGATTCATCAGGCGATTAATATTCTTGATAAAGGGCGGTTTGTCAGTCCGTGGAAGCATATTCTGGTTGACGAGTTCCAGGACATCTCTCCCCTGCGGGCCGCCTTACTTGCTGCGTTACGCCGACAAAATAGTCAGACCACGTTATTTGCCGTTGGCGATGACTGGCAGGCTATCTATCGTTTTAGTGGGGCTCAGCTCTCCCTGACTACTGCTTTTAATCACTATTTTGGCGAAGGGGATTGCTGTGCGCTGGATACCACCTACCGATTTAACCGTCGGATAGGCGAGGTAGCGAACGGATTTATCCAGCAAAATCCCCATCAGTTGACGAAACCGCTAAACAGTCTGGTTGCCGGGGATAAAAAAGCGGTAACGCTGCTGGCGGAAAACAAGCTTGATGACCTGCTTGATAAGATGAGTGGTTATGTAAAACAGGAACAGAGGATTTTACTGCTGGCTCGTTACCATCATTTGAAACCGGCGGCGTTGGATAAAGCCGCCACGCGCTGGCCGCACCTGCAGCTCGATTTTATGACGATCCATGCCAGTAAAGGGCAGCAGGCAGATTACGTCATCATTTTGGGGCTTCAGGATGGGGATGATGGGTTTCCGGCACCGGCACGGGAGTCAATTATGGAGCAGGCATTATTACCGCAACCAGAGGATTTTCCCGATGCTGAAGAGCGACGTTTGTTATATGTTGCTCTCACTCGTGCTCGCTTACGCGTGTGGCTATTGTTTAACAAAGAACAACCGTCACCGTTTGTTGACATGTTAGCGGCGCTCGATGTGCCTGTGGCGAGAAAACCATAATGACTGGCGGCTTTGCCGCCAGCGTGGGTTATTTCAGACGCTCGGCGAGGTAGCGCTGATAATCAGGGATCAAAATATCAACAGAATCGTTGAAGCCCGGAGACTGGATAATAAAGTCGGCTGTAGAAGCATTCGTGGCAACCGGAATATTCCATACCGTTGCCAGACGCAATAGAGCTTTAACATCCGGGTCGTGAGGGACCGCATTTAACGGATCCCAGAAGAAAATCAATACATCGATCTTTCCTTCTGATATCAGCGCGCCTACCTGCTGGTCGCCGCCCATTGGGCCGCTCAGCATGGCGCGAACTTCCAGCCCGGTAGCACGTGAAACCAGATTACCAGTCGTTCCCGTTGCTGATAGGGTATGTTGAGCCAGCAGTTGCTGGTGGCGCTCAACCCATTTCATCAGCATCTCTTTGCAGTGATCGTGAGCAACCAGCGCAATATGTTTGCGCGCTGGCAAGGTACGTGTTGTGAGTTCCATTATTTCTTTCCACATTTTAGCCTGTAGACAGATTACTGGAAGTGACTGCTGCTGCAAGTGTCGGGATGAAAAAATTTGACGCATCTGCCGGGCAGGACCCATGCTGGTTTATCCGGATTAGCATACACTTGGGCTAAATAGCTGGAGGATGAAGATGAAAGAGAACGATATTGCAGGCATTCTGACCTCAACGAAAACTATCGCCCTGGTCGGAGCGAGTGACAAACCCGATCGCCCAAGCTATCGGGTGATGAAGTATCTTCTGGAACAAGGATATCACGTTATTCCCGTCTCCCCGAAGGTGGCGGGAACCTCGTTGCTGGGGCAAAAGGGTTACGCCACGCTGGCAGAGGTGGAGGAAAAAGTCGACATGGTGGATGTTTTTCGTCATTCAGAAGCCGCATGGGGCGTCGCGCAGGAGGCGGTGGCTATCGGCGCGAAAACGCTATGGTTACAACTGGGGGTGATCAATGAACAGGCTGCTGTCCTGGCCCGGGATGCGGGACTTAACGTGGTAATGGATCGTTGTCCGGCAATTGAGATCCCGCGTTTGGGGCTGGCTAAATAGACTAAATCCCGTCATATAGGGCGGTTCAGGAACCGTTGATCGCATCTTAAACTGCGGCGCTATAACTTTATGGCGTCGTCTGCTTGTTCAGAGAAAATCAGCCCGGGCCTGGGGGCAACGCTTTTACCCAGAACCGATATGTCTGGAGACTGTCGCGGAGTCGACCAATAAAACTCCGTCGGGCAAGCTAATATGTCGAAGGTCGGTTGTTTCATCCGGCATTATTTCATCATGGATGCAGGGTTGGGAGATTTTTTTATCAGCCAGATATGGCTATTCGCGCGGTGTTAAAATTAATTACGCAGCGCTGGCGCCAGAAGCTGCTGGCGAATCGTTCTTGCCAGTTCATCCATTGAGGGTTGTTCCGGATGTTCATCGCGGGATTCGCTGCTTAGCTGTGCTTCCGCGAGGTATGTGTGAACCGGCCGACCGAGATCATCTTCCATCACCACATGATACCAGGGTGCCATGCGCAGTTTATCATTAGCGGCGATTTCATCTTCTTCCGGCTCCGTGAGCGAGTACTCTGGATCAACATCAACTACCACGCCCAGGTAGCCCAGAAGCGTGTGGCGAACTTGTTGGCCGATACCGAATTTGCTGGCTATCATAAGCGCCTCCCGGGAGATATTATTCCCTGCTATACCTGTCATACTTCAAGCAGTACGTGTATTGGTCAGGATTACCTGGCTCATCCCTGAGCGCTCCCCTTCAGGGCCAACAACGTTTTGTCCTGCGGCTTGAATCAGTTGGGGTATATATGCGGGCCGATTCTCCACTTTTCAAGTTACATGATGCGACAGGCAAATCCTTTCAGATACAGCCCTTCCGGGTAGGTTGCAATCACCGGATGATCGGCGGCCTGGCGGAACTGTTCTATAAATTGTACATCACGTCCGGCATCAATTGCGGCATCGGCAATGATTTTCTGAAATAAATCACTGGTCATCAGGCCGGAGCAGGAAAACGTCAGCAACACGCCGCCAGGGTTCAAAAGCTGGATCGCCAGCATATTGATATCTTTATAGCCGCGACAGGCCCCCATCAGTTGGCTTTTGTTTTCAACGAATTTTGGTGGGTCCATCACAATAACGTCGAATTTCTCGCCGGAATCGCGATATTTACGCAGTAGCTTGAATACATCGTCGCGGACGAACTCTGCTTTTGCCAGATCGAGTTTATTCAGCATAACATTCTGTTTTGCGACGTCCAGGGCTTCCTGAGACGTATCGACACTCACAACCTGGCGGCAGCCGCCCATCAGTGCGGAGATGGCAAAACCGCCGGTATAGGAGAAGCAGTTCAGCACGCGTTTATCCGCAACGTAGCGGCGAGTTGCCAGGCGGCTGTCCCGCTGGTCGAGGTAGTAGCCGGTTTTGTGCCCGCCCTGAATATCTACCAGCAGTTGCATTCCGTGTTCGGTAATCGGCAGCAAAGCTGGCGGCAGTTCGCCGACTATCGGTCCCTGCGTCAGCGCCAGCCCCTCTTTTTTACGCACGGCGACATCGCTGCGATCGTAGATTGAGCCGTTCGGGAACAGCTTTTGTAGTGCGCTGATAATCGGCGCACGCTGGTATTCCGCACCGGCGCTCAGTAACTGCAAAACAAAAAAGTCACCAAAACGGTCGATGGTGACGCCTGGAAGACCATCGGATTCACCGGCGATCAGACGATAGCTGTCAAGGCCGTCACGGGTCGCCAGCCACTGGCGCCAGATTTGCGCCTGCTGCAGGCGTCGCTCAAAAAAGGCGTTATCAATGTCTTCGCTGCGGTCAAAACTCCAGACGCGGGCGCGGATCTGCGAGGAAGGGGAGTACGCGCCGCGGGCCAGCCATTTCCCTTGAGAATCAACGATATCGATAGTTTCTCCGGCATGGGCTTTGCCTTCCATCCGCGCGACGGCGCCGGAGAAAATCCACGGATGGCGACGCAGCAGGGATTTCTCGCGTCCTTTAGTTAACACTAAGCGGGGGAATATGGAATCTGTCATGGAGCTACCTTTAAGTAACGGATGTCGGCACCGAAAAAATGGCGCGTAGGTTAGCACAAGTGGCTGAGGCAAGCACTATTCCATCGGCATTGACAGGTGAGCGTTTCGGCACAAAATGCAGGCGCTTTGGCATAATAAAAATCACGCCGGGATCTTACCGTATTTTCTCACCCAACGGAGGAAATATGATGAAAACAGGATTGAAATTAGCTGTCGCGATGATGGCGATCATAAGCAGTACGGCGACTGCTGCGCCATTTAGCATCAGCAGCACGGATATGCGCGATGGCGAGCCTCTGGCCCTGACGCACTGGTTTAGCGGATTCGGCTGTAGCGGTGGTAATATTTCACCGCAAATTGCATGGAAAAATGCGCCCGCTGATACTCGCAGCTTTGCGGTAACCGTTTATGATCCGGACGCGCCGACCGGCAGCGGCTGGTGGCACTGGACGGTGGTGAATATTGCCAGGCAGGTAACCCGTTTAGCCGCTGGCGCCGGGGACAAAGATAACGCTAAACTGCCTGCCGGGGCGGTACAAGGGCGTAATGACTTTGGCTATGCGGGTTTTGGCGGCCCTTGTCCGCCTGCTGGAGATAAACCTCATCGTTACCGCTTTACAGTGTGGGCGCTTGATACGGCAACATTGCCCATTGATACCGGGTCCGGCGGGGCGTTAGTCGGTTTTATGTTGCATAGCCATGCAATCGCCAGCGCGCAGTTAACCGCCATTGCTGGACGATAAATTAACAAGGCGGTCTGATGCGGAACATTCATTTTCACCATAAGGCTTTAACGGCGACGGAAATTACCTCCCGGCGTTTATATAAGCTGCACCGTGTTACGCTTTTTTCTCCTGCGCTATGTCGGGTAACTCGCGGCAGTAAGGTGATTGTGCAGGGAGTCAGTCAGATGCTGGCTACGCCGCAGCAGCTAATAATTTTGCCGTCAGGGGTTGAACTTGACGTTATTAACCAGCCGGAGAATGGACTATTTTGCTCCGAGCTGTTGTTATTAACCCCGGAATTGTTAGCTGATTTTAAGGCTCGCTATATGAACGAGCCGCAGGGCGGGCGTCTGACCTCGCTCTGCGCACCACTGGCTTCTGAACTGGCGTTTATGTGGCAGAGTGTTTTGCAGGCCGTGCGTGAAGAGGTTTCCGCAGAGTTACAGCATCATCAGGCGATGGGATTGCTATTGGCGCTGTACCAGGCGGGTTACGCATGGCCGCTTCTCAAAGAACGGCATGAAGATTTAACCGGTCAGGTAAGGCAAATTATTATGCTGTCACCCGGCGAGTCGTGGAGTGTTGCGAAAGTGGCTAAGATGCTGTTTGTTGGCGAATCAACCCTTCGCCGCCGTTTACGGCAGGAATCCCGCAGTTTCCGCCAGATAGTGGAAGAGGTGCGTATGGCCTATGCTTTGGGACAACTGCAGTCGACGTCAAGGCCGATCGGCGAAATTGCGCAAAACAGCGGCTATCTCTCCGGATCGCGCTTTAGTGCACGTTTTCGTCAGCATTATGGATTATTGCCAAAACATGTACGCTGAAAGTATTTGCTATCCTCAGCATTATGTCATTAGCCGGAAAGGAGAGTGAGAATGACGACTGTCTGTACTATGGCGTGGGTATACGGTTCTGTTCAGGGCGTCGGGTTTCGTTACTCAACTCAGCGTGAGGCGCTACAGCTCGGGCTAACGGGGTACGCGCGCAATCTTGACGACGGTGGTGTGGAGGTTCTTGCCTGTGGCGAGGCGGAGAAAGTGGCACAGCTGATTGCCTGGTTGAAAGCAGGCGGGCCCCGTAGCGCGCGGGTTGACAAGGTTCTCACTGAACCCCATCAGCCCACCAGAGAGTGGCAAAAATTCGCCATTCTGTATTAGATGCACTTGACCGGTTTAGGCAGGCCGGCGATTTTTGTCGCCTGCTTAGCCGGGCCTTTCGGGAACAGGCGGTAGAGATAACGGCTGTTGCCTTTCTCTTCGCCGAACGTGTTCGCCATGGCCTTCACCAGCATGCGAATGGCCGGCGACGTATTGAATTCCAGATAAAAGTTACGCACAAAGCGCACCACTTCCCAGTGCTCAACGGACAGAGTGATGCCCTCCTGTTCAGCGATAACTGCCGCCATCGCTTCACTCCACTGGGTCGTATCCTTCAGATAACCTTCGTTATCGGTCTCGATTTCATTGCCTTCAAAGATAAACATAATTTTCATATACCGCTGAAACTACTCGCGGCAGTGTAGCAAAAAATAAGGCCCTGCATAAGCAGGGCCTCGGAACAGTCGGGAAGTACGTTAATCTCTGCTGGCGAAGCCAAGAATGCTCAGCAAGCTGACGAAGATGTTGTACAGCGAGACGTACAGGCTAACGGTCGCGCGGATGTAGTTAGTTTCACCGCCGTGGATGATGTTGCTGGTTTCAAACAGGATCGCGCCTGAAGAAATCAGGATAAATACCGCGCTGATTGCCAGGTGCAGAGCCGGGAGCTGCAGGAAAATGTTCGCCACCATCCCGATCAGCACTACCACTACGCCCGCCATCAGCATACCGCCGAGGAAGGACATATCTTTACGGGTGGTCAGCACGTAGGCTGAGCAGCAGAAGAACACCAGCGCGGTGCCACCCAGCGCCAGGCCGATCACATCGCCCATGCCTGCAGACAGGTAGGCATTCAGCATCGGCCCCAGGATATAGCCCAGAAAACCGGTAAAGGCGAACGCAGAAATGATACCCGTTGGTTTATCCGCCGTTTTATAGGTCAGGAACATCAGGCCGTACATACCGACCAGCGTCAGAATCAGACCCGGAGAGGGCAGCATCAGCACCGTGCTGGCTGTGGCAGTAATAGCGGAAAATGCCAGCGTCAGGCTAAGCAGGAAATAGGTGTTACGCAGAACTTTGTGCGTGCTGAGCAGCGATGAACGGTCACGCGACGATGTAATTATACGATCCATGAGTCACTCTCTTATGACAGATGTAATTAATAATGAAGCATAAAAAAAACATGGCTGCCGCCATAGTGCTTTTACCCATCTTTACTCAAAACCTGGCGATTGTATTCAGCATATTATTTCAGATTATATGGCGTAAGTAGCATGCTTATACATTCATCTTCTTAAATTCAGATCTAAATCTGATAACTTACTGAAAAATATTGCTTTATATCCATTGTATGATTAAGTCTGGATAGGGTACAAACGAAACATAATCAAGGCAAGGACATGAAATCACAAAAATATAATCACATCACACGCGTATTGCTGGCAGTCGGCCTGTTCTCAATGGCCACGCCGGCACTAACCGCTCAGGTGCCACCGGGAACGGTACTGGCAGAGAAGCAGGAGTTAGTCAGAAATAACGGTAGCGAGCCATCGTCGCTGGATCCGCAGAAAGTGGAAAGCGATGTTGAATTCAATATTGTCAGCGATCTCTTCGAAGGACTGGTCAGCGTTTCACCGACTGGGGAGATTCAGCCCCGGCTGGCGGAGAAGTGGGAGAATAAAGATAACACCGTCTGGACGTTCCATCTGCGCCCTGGGATAACCTGGTCAGATGGCACGGCGATTACGGCGCAGGATATTGTCTGGAGCTGGCAGCGTCTGGTATCGCCGCTTACGGCGTCTCCTTATGCAAGCTATCCCGGCAATATGCATATTGTTAACGCGGCAGATATCGCGCAGGGTAAAAAAGCGCCTGAGACACTGGGGGTAAAAGCAATTGACGACGCGACCCTTGAAGTGACGTTAAACCAGCCAAATGCGGCGTTTCTCTCGATGCTGGCGCACCCGTCTTTGGTTCCGCTCGATAAAGTGTTGATATCCCGTTACGGCGATAAGTGGACCAAACCGGAGCATATGGTGACCAGCGGGCCTTATAAGCTGTCTCAGTGGGTGGTGAATGAACGCATTGTCGCTGAGCGTAATCCGCGTTACTGGGACAATGCACATACCGTGATCAACAAGGTGACATATCTGCCGATAAGCTCTGAATCCGCTGACGTCAACCGCTATAAAGCCGGGGAGATCGACATAGTTTATACCGTGCCGATTAATCAGTTCGCTCAGTTAAAAAAAACCATGGGCGATCAACTGAATGTTTCACCGCAACTGGCGACCTATTATTACGAATTTAATACCACCAGGCCGCCGTTTAACGATCCGCGCGTACGGCAGGCGCTGAATATGGCCCTCGATAAAGACATTATCGCCGATAAGGTGCTGGGGCAGGGGCAGCGCCCGGCCTGGCTTATCAGTCAGCCTGATATCGGCGGCGTGAAACTGCACAATCCGGATTATGCCAGTTGGCCGCGCGATAAACGTATCGCCGAGGCGAAAAAACTGCTGAACGCGGCGGGATATAACGATACTCATCCGTTGGTGTTTAATCTGCTTTATAACACTTCGGAATCGCACCAGCGGATTGCCATAGCCGCCAGTTCGATGTGGAAAAAGAACCTTGGCGTTGAGGCAAAGCTGCAAAATCAGGAGTGGAAGACCATGCTGGACACGATGCATACGCATAATTTTGATGCCGTGCGCTACGCGTGGATTGCCGATTATGATGATGCTTCTACCTTCCTGAATAACTTCCGTACCGGTGATAGCGAGAACACCAGTCAGTACAGCAACCCTGCCTATGATGACGCGTTGCGTAATGCGGCGAAAGCGCCTGATACGGCGACGCGCGGCAAGTTTTATCAGCAGGCGGAGGATATATTGGGCAAAGATGTGCCAGCCATTCCAGTTTATCACTATGTGCGTACGCACCTGGTGAAGCCGTGGGTCGGGGGATTCACGCCTGACAGGCTGGGGTATTACTACACCAAAGATATGTACATCAAAAAACACTAATGCGGAGAGGACGGTTTGCGTCGAAATTTTGCGCGAACCGCATGAATTTCAGACGAATAGCGCATTTTTGTTTATTTTTAAGGCGGTTGAACAAAATCGTACTTTACAGGCTGAACAGAGGTGTTTATAGTGCGCCCCATACCGGAAGCGTGGCCGAGCGGTTGAAGGCACCGGTCTTGAAAACCGGCGACCCGAAAGGGTTCTAGAGTTCGAATCTCTACGCTTCCGCCAAATAAAACAAGGGGTTACCGAAAGGTAGCCCCTTGTTGCTTTTGTCGTTTAACCCATAAGTTGATATGGTCTACATTTGTTGTAAAGTAAAACCTCTACATATAGAGAGGATTAGCAAGAGAACACGAAAAGGGGTTCATTTGCCGCTCCTTCAGCAAAATGTGGCAATCCGGCTTATCACTGGTGGCTATTTGCAGCGGTTCTTTATATGTGGCGATAGATAATCACCACATCAGAAATGTTACTGGCTCCCTCAGATCGAACAAATAACTATCGTCCGAGTGCTTTATCGAACTCTGCCCAGCAGTTGCTCATATCGATAACGCTATGGGTTTTCCGGGCTTCATCGATTTTAATCGCGGTCAGACCGGCCTCCAGCGCATCAATGACGGAAACCTTCAGCGGAGTGCCCTGCTTCAGATGTTTGACGATCTCTTCCGCCATCAAAGCATCCGCGCCATAGTGGCCATCGTAGGCATTTCCGGCATAGGTTTTATCTTCAAGCCGGGCACGCGTACGCGCGTCGTGAACCCGGAAGTAGTTACGCACAAAATCCCCTTCTGCCTGGCCATTGGTGCCGATCACGCAAAAGCGGCGAAATTCGTCAGGTACGTTGAGATTGGCATGAAACGCCATCGTTCCGCCGTTGGCATATTCCACGATGGCCGTCTGATAATCGACAATATCCGCATCGCTGTCAAAGACGTGGTCGGTACTGGACCAGCCGCTGGGCTTTTCATGATAAACCGGCGATTGCGCCGTGATCTCACCGTCAGGCGTGTGGCCCGGGGTGAATGACTTCTTGCCGCCGAAGCTGGCGACACGGCGTGGACGCTCGCCGACCAGCCCCTGATAGAGATCGATATCATGGCAACATTTTTCCAGAATATAAGGCCCGGCGTAACGCTCCAGGCGCCGCCAGTCGCGCATGAAAAACGCGCCATGATAAGGGGGGATATGTTCAGTCGCTTCAATAGACGTGATTTCTCCCAACTGGCCGCTGGATTTTGCGGCGACCAGATCCTGATAGAGCGGTGAATAGCGCAACACCAGGCCGACAATCACTTTATCTTCGCCGTAGCGCGCGATCAACCGTGCCAGCGCCATGCTCTGGGCTTCATCAATCACCACCGGTTTTTCGGTGAAGATGGTGTAACCCGCCTGCAGGCCGGCCTCAATATGTTGTAGATGCATAAAATTCGGCGAACCGATCATCAGCAAATCAAAGCCGCCGCTTGCCAGCATCTGTTCCAGTGAAGAAAAGGCTTTGCCCGGCTTAATACCAAATGTGCTTAGGTTCGGCAAACCTGCCGGCGCAGGATCGACATACCCCACAATAGTGAAATCCGGATCGGCTTTCTTAAACTCTTTCACGACGTGGGACATACGGAACCCTAACCCAACAATGCCTACTTTCATGTTCAACCCTGCCTGCTTAGAAATATGCCCGATGAAAAAGCGAGTGGGTTAACGATATCCCACGGCGCATTGTTCAATTTAACACCATCAACTTATTACGCCAAAAAAACTAAAGTCAATATTAAAAGTTGGTAAAAAAATTAATAACTTTTAATTTATTGATTTTATTGGTTTTAAGTTTTAAATCTTTTCCATATTTATTTGTTATTGCGATTTAAGTTTTTTTACCCTATCTTTTCGCTCAGAATTAGAGCGGGATTTGACGGTAACACCCCAATCATTCGAGTTGCAGGGCAACAGCCCCCGGGGCGTGATTGAACAGCGCTTGCGCCAGCCCCGGGGTAAGGCCGCATGCCGGCTCATACAGCTAACGCACCTGCAATTTGAAGTATGACGACGGGTATGATGACCCACGACCGGGAGGACAGCCTTGCGTTCTGAGTACTTCATCAGCGTTGACGGCGGCGGCACGCAATGCCGTACGCAATTAATCAATAAAGAGGGCCAGACCCTGGCAAGTCTGACCGGCGGTTCCGCGAACATCTGGAGTGATTTTACCGGCGCGATGACGCAGGCGACGCAACTGATCGCCGAGACTCTGCGGCTGGCGGGGCTGGGGAAAGAGCACTATTCCGCCATCACGGCGATCCTCGGGCTCGCTGGCGCGAATGTGCTTTCCGCGCGGCAGCGGGCGCAGTTATGGCCCCACGATTTTGGCGGCTGGCACGTTTTCTCCGACGTGGAAACCGCCTGTCTGGGGGCCCATTCCGGCCAGCCTGGCGCGGTGTTGATCATCGGTACCGGGAGCCAGGGGGCGGTCTGGGATGGCTCAGGGTTTCACTGCGTCGGGGGATGGGGGCTGCTGCTGTCTGACCACGGTTCCGGCTCGCTGCTGGGCCACCAGGCGTTGCGTCTGGCGCTGCAGGCGCATGAAGGGCTACAACCCATGACGCCGCTTACCCACGCACTGATGGCGCAGTTTGACCATTCTCCGCAATCATTGCTGAGCTGGTCGGCGAGTGCGTCGCCGGCGCAGTGGGGGCAGTTCTCGCCGCTAATCTTCGCCCACGCTGCTGAAAACGACTCCAATGGTGTCGCACTGGTCAAAGCGCGTGCCGATGAGACGACACTGTTGATTAACCATCTGACTCATCAGGGGGATTATCCTGTGGCATTGATGGGCGGCCTGGCGGAACCGTTATTACCCTGGCTTGCGCCAGAGGTGCAGCGGCAGATTGTCCCGCCGGCGCAAAATGCGCTGGCGGGAGCGTTGCAATGGGCCCTGGCCCGTAATTATTAGTCATTCTGTCCGGTGGAGCATGGGGCTGCGTCGGTCTTTTTTTGGTTAAAACTGTCATGATAAATGCGCCTTCCATAACCACCCGCATCCTCCGGCTGATTGTTGAATTATCGCCAGTGAGCCAGTCAGACCTGAAAGTTCGCAGCGGATTAAGTATGTCTACGGTATCCCAGGCAACTAACAGGCTGTTAACGAAAGGGATTATTCAGGAACTTGGGTTGCGTCGCGAATCGATGGGGCGGCCGAAAACGCTGCTCGGGCTGAATCCCGATTATGCCAATGTGATTGGCGTGCAACTGAATGCGGAACGCAACCTGATCGTAATGACCGATCTGGCGGGCAACCTGGTGGGCGAGCAGCAAATGCCGGCCGGAGAATTGACGCCACAGCAGCTGGTGCAGTCGCTGGCCAAATTCCTGAAAACGCCGGGCGACCGTCATGTCGGGGCGATTGGCCTCGCGCTGTCCGGCCTGGTGGATCCGCAAAGCGGCTACTGCATTCGTTCTACCGTGCTGAACTGGGATAATGTACCTGTCGTACAGCAGTTAGCCGCGCGTTTTCAAATTCCCGTGTTTATCGAAAATGACGCTAACGCGCTGGCGCTGGCGACACAGGTTTTCGGTCAACTGGGGCAGGCGAAATCGGCGGTCGTGGCCACCTATGGTAAAGGCATCGGTGCAGGTATTATCCTCGATCGGCAGCTGTATAGAGGGCGCCACGGTACTGCCGGAGAGATTGGCAACGTATTGCTGAGCGACGGTTCCGGAGAGACCCTGGAAAGCGTGGCCTCGTCGAAAGCTATCTTACGCGCGCTGAAAGGCCAGACTGCTGCGAAGACGCTGCTGGCACTGGATGAGCGTCCATCGCCAGAAACGCTCGCGGTGCTGAAAAATGCCGCGCAGCATCTTGGCGTTTCCCTCGCTAATCTGGCCGCCGCCTTTGATCCCGATGTCGTTTATCTGGCGATGGAGCCGCATATGGCGTCGCGTATACTGCTGGATGAAGTTACACAGGTTTTTCAGACCTACCGACTTAAACTCTCCCCCCAACTGACGCCGCTGCAGTTTTTAACCGATTCCAGCCGTATGTGGGCGCAGGGCGCAGCGGGGCTGGCCGTCGATCGTCTGATTGATTTGCTGTCAATGGAAGAGGAAAATGATAACGAACAGAACAGCCGAAAACGGGGCTGATTAATTGATATAAAATAGATGCGCCCGTTACGGGCGCATTTTGCGTTAGCGAATACGGATGCCCTGCTGATCAAAAATACGGACCTGCGCTGGCGGGATCCCTAGCTCCACCGTCTGGCTGGTTTCGATATTTTCGCCATGGCGCTGTTCGACGACCAACATCTCCTCGCGGCCAATATCCAGATAAATATAGTTAGTGTGGCCCAGTTTCTCGATAAAAGAGACCCGTGCGTGAAAACGGTTCTGTGGCTCCAGTAGATGGCCTGGCAGAACGTGTTCAGGGCGAATACCTACCCATAGCGTACTTCCTTCCGCTGGCTGAGAGCCAAGTGGGCAGACTAATGCCGCCATATTCAGTGCCGGAATTTCCAGTTGCACTTCGCCTTCGCGGGCCGCTCTCACCGTCGCCGGTAGAAAGTTCATTTTAGGCGAGCCGATAAAGCCGGCGACAAACATGTTATCCGGATCGTGATAAATCGCCAGCGGCGAGCCGGTCTGTTCAATACGCCCCTGACGTAACACCACAATTTTATCCGCCAGCGTCATCGCTTCCAACTGATCGTGGGTGACATAAATCATTGTGCTGCCGAGTGTTTCATGTAAACGGGCAATCTCAATGCGCATCTTAAGACGCAGCTCGGCATCAAGGTTGGAAAGCGGTTCGTCGAACAGAAATATATTAGGCTGACGGATGATAGCGCGCCCGATAGCCACACGTTGACGCTGGCCACCGGAAAGCGCGCGCGGCAGACGGGAGAGATATTCCTTCAGGTGTAATTTTTGTGCGATGTCATCCACTTTTTGGTTGATTTCCTCCCTGGGCCGCCTGGCCATCATCAGCGGGTAGGCCAGGTTATCGCGCACGCTCATATTGGGATACAGAGCGTATGACTGGAAGACCATCGCGATACCGCGTTCAGATGCCGGCTGTCTGGTCATGTCGGCACCGGCGATGAGCAATTGCCCCTCACTAATCTCTTCCAGACCGGCAATCATGCGTAAAAGGGTTGATTTACCGCACCCTGAAGGCCCAACGAAGACCACAAATTCACCGCTATTGATGGTCAGATCAAGACCGTGGATCACGGTCAACTGATCCCAGCGTTTTTTTACATTACTCAGAACCAGATTGGTCATTTCGCTTCCCCCTCAACTACAGCAACTGCCCCATATAGATGGCATTGCGGCGGAAAATATGCCGGAAGCCCATTTTTTCGTAAAACGCGCACACCGTCTCATTTTGCAAACTCACGCCGAGGTGAACGCCGCTAACTCCTCGCGCGCGCAGCGCGGCGAGCTGATGCGCAATCAGCCGCCGTCCCCATCCGCCAGACTGGGCGACGGGCAGCAGGTTTATATGCAGATGCGCGGGCCAGGATTGCGAAAGTTCCTCGCTTGCGCGGGCAGGATGACGAATCTGTCCGAGGACTTTCATATCCAGATCCGCCAGAGGTTCCCGCTGAGCATATTTTTTTTGCAGCACCGGCCACCATTCGCTGGCCAGCTTGTTTTCGAACGCCTCCGTATCCGGTGCTGCCACGACATATCCCACCACCGCGCCGTCCAGTTCGAGGACAAACGCAAAATCAGGCTCGTATAAGGCGTAGGGCACAACATATAGCAGGCCGGGATAGTCTGGGTCGCTGTATAAACCGGTGGCATTTTTACCCGCATTGGCCGTTTCCAGGCAAATAAGGCTCAGGGCTTCGCGATCTTCGGGTCGCACCGGGCGAATAACGCCACGCAGATCTGGCTTCATGGATGCTCGCTCATTGTTGAACAGATTTACGCCAACTTAATTAAAGCGCACTTTTTTTTCAAGAAATAATAATTAGGCATTTGACGTTAAATGACCGTAGAACATTTTTTCCGTTTCACCAGCGAGAAGTCGCACTTATGACGCGAATTGTGATCGGGGTAAAATCTGTCTGAATTTATTGCTTTTCCCACTGCCGCTGCCGTTTGCAGGAACATTATCCGAGAGTGAGTATACGATTTTCATATGCCATCTATTTGAGATTAATGAATATTATTTTGTGTAGCATGAAAAACCACTATTCAATCAACTATGATTATCAGGAATGGTAAGACGTAATTTTAACCAGTTTATTATTCTGATTATCAGCGGATAAGGTACGGCTTCACCAGATTATGACCGCGATCTAACCGTGGCAAATGGAGTTTGACTTTGTTTTTTATATAAAGTAAGTGTATTCGTGATGTTGAATTGTGCATCGCCAGTTGCCGAGTGCGGGAAGTACTCAAGGCAGATTCGCAGGGAGGTTTGTCCTGTTTGTGTCCATGAGAGTCCAGTCCTATGTGTGATTCATATAAGGTTTGCCGTTCCCGTATGACAGGTATTACCGCGCTCGCGACGCTGGTTTTCGCTGCGCTCTCGTCCCCGGCTATCGCCGCGACGGTGACGCTCTCTGCGTGGGATATTTATAACTATCCTGAACAGAGCGCGGTCATTGATAATGCGATTAAAACGTTCACCGCTGCCCATCCCGGTATTCAGATCGATCGTTCCGTACATGCGTTTGAAGATACCCGCATCCCGCTAAAACTGGCGCTCTCCTCCGGCGACGGGCCGCAGGTGGCGCAAGTCAATCAGGGCGGTGGCGATATGGGCGCGCTGGTGAAAGAGCACCTGCTGGCTCCGCTTGATGAGTATGCGACCAAGTACCAGTGGACCACGCGTTTTCCTGATTCCATTCTCAAACGTAACCGCTGGTCGGAGAAACAGGACTTTGGCAGCGGCCATCTTTACGGCGTCGCGAGTCTGGGGGAGATGGTGGGGCTGTATTACAACAAAGCCTTGCTGGATAAAGCTGGGATCCCGGTGCCGAAGACCATGGCTGAATTTAATCAGGCGCTGGAAAAACTGAAGCAGGCCGGCACGCCTGGGCTGATGCTGGGATTACTCGATGGTAACGCCGGGCAGCAGATGCTCAGCACCTTATGGGAGGTGCAGATCGATAGCAGTAAACGTCAGGCTCTGGATAAGCTTATCTATGATGTCGGTGGTAGCTTTAAAGATCCGGCGCTGGCTAAGGCGGCGGGAATGATGCAGGAGTGGAACCATAAGGGGTATTTCTTCCAGGGGTTCCAGGGGATTGGTCATGACGATGCGGCGACGCTGTTCCAGAGTGGCCAGGCCGCCTTCTTTATCAGCGGGACCTGGTATATGGGGCAATTTAAGGCCAATAAAGATATCCATTTTGCCGCGCTGCCGACGGTGCCGGGGGTCAATAAACCGCTGATGGTCGGCGGGACCGACCTGCCATTCTCCATCACCAGTACGGCAAAAACCGCGGAGCAAAAAGCGGCTGCTGCACAATACATTGATTATATTGTTTCCGATAGCGTCGCCAATGAGTGGCTGAAAGCCGGTTTCCTGCCAGCAACCTCCTCAGCCAGCGCTACGCTGCCGAAGGACAATCCGCTGCTTGCCGATGTCTACCAGACGTGGGTGACCGTCAACAAAAACGATGCGCTAGGGCATTATCTGGACTGGGCGACCCCGACGATGTTAACCACCCTGAACCAGAACGTACAGTTGCTGATGGCTGACAAAATCACGCCAAAACAGCTGACTGAAAATGCCGATCAGGACTACCAAAAATATCTGGCTTCATTAAAACACTAATTACGGTGAGGTGAAAACTGCGCCATGCTCAATCGCTCACGTTTGAGTAATACGGTCTATATTCTGCCGGCATTACTGGTTTATACCATTTTTCTGCTTTTCCCACTGCTCGCCTCGCTGGCGATTGCTTTTACCGACTGGGATGGCAGTACCCGACCGCTGTTTATCGGGTTGAGTAATTTCGTGCAGATTTTCAAAGACGGTCAATTCTGGACGGCGGTTGGCAACAACGTCATCTTCATGTTGTTCTACACGTTGTTGCCCGTGAGCCTGGGCCTGGCACTGTGCAGTTTTCTGAGCCAGTTACGCAACAATAAAGAGCTTACCGTACTCCGCGTACTCTTTTTCCTTCCCTATATCATGCCGATGGCAGTGCTTGGGGTGGTGTGGCGCTGGTTGTATAACCCCGCGATGGGGCCAATTAACCAGTTTTTGCGTGCTGTCGGTTTACCCCATCTGGCTCTCGCCTGGCTGGGGGATTTCGACTGGGCTCTGCCGGCCACCGGGATGGTGGCGGTCTGGTACTTCTTTGGCTTTTGTCTGATCTTATTCATGGCAGGCATTCAACGTATGGATCCCTCGATTCATGAAGCGGCGGAGCTGGACGGCTCATCGCACTGGCAGAAATTCCGCCGCATTACCTTGCCTGCGCTGTTGCCTGAGATTCGTATCGCGCTGATTATTACGATTATCGCCAGCCTGAAAGCGTTCGATCTGGTTTATGTCATGACCCAGGGTGGTCCAGGAACCTCCACACTGGTGACAAATATGTATATGTATCAACAAGGGTTCGATTTACGCCATTTTGGCTATGCGTCGGCGGTGGCTATCGTCAGCCTGATCATTGTGCTCGGTATTAACGGCATATTGCATATCGTTATGCGGGAGAAAAAATAATGCCTCAGCGATCGCCCATTTTCTCGCGTGCCTTTCTCTGGCTGCTGGCGTTACTGACTATCGCCCCTTTCCTGATGGCGCTGCTGACCTCTTTTAAAACCCAGATGGAGCTGTTTCAGGGGGTCTTTAGCCTTCCTCAGTCGTTTAGTTTTAAAAATTATGTATCCGCCTGGGAAGATGGTCACTTCCGCATTTATTTTGTTAACTCGGTGCTGGTGGTGTTCCCGGTTGTGATAATGAGTATCCTGCTCGGCGTGCTTTCGGGCTTTGGCTTTGCATTTCTACGCATCCCCGGGAAAACGCTCTTTGCCTTACTCATGGCGCTGGGAATGATCCTGCCCTCCGAGTCGTTCATTATCCCGCTGTATCATGAATTGCGCTGGATGGGGCTGACCAATACCTACCTTGCGTTAATTTTACCGCAGGTCGCGCTGTCGATCCCGTTTACCACCCTGATGGTGGCGACGGCGCTGCAGCAGGTGCCGAAGGAGCTGATTGAAGCGGCGATTATGGATAACACCCCGCGTAAGCGTATTTTGTGGAAAATTTTGCTGCCGGCTATCTGGCCGACCCTGTCAACGCTGGCGCTGCTGCTGTTTATCTGGACGTGGAACGAATTTCTTATTCCACTGATTCTGGTCAATCAGGAAGAGCTGCGGACGCTGCCGATTGGTATGATGTTCTTTCAAAATAAAAACACCATTAACATTCCTGTGCTGATGGCGGGCGCGATGATCGTTATTTTACCGCTGGTGGTCATTTTCCTGATTTTTCAGCGTAAATTTATCAGCGGCGTTACTGAAGGGGCGGTGAAATAATATGCATATTACGCTCAGCGAGCGGCCGGATGTTCCCGATGACGCGCCGGTCACGGCATGGATTCAGCAGGCGATAGATCATATTGCCGCAGCAGGAGGCGGGATGCTGACCCTTCCCGCAGGCCGCTATGTGACGGGGGCGCTGGTTCTGCCCTCGCATTTTCATCTGTACCTGCAGCGCGGGGCCGAACTGATCGCCAGCCCGAATTATGCCGATTATCAGGCCGGGGAAACGCTGACTGTAGCGGAGCAGTCGCAACGGGGGCTGATTTATGCTTACGATCAGTGCAATATCACGCTTAGCGGCGCCGGTTCGATCAACGGTAACGCTGATTTCTGGTTCTCTCCGGTGCGCGACGAGCAGGGGTACCGGATGCCGGCCAGGGAGCGCCCGAGGATGATCGTGCTGGAGTCCTGCCAGCATGTTTGTCTGCGCGGGATACGCCTGTTTAACGCCCCGATGTGGACTGTGCATCTGGTCAGTTGCCAGCATGTTGTAGTCAGCCAGTTGACTATTGACAATGATATGACCATGGCTAACACCGATGCGCTGGATATTGACAGCTGTCAGTTTGTGCACATTAGCGATTCGCTGTTTAGCGCCGCTGATGATGGCATTTGCCTGAAAACCACCAACAAACCTGGCAACCTGCGCGGCCCGACCCGCCATGTCACCATAACGAACTGCACGCTGCGCTCTTACAGCTCGGCGTTTAAAATTGGTACTGAGACCGTTGACGATATTGAAGATATCACCCTGCGCGATTGCACGATTATCGACAGCAACCGGGCGATTGGCATTATCAGCCGCGATGGCGGGCGGTTCCGGCGCCTGCATTTTCACAATATCTCTTTTGTCTGCCGCTACGTTAACGCCTGTCACTGGGGACGCGCCGACCCTGTTTTTATCTCCAGCCGACGTCGCGACCCCGTTGTGGCGCCGGGCGCGATAAGCCAGGTGCGTTTCAGCGCGTTGCGCGGACATGCCCAGGGGGCGATTAACCTGCATGCAGAAACGGCAGGGGAAATCGACGATATTCATTTCAGCGAGATCCAACTGCAGCAGCGATTTAGTGAAAACGCGCAACAGGGCAGTTACGATATCCGGCCTCCCTGTAACCCGGCACAACCGACGGGTAGCGGTCTGGATAACGCCTTTTTACTCAATCCGCTAACGGGTGAGCCTTACGGCGTCGAACGCTACCCTGGCGGTATGCCGGCGCTGTTTGCCAGCGGCGTGACCGGGCTGCGGCTGGACAACTGCCTGTTTGAGCGTCCGACACCGATTCCTGAAGGCTGGAATCATGAGGCTGTAGTGGTGGAACGGATAAGCGCCGTCGAAGACTTGTCGCGCAACGGTAACGGGAGTTAACGCCCTTAAAAGGCGAGGGTCACGACTTCGCAGTTCCGCTAGCTTGTATGCCTTGGGTTCCTGGCATTGCATGGGGCTACCTGGTCTGTCAGAACAAAGAAACTATTAATTCAAAGATGCTACTCTTATGATTTTAATCCAGTCTTTTCAGGTGCCTTTTAATGGTGAAACTATCTATGCTGAAAGTACATTTGGCCGCAATGGACATATCTTGATGCTTCATGGCGGCGGTAAAGATCGAAAGGTTTTCTACAAGTACCGCGTTCTTATGGATGAGTTAGGCGTTGGAACGACTGTGTTTGATTTTTTAGGTCATGGTGAGACTGGTGGTGACATGCATGAGTCCTCTCTTTTTAGTCGTACGATGCAAGCAAAGGCGGTGATTGCTTATCAGGGGCTGGCGCTGACAGGCTGTATGGGCGTAAGTATGGGGGCGTATAATGCACTTCAACTGAGTAAAGAGGTTCGACTACAATCTCTAATCCTCATGGTGCCCGGTGTCTATTCAATGCCTGCTTATAAGGTTAAGTTTGGTCCTGATTTTTCTGCAATCATACGCCAGTTCCGAAATTGGGAAGAGACGGATGCCTGGGATATAGCCGCTGAATTCACGGGGAATTTACTTGTTATTGCCGCCGAAAATGACACAATAATTCCATCTGAAATACCGAAAAGACTAGTTTCTTCAGCGTCCCGCACCTCACAGAAAAAACTTCTGACTATTCCTGATGCTGGCCATAATAATATATGGCAGAATTTAATGTTCTCACCAGACTTATATGAAAAGGTATGCTCTGCTTTTGATGAATGCCTGGTAAATCAAATTGACAGGCTCCCAGTTGATTAATGAGTTTTAACGCTGCATTAAAGCTGACAGAATGACAATGATCGCGTCATGGTGAATATCAACCGCTATTTTTTCTGTAACGATAGTTCCTTTATTGATTAACCGTCATGCTGGCCAGGCGTGCTTATCACCGACTCAACCCTGCATTCGGAGGCAAGTGCTGCAAACTGCCGGTCCGCCACTGGGCGAAGCAGGGAATAACATTGCCAGAATATTATTCTGGAACGGTCTGAGTCCCGGTCCGGCCCTGCAGGGTACGCAGGCAGACCTGGATCGTTTCGCAGCAGCAGCGTCCAGTCATTGACCAGTTCAATCAGCCGAAATAGTGCCGTATCGCTTTGCTGCGGTGCCTTATCCCAGCGTGTCTGGAAATCCAGATGTGCTGCCCGGATACTTTCAATGTCCCATGTCTGCCGGACCAGCGCGAAAAAGCGGCCGGCATCAGGCGCTTTGCCATGAAAGAACTGAATATCGTCCAGTATTTCCACAGGAAGTATATCGGTCAGCAAACGAACGGCGTCAATCCGTCCCGGCGCCAGCCATAAACGAGGATCAATCTTACTAAACCCGGCCCAGTCAAGTCGTGTGTGAAACTGATAGCGGGACGTCTCCTTGTAGGATGCGTCCATGAAGAACAAAAAGGTCCAGATGTCTTCGCCACAACCGAAGGGAGTGGTCGAGAAGATCCGATCCCGTCCCTGGGTCAACTGCATTCTGCACATGTCGGTTAGGGAATAATGGGCAGTGCGGCCATGTTTAACACGGTTTAACAGCCCGCGTTCGACCATGCGGGTCAGCGTCATGCGCACGGTGATTTCCGGTAGCTTGGCTGGAGACAGTGCGTCAAGAAAAAAGCGGGTCGGAAGAAAAATCGGCGCCGGTTGTTCGAGCAAATAAAGTCCCAGCAGGCCGAGGATGAGACTTTGAGTCGATCCCGAAATAGAGGTGGTTATGGTTGTCATCGATCCCCTTAAACTTTACATTTTTTTCTTAAAGTCTATTATCAGTATAATATTAAATGGCCCTTGATGAAAACCAGACACTTCAGGATGGTTCTATGAGCACAATATTGCCCGATCATCGTTTTGGTCTTGATGTTATCTACCGCCCGGCAAATCCGCCGGAAACGCCCGATTCTCATGCTGAACCGTTGCATCGGGATTCGCGAATCCTGCCGCAAGGGTATGTTCATCAACCGGATGCTATGCCGTTGCCATGCGCCATTCGTCAGGATCGGGATGCGGTGGTCAAACTGACAAGCGGCGCTGATATTTATGTCGACATCTATCGACCTGTTGATAGCAGACCGGTTCCCGCTATTCTGGTGTGGTCTCCGTATGGTAAGACAGGAGGCTGGTGGACGGTTAATCTGCCCCCAGCCAAATTTGGCGTACCTGCGAACGCGGTGTCAGGATTGCAGTGTTTTGAAGCGCCCGATCCCGCTTTCTGGGTAAACCGTGGATATGCGGTCGTTATTGCTGATGCGCCAGGCTCCATGCAATCGGGCGGTGATATGTTGTGGTGGGGCGCAGCCGGTGCGGCCGACTCTCAAGATATGGTTGAATGGATTGCCGTACAGGACTGGTGCACGGGCAAAGTTGGTATGTCGGGTAATTCGCAACTGGCGATTATGCAATGGTTTACGGCCGCTGTCCGGCCACCACATCTGACTGCGATTGCCCCGTGGGAAGGATTGATTGACATGTACAGGGATAATCTCGCGCAAGGCGGCATTCCTGATCCGCTGTTTCAGCGTGATGAAATCTACCCCCGGCTTTACGGACTCAATCGTATGGAAGACCCCTCGGCGATGATCGAACGCTATCCGCTGATGAATGATTACTGGGCAGACAAACGCGTGCAGCTTAGCGCTATCGATATACCCGCCTATGTTGTCGCGAGCTACACTAATCCCCTGCATGCGCGCGGTACGCTGGAGGCCTTCAACGGCATTGCCTCTCAGGAAAAATGGTTACGTATTCATAACAGTATGGAATGGCCCGATCTCTACGACCCACGCAATGTTGAGGATCTGGCACATTTTTTCGATCATTTCCTTAAAGGCGAAGAGAACGGCTGGGAAGAAACGCCGAAAGTGCGGATGTCGGTTCTCGATCCGGGCGGTACAGATGAAATCGGGCGGATCGAAACCGCCTGGCCACCGGAAAGGGCAGTCGCGCAAACTTTCTTCCTCGATGCTGCGCAAAGAACATTTACCACTACACCTGCGGCAGAATCGGCAAGTGCCGACTACCTCAGCAGCGATATTCAGCAGTCGCTGGTTTTTGAATTTTCGGTCGATGAGGAGATGGAGTTACTGGGATCTTCCCGACTCCGTCTCTGGGTTGAGTCGGACGGGGCTGATGATATGGATCTCTTTGTTCAGCTTTACAAAACCAGCGCTGATGGACATAAGCGCTATCATATCTGCGTCCCTGGCGAAGAAGCGCAGACCGGCATTCGACATCTGGAACGGGATGGGCGTTTGCCAGCCATGCTGAGCTATGCCGGGCCAGAGGGGCGTCTGCGTGTTTCCCATCGCGCACTCGATGAGACGATTTCCGGGCCATTACAACCCCATCACCGCCATGATCGTGAGGAACGCCTTGTTCCCGGTGACATTGTGCCTGTGGATATCGCGATTTGGCCGACGGCACTGAAGATCCATTGTGGAGAAACGTTACGGCTGGAGATCGCCGGACTGCCGCTTGGTGGTTACGCGCTGCCCGGTATGCCTGGGGGTTTTAACATTCCGACCCGTAATACAGGGCGGCATATTATCCATACAGGTGGGCAATATCCGAGTTGCCTTGTGATGGCACTTGTTCCTGCCAATAGAGGAGCCGATGCATGAGCACATTCGAAATACGTACTTATACCTTGAAGTCTGCTGCCGCAGCGATGGCTTATCAGACGATCTGGCTCAAACATATAGAAAGTCTTCACCACTTTGGCGTTACCACTCATGGCGTCTTCTCTGCGCCCGACGATCCGCGACGGGTTATTGCCCTGGTGAGCTATGAGGAAGGGGCGTCACCGGGTGACGTTACCGAGCGCTATATGGCAAGTGAACTCTTTCAGGCCGACATGGCCGGTTTTGACTTTTCAGATTTCGTTTCTGTAGAGGCAACGGCATTGCTTCCCGCACCGTTTTCACCCCTGAAATAGCGTTTCCCATCGCTCAATACGGCGGTATGGCGCTCTTCTCTGCTGGAAAGGGGCGTGTCAAGCATTCCGCCGCGTTATTCTGCTGCAGGCGCTACAGGTCTGGAATAAATTCTACCTGTATATTGCGTCAGTTATTCGTAACTATGACCAACATTCGGAAAGGAAATTAACCGGGAATTATCATGATGATTAATAATTTGGAAATGAAATATTCATTGAACGGTATTATTACACGTTGCGTGTGATCCAGTAAACGTCAACAATAGCTGGAGCGTGGTTAACGTGTTACTGCCTGTAACAAGCTGTTTTTTTGGTTCTTTTTGCCACTGTTGATCTGATTTGTAAAAAAATAGGATGTATAGCAAAAAAAATGTGATGTAAAACGCAAATATTTTTCTATATGTTCGATAATATTTAACACGAATTCAGCAATCCTGTGGCTGTTCCATACTCATAATATTTAACACCTGCCGCTTATCGCCTCTCGTAGCATAAGAGACGTCTTGCGATTACATAAAAAGTATCGGAAAGCGTACAGAATTATCCATTCCACATCATCCAAATTGCGGGTGTCTGCAAGCGCGCAAGTCAGCAGAGGCATAACTGGTGCTTGCTTACTGCTGGCAAGAGGATGATCTGGCGCAGCAGGTCGTTACTTAAATCAGGTGAGGGGAAAATGCCTACATATTATTTTTTACCCACGAGAAACGTTTTCGGTGAAGGCAGCGTAAAAGAAGCTGGCCAATTGGCAGCGACGTTAAATGTTAAAAAGATATTGATTGTGACCGATAAATTCCTCGCGCAAAACGGTATGGCGGAAAGGGTTGCGGGGATCTACCATGACGCTGGTATAGAGACCCATATTTTTGGTGAGGCAGAACCCAACCCCACGGACAGAAACGTTGAGGCCGGTATCATTTCTTATCGGGAGAACGGCTGTAATGCCATTGTTTCACTTGGTGGCGGATCTTCTCACGACTGTGCCAAAGGTATCGGTCTGGTGGCCGCTAACGGCGGCAATATCAAAGACTATGAAGGTGTTGATAAATCCAGCAATGATATGATCCCGCTAATGGCGATCAATACCACCGCCGGGACGGCTTCTGAAATTACGCGTTTTTGTATTATCACCGACACTGAGCGCAAAGTGAAAATGGCCATTGTTGACTGGCGCGTGACACCGCAGATTTCCATTAACGACCCGGAACTGATGGTAGGAATGCCGCCTTCGCTGACCGCCGCAACCGGTATGGATGCGCTGACGCATGCTATTGAAGCTTATGTGTCGACTATGGCTAATCCGCTTACCGATGCGGCGGCATTAAAAGCCATCAGGATGATCACGCAATATCTCCCTAAAGCGGTGGCCAACGGCGAGTATATGAAAGCAAGGGACAACATGGCCTACGCGCAATATCTGGCCGGCATTGCGTTTAATAATGCCTCTCTGGGGTATGTTCACGCGATGGCGCACCAGCTCGGTGGTTTCTATAATCTTCCTCATGGCGTTTGTAATGCCATATTGCTTCCCTATGTACAGTCGTTCAATTTAATGAGTAATCTCAATCGGTTCAGGGATATTGCCGAAGCAATGGGGGAACATGTCAACGGCATTTCCACGGATGAGGCCGCGGTTAAAGCTATTGTGGCTATCCAACGATTAAGCAAACAAGTGGGTATTCCGCGTGATTTGAAGAGCCTTGGTGTGCGGCCGGAAGATTTCGCCATCATGGCCGATAACGCTAAAAAGGATGTTTGCCAGTTGACTAATCCCCGTAAAGCCTCCAAAGAGGAAGTCATTGAATTGTATCGGCGGGCATATGAAGGTGAACCCGCTCTGTAACGCTTGCCATGAGGTGCGATACGACACCAGCCGAGGTGTTTGTCCACATCCCGCTGCAGGGATTGTCCGGCGAGGCGGAACTTCTTTCCTGAGCGGCGGCGATTAAAACACCGTCATTTCACTGTTTTTGACAAGAATAAAGGCGCCGGATATGTTGCTGGCGCCTTGTGTTGGTCATTCAGTGTGCGCTTTTCCCGTTTCAGCCACTCAGACTTATTGGAATACACTCGCTGCTGTTATCCGTCTGAATCCGTGCCGGCACGCGGTTATCCAGCACCTGAGAGCTTCCATTATGCTGACCACATCCTTGCCTTTCAGCGATTTTCCGTTATGTGAGAGGCTGGATTTGACCCTATATATCCAGATGTCTTTTCTCTCTTACGGTTTCGTTTTCTGCTGACGTTAAGCAAGGCGCTGCTCCATAAGCATTTCTCTTACATTCGCCTCAATGGTGTACAGTCCGCCGCTCCATTCCCGTACTTCTTCTGTCAGGGGGGACTGGCCGCGAATGTGCGCATCATGTATCTCACGGCGGGCATGTGCCCGGCAGGCCGCCTCTGTTATCTGGCCACTGCGGCATAGCTCATTAACCCCGGCATATGCATCCATCTGTAGCCCAGCGGTGAAACCGGTAGATGGGGCTGCCGGGGATACCTCTTCTGTCTGGTGGGAGAGTCGGGGAACCACATTGCCGCTGGCAGTGCTGGCCCGGCGTCACGAACATACGTCCATAGCCGCCTGGCCCTCATTTTCTTATTGCCTGGCAGTTAGACCCGTATCTTCTCTCGTCCTGAAACGAGGAAAATTTACTGATGTTTTGAGCGTACCGCGTAAGAAAGAAGAACTGGCAAATCAGTGTTGTTATGTTATAACATAACAATAAAAATGAAGGGTCATGTTTTCGTACTGGAAAAGCATATGCAGGTGCAGTGTTTAAACTTGAAGATATCCTGGCATCAATCTACGGGGATTCTCATGGATTGATCGCTGCAATTTCACAGCAATATGACAGACATTAGAGAAGTGTGAATGCTTGCCTGGATGGATCAACAGACCCTTGATGAAACCTTATTGACTGCAGAGAGTGGCGCACCAGTCAGCAGAGTTGTTTTGATAACGCCATTAAAGAAGAAGAACTCATCGTGCGCAACGATTCAGGTTAATCCGGACACAACGAATATTTGAGGAGATGTAAGGTAATGTCTGAAGTCAGTGCAAGTTTTCATGGAGATAAACGCCTGCCGGTTACTGTACTTTCGGGATTTTTGGGAGCAGGGAAAACGACCCTGCTTAACCATATTCTGAACAACCGGGAGGGCCGTCGCGTTGCCGTCATTGTGAATGATATGTCTGAGGTAAATATTGATGCAGCCCTGGTGAGGGAAGGTGGTGCGGAACTCTCCCGTACGGATGAAAAATTAGTGGAAATGAGCAACGGTTGCATTTGTTGCACATTGCGTGAAGATCTTCTTCTCGAAGTTAATCGTCTGGCAAAAGAAGGGCGTTTTGATCAGCTAGTCATTGAGTCTACAGGTATTTCTGAGCCCCTTCCTGTTGCTGAAACGTTTACCTTTGCGGGGGATGACGGTGAGAGTCTTTCGACGGTGGCTCGCCTTGATACCATGGTTACCGTGGTGGATGCGTACAATTTTCTGAAAGACTACGGTTCGAAAGACAGCATTCAGTCACGCGGGGAATCGTTAGGTGAAGGTGATGGAAGGCGCGTTGTTGACCTGCTGATCGATCAGATTGAATTCTGTGATGTGCTGGTCCTTAATAAAGTTGATCTTATCAGTGAAGCGCAAAAAGAAAAACTGATGGCGGTTTTACGTTCGCTTAATCCACGGTCAAGAATCGTTGTTTCACAGTTTGGACAGGTTCCGCTGGGCAATATACTTAATACCGGGCTATTTGATTTCGAGCAAGCCGCTCAGGCGCCTGGCTGGCTTAAAGAACTCCGGGGCGAACATACGCCGGAGACAGAAGAATATGGGATTACCAGCTTTGTCTTTCGCGCCCGCCGACCTTTTCATCCAGCCCGTTTCTGCCGGGTGATGGAAAATAAGCTGGATGGAGTTATCAGGTCAAAAGGTTACTTCTGGCTGGCCAGTCGTCCGGAATTCGCTGGTTCATGGTCGCAGGCTGGCGGCATCGCTCGGCAGGGACTGGGGGGAATGTGGTGGGCAAGTGTGCCGAAAGAACGTTGGCCAGAGGACGCTGAGTCATTGAAGTTTATCATGTCTAACTGGATAGATGGCATTGGTGATGCCCGTCAGGAACTCGTTTTTATTGGGATGGATATGAATGAATCAGAACTGCGCAACAAACTGGCTTCCGCCCTGTTAACGGATGCTGAAATGGCGGAAGGGCCTCAAAAGTGGCAGCATTATCCCGACCCTATGGAACCCTGGTTCGAGGAATGAATCGAAGACCCCGCTTTTTAGCTCATATCTGATATTAGCGACAATGTCCTTCGACACTTTTTAAAATGAACGGTGTTGAGCACCGTTTTTAATCACCTCACCAGAACCTACCGAAATATGGTGCAGGTTTATTAGCGCTGATTTATGGGGATCCCGCAGCGCTGTTGCGGGGGGATTAATATTCAGCGCCAGCATTTTACAGATACCTTCACGCTGCTGGCGGGCGTCAGAAAGGGAGACGGCAGGCCAGGCACCCAGCGCAATACGGGTCTTTTTGCCGTTTATACGGTACTTGAGATCCCAGAGACGGGAACCACCAGGCTTGACCAGCAGATACAGACCGTGGGAATCGGAGACTTTAAAAGGTTTTGCGGATGGTTTTAAGTTGCGGATTCTCGCGTCGGACAGGGACATATGGTGGTCACTCCATTATCGAACTAACCTGACCCCAGATTTGACCACCAATTTTTCCCGATGCGGAGGGTAAAATCAAAATGCATCGGGAAGATTTTTCACGCTAACTTATTGAATCTAAATCACATAAGGATTCGCAAAGCGGCATGAAAACAAGAATTTGGCTCCTCTGACTGGACTCGAACCAGTGACATACGGATTAACAGTCCGCCGTTCTACCGACTGAACTACAGAGGAATCGTTGTGGAGTCGTATCTTAGCGGCGAAAAAACTTTTGTCAAACATCAATTCACTGTCCGGTGTTTGACTGGCGTATCCATCAACAATTTGTCGTTATTACCAACAATTTATCGGGAAAAACGCTTTGCAGGATTGCCTGTTCTCTATCATCATTTGAAATGTAGTTTCAACTTTTCTCACTAAGGTCTCCCTTGAACGTCACTTCCACATTACGCCAGTCCGTCGAACGTACGTCCTGGTTCAAAAAACGTAAGAGCTACAGCGTCCTCTACTGGCGTGAAATCAGCCCTCTTGCGGTCCCTATTTTGCTGGAAAACGCCTGTGTGTTGCTGATGGGCGTATTGAGTACATTTTTGGTCAGTTGGTTGGGGAAGGAGGCAATGGCGGGGGCAGGTCTGGCCGATAGCTTCAACATGGTGATCATGTCCTTTTTTGCTGCCATCGATCTTGGAACCACGGTGGTGGTGGCCTTTAGCCTCGGTAAACGAGACCGCCGTCGGGCAAGGGCGGCAGCCCGACAGTCGCTGGCAATAATGACGCTGTTTTCTGTTGTTCTGACGGCAATAATTCACGCTTTTGGTGAAGAGATCATTGATTTTGTTGCCGGAGATGCCACCACACAAGTAAAAGATCTGGCATTAACCTATCTGGAACTGACGGCTCTAAGTTACCCGGCTGCGGCAATCGCCCTTATTGGTAGCGGTGCGTTGCGTGGGGCAGGAACCACTAAAATTCCGTTGTTGATTAATGGTGGAATGAACATTCTGAATATCATTATCAGCAGTATTCTTATTTATGGCATTTTTTCCTGGCCTGGATTGGGATTTGTCGGGGCAGGACTTGGCTTAACGATTGCCCGCTATATTGGCGCACTGGCAACCATCTGGGTGTTAATGATCGGTTTTAACCCGGCGTTGCGGATTTCGCTAAAGAGCTATTTCAGGCCGTTTAATTTCGCCATTATCTGGGAAGTCATGGGGATTGGTATTCCCGCCAGTATTGAATCTGTCTTGTTCAATGGCGGTAAATTGTTGACGCAGATGTTTGTTGCCGGAATGGGGACGAACGTGATTGCGGGTAACTTTATTGCCTTCTCAGTGGCGGCGCTGATCAACCTGCCGGGGAACGCGCTCGGATCGGCGTCGACAATTATTACCGGCAAACGACTGGGTAAAGGGCAAATTGGTCAGGCGGAACGTCAGGCATGGCACGTTTTCTGGCTATCAACAATCGTTTTGACGATCATTGCCTGGGGAACCGCACCATTTGCCGGCCTGATAGCCTCGTTCTATACCAGCGAAAATGATGTCAAAGTCGTGGTGAAGGAACTGTTATGGCTAAATGCCTTTTTTATGCCAATTTGGGCGATGGCCTGGACACTGCCTTGCGCTTTTAAAGGCGCGCGTGATGTGCGTTATACCATGTGGGTGTCGATGCTGGGCATGTGGGGCTGTCGCGTGGTCGCGGGCTACACTCTGGGGATTGTGCTCGGTATGGGGGTAATTGGCGTCTGGCTGGGGATGGTACTCGACTGGGCTGTGCGTGGTGTACTGTTTTATTGTCGGATGGTCAGCGGGCGCTGGTTGTGGAAGTATCCGCGAAACAAGATACGCACAGAGGATGCTGCGACCTAAAGCAGTAAAACCAGGTTCTGACGGGTGGCGAATGCGACTTTTTGTCCAATATGGAGAAAAAGTCGGCAAACGGTTTGAAATGTGAAATCAGCCTTTGACAAGGTGGGGCGTCATCGTTAATATGCGCCCCGTTCACACGATTCCTCTGTAGTTCAGTCGGTAGAACGGCGGACTGTTAATCCGTATGTCACTGGTTCGAGTCCAGTCAGAGGAGCCATATTCCTGTTTTCATGCGTGCTTATAAGTCCCTATTCGATTAGGTTTCAATAAGTTAGCGTGAAAATTTTTCCCGATGCGTATCTGGTTCTCCCTGCGCATCCGGCGAAATTGGTGGTCTGATTTGGGGTCATTTCAGTTCGATAATGGAGTGACCACCATATGTCCCTGTCCGACGCGAAAATCCGTAGTATCAAGCCTTCTGATAAACCCTTTAAACTGACCGATTCTCATGGTCTGTATCTGCTTGTCAATCCGGGCGGTTCACGCCTCTGGTATCTTAAATATCGCTTCAACCGAAAAGAATCCCGCATTGCCTTAGGTGCCTATCCGCAGGTTTCACTTTCCGACGCCCGCCGGCAGCGCGACGGTATCCGTAAACTGCTGGCGCAGAATATCAATCCTGCACAACAACGCATAACTGAAACAGCCGCCGCGTCACCGGAAAAATGCTTTGAGGCCGTTGCGGTGGCATGGCACAAAACCAACAAGAAATGGTCGGCTGACTATGCAGAGCGCATCCTCGCCAGTATGAAAAATCATATCTTCCCGGCAATTGGTCATGTGCCTGCCACAATGCTGAAAACGCAGCATTTCACGGCGTTACTGAAAGTTATCGAGGATAAAGGCTTTCTGGAAGTCGCGTCCCGAACCCGGCAACAGCTTTGCAACATCATGCGTTACGCCGTACAGCAGGGACTGACTGAAAACAATCCGGCGATGCATCTGGAAGGCGTCACCGCGCCGCCGGTTAAAAATCACTATCCCGCCCTGCCGCTGGAGCGGTTGCCCGAGCTGCTGGAACGTATCGGTGACTATCAGCAGGGACGGCAGTTAACAAGGCTGGCGGTAGCGCTGACCCTGCATCTGTTTATCCGTTCCAGCGAACTGCGCTTTGCCCGCTGGAGCGAGATTGATTTCAGAAACAAAATCTGGACCATTCCCGCCACTCGCGAGACCATAGAGAAAGTCCGTTTCTCTGGTCGTGGCGCAAAAATGCGTACCCCGCATATTGTGCCGCTTTCTCATCAAGCTATCGCCATTCTGAAGAAGATAAATGAAATCTCCGGTCATCTGGAACTGGTGTTCCCCGGTGATCACAATCCTTACAAACCGATGAGTGAAAACACCATCAACCGGGCGTTACGTCTGATGGGCTACGATACCAAAACCGACATCTGCGGGCATGGCGTCCGGGCAATGGCCTGTAGCGCACTGGTGGAATCTGAACTCTGGTCGCGGGATGCGGTGGAGCGTCAGATGAGCCATCAGGAGCGTAACAGCGTGCGGGCGGCATATATTCACCGCGCCGAACACCTCGACGCCCGCAAGGCTATGATGCAATGGTGGTCGGATTATCTGGATGTCAGCCGCGAGGGATACGTTGCGCCCTATATTTATGCCCGGCGGCATGAGGCAGCCTGAGCCAGTAGCAGTATGATTTGTTAAAAATGAAAAAGCAGATCCTGATTGAATCCGGATCTGCTTTTTGCATCGAGAGGATTTGACTTCAATTTTATAGTTACTAATCAGAAAGCGTACAAAATTATTCCACGTCGAATAATTTCAGGCGATAACTGCCAGATAATCTGTACCAGAAACCGATTTACCGATACGCCATAACTGCACCAGTTCAATGTCACCGTTTACCTGCACCAGTCTACCGTAGCCTGTTAATATCAGGACTGCACCAGTTAAAGCCCTTTCAGTCCCTGGCCCTTTCCGGTCTGGCGCTGTTACCCTTCGTCACCCTTTACCGGGCCTTTTCCTTTTGCTGGCGCAATCATCAGCAAGAGTACTGTGATGCTGCACCAGAGACGAATAATAGGCTATACCGTTCAGAATCATCGTTATTGAGAGGAAAACGTACAAAAAATTTCTGGGTGGAAATTTTTTGTACGAAAACCGATTAATCACCCAATTTTTTAAGACAACGACTATCAATCGCTCTTGTCTGCATATTTTACAAGTTAAAAACTATTATTGTTTGTCAGTCAACTTCCCGCCCGTAAACCTGCGCCACATACCGCCCACGTCCGTCGCCGTGACCCAAATCCATCGCCGTCATTGCCAGCGCTTCCTTCTCACAAAATCCCTGCGCCAGATAATGACGAATGGCATCCTGCGCCCACGCATAGCGCAGTGAATGTGGGGAATATGCGCCCGTTAACCCGAGACGTGACGCCTGACTGTGCCAGTATTTCATAGCGCTTTTCAGGTCCGGCTTATCGATCAGCCTGCCGTGACGATCTTCTGCCACGGTCAGCGCATTATCCAGCGCTTTTCTGACAGCATCAGCATCAAGAATAATCGTCTCGCGGGGTCGTCCGCCTTTGGTGCCGAACACCACGGTTAACCGGGTATCACAGCGCTCCAGCGCCTGCCGCCACGTTTTCAGCGACTGTACGCTCTGCACCGCCTCCTGCGAACGCAGCCCCATCAGTCTTGAAAGTTCCAGCGCTGCCGCCATCCCCGGATCTTTTACGCGGGCGTTTTCCAGTGCATACCGGTAATGATCCGGCGTGATCGCCAGCTTCGTGCCGTTACGGGATGCGCCGGACAATCCCAGAGAGCGGTTGTTCAGCCGCTCACTCTGCGCCAGCCTGTCGCGCCCGGCCTGTTTCAGAATGCAGCGCACCGCCGCCATCTCGTTTTGCAGGGAACGCTTCGTGATGCCCTGCGCCAGTCGCTCGCGGACATAGCCTTCAATATGCCGCGCCTTAAGCTGCTCCACCCGGCGAATCTGCACATTCTGCGCCAGCACCAGACGCTCACAAAACCGCTGCGCCAGCTTAATGCGGTCGTGAACGGTTTTATGGCTGCCGCCAGCCTGCTGTGCAAGACGCTTCATTTCCTGCTCCAGAATCCCCATATTTTCCCCTTTTCATGATTGCCGCAAACTCATCCCAAAAACCCAACACTGATACAGCTTTCCCCGGTGCGTAGGCCAATAGCCCCTGTTTTTTGTCGGGGCTGCGAACGATACCTGAGCGCCGGGGCGGCAGCCGTTGAGGTGTGGTGGGGCTTCGGTTGTGCTCTCTGAGCAGCCGCCCGCCTTAGCGGGTTATCCCCCGGATCGTCCTGATCCCCCTCCGGTATCGGTTCATGTTCTCCTTATTGGTTAAATGGCCTGAAAAGGCAGTGTCAGAATCCAGCGATAAGCTGGCGCAGTTGAGTTTTCTGGTGCAGGTAAAAAGGGTTCGTGCGTCACTTTCCCGCTCTGCGCGGTTAAAGTGACGCACTGGCACTGGTGTAGTGTCTGAAAATTTATCGTCTGGTGCAGTTTTGCGGTCACGCGGCAGCAAAGCCTTCCGGCAATGCAGGCCACAGCCCGTAAGGTAAAAGGCGCTGAGGGTGTCAGCAGATACAGGTTAGTCGGGAGAATTCCGGCGCGGTGCAGATTCAGACCAGCAGGCTGGCGCAGTAAAAGGACGTATCGTGTTAAAACTCGGGCCTCCGTTGCGATGCTCTGCGACCCGGTGTTTGCAGAGGTCTGCACCGGTAAACGGATCAACCTTCCTGATAACAGGCGCTTCTTTCAGGTTGTGAAGCGTGGCGCTGTCAACGACAGCATAGAGCAAGGGGGAGGCTACGCCAGTACCGCTGGCGCGGAAAGGAGAAACTGTTTTTACCTGCAAAAAATTTTTTAATCACTTGTCGTTATAAAAAATGAGGGCGCGGTATGTGACAGCGCCCTCGTTCAGGTTACATAAAAAGCATCAGCTCAGAATGGCTTCCAGTCGGGCCAGTACTTCATTCACGACAGCATCGGGTATACGTTCCAGCCGCTTACCGTTACGGGCTCCCATATCAATGGTTCTGGGCTGGTCGCAGCGAATAACGCCCGTTGTTTTTGTTCCCGCGCCGTCCAGTGAGACGGTAAAACCGGCTGCGCGGGCGAAGTTTCCACCGCTGGTGACGGGAACAACAACGGGCAGCCGGGTCAGCTTGTTAAACGATGCCTTCGATACGATAAGCACCGGACGTTTTCCGCTTTGCTCGTGACCAGCAATCGGATCCAGTGAAACGAGCCAGATTTCCCCTCTGTCCATTTACAGGATCTCCTTGCCCACCGCAGGCGCATCAATCCATTCCCGATCCTCTTCACTCATTTCGGCGTGCGGATCGCACTGCGCCAGCAGTTCTTCGAGCGAATAGCGGGGACGTTTTTGAGGTTCAATAATCAAGCAGCCATTATCAATGATCATGCCCACTTCGCTGTCCGTCGACAGCCCCAGCGTTTTTAGCACGGCGGGAGGAACCGCCAGCATGACGGATCCGCCAACCTTTTTCAGACGAGTGGTATACATAGCGCACCTCCGGATATTATATTTTAATATAACATCTACGGCAGGCGATGCACAATTATTCATCAGATTCATTGTGATTTCCTTAGCGTAATAAAGCGTGAAGAAAGCCTTAATCCATCAGAGGACAGATCCGGCAGTTTTCAAAGGCGACATTGCCGGTAAAAGGGCAACCATCCTGATACCTCAGGCGCTTCTTTCAGGTCATGAAGCATTTCGTGCAGGCGGGAGCTTAGTGGGTAACAAAGAAGGCTGATAATAGGAAACTGTTTTTGCGATTCAAAGGATTATGACGGATCGGATAAACAAAATGCGGCGCAGCTTCCGTATCCGGGCTGCGCCGGGGGGATATCAGCGGTAGCGCGAAAGCCAGTTTTGTTCCGGCGTGACACCCAGCGCGTCGGCAATCAGTTTTTCACCTTTGGGCCAGTGGCGGTAGAGTGCATTTTCCAGCGTGGAAGAGGCCAGACCCGCCTGACGAGAAAGTGCCGCCAGTGAGGTTCCCTTTTTTCTTACGGCCGCGATAATGTCGGCAGGATGCCAGTCAGACTGCATCATGCTTTGGCCTCCACCCCGTCAATAAACTTCACGCCGTCGGCGGTACGTAACCAGCGTGGAGCAGTGATTTCATCAGAGAAATAGTGGATCAGGTCGTACAGCAGGCAGCCAAGGTAATTTCGGGTTTCCGGTAATAGCCCCTGTCCCGTCAGCACCTGCGTCAGGGCAAGGCAGTAGTGGCAAAGTTCGGTACATTCGGGATCGAAACGCGGTGAGCTGGCAGGGAGTGTATCAACGGTCAGACTGTCCATCATGTGATCCGGGATCGGATCGAGCAGCGAGGGCTGGAGCAGCCTCAGACAGGCGTTAAGCCTGCCGCAGAGCGCCATTTTCAGCGTGGGATCGTCGTGTTCGATCAGGATTTCGGCGAACTGTTTGCAGTGTTCTGCCAGTACGGTGAAATCCGTGGCAGCGTTGAAGGGAACGGAAAGTTGCTCAGAGTTTCGTTATTTGTGATTTGTCTCTCCTCATTATCGAGAGGAATTTTAAGGTCATAGAACTGGACATTTTTTGTAAGCTCTAATCTGTCAATCATTAAATTATCCCTTATGAATTTTACAAGTCTAATTTCTTTTTTCTACACATCTTGTTCAATTGAGCTTTCCGTCGATTCGATAAGTACTATTTCATCACCAGAATGATTAACCAACCTCTGCATCGCTGCATTAAAACGATAGTCCACAACCAGCACCTCCTGTTCAATCCAGCGCTGTTCCTGCCTTAATTGCGTAAGTTGAGGACAATCCGGCGCGGTATCCCAGGCATGTTTTCCGGCCCCAATCACCTCATTAACCTGGTGTGCTGACGGCCAAAAGTCCGGTAACCAGATCCGGCAGGCTCGGGCCAATGAGTGGGATAGTTGTCGGGCAATCGTCAATCCATTCGGATCGAGATCGGGAAAATGTACCCAAGGTATATCCTGCCCGTATTGCGAAATCCACCGGCAGGCGGGTTGATAATTCAGACCGGGAGCAAAAATCAGTATCAAACCATCAACAAGCGGCATATCAACATAAGCACCTAAATTTTCAACGGTCATGATCAGTTGTGCCGATGACATGTCCACAGAGAGTAAATCAAGTAGCATTCGTTCTGGCAAACAACACTCCGAACGCCATCGACTTTCATCATCGGCAAACAAAACGTTTTCCCTATTATTGCCGGTAAACGTTAGCCGCAGCGCCGTCCCCTGGCTACGAAGTCGTAAGATATCATCATAGGTAACGGTCTGCCCTTTGACTAAGGGTTGGCTCAGACTTGCTTTACTGTTACCTCGCCATGCCGACGCTGATTTATGATGGATCCTCTGCATTCGCCGTGGGATAGCCGGACGATGCTCTTTTCTGCCAATGATCTGTTGTTGTATCTGTTGCTGCACCTGCACCAGCAGGATTTCCAGGCGTTCACTTTCCACCAGCCGCCAGCGATTGCGCGTGAAAGGGATGATAATACCCAGTTCAGCCAGATAATTTCGTAGCAACTTTTCCTTATCATTTTCGAACATCATTTGCCGTTCTTTCAGTTGCTGAAGAATATCGCCAAGTTCACTGACCGGGAAACCTAACTGAAACAGTTGCTTATGCATTAAATTGCTTTCACCTCGTCACTTTCAGCATTCTCTGCTGTAGCCAGATAGCTATCAACGTCAAATGGCAACTGCTGGGCGTCGCGGACACCGGTAATTTTCACCTGATGGTGCGTAACACTTTGCCCGTTGGCTCCCGTGTCCTCTGTCCTGACTATGCGCACCAACTGGTAGCCGGTTCCGGTAATTTTTCCTAACGTTTCCGGGGCCGCAACCAACATCTGGCACCCGGTTCTTACCGCCAGTTCATGGACTGTCGCCTGAGAGGCGGCATCCAGACGGGAAACCTCGTCCATCACCAGCGGCAAAGTGAAAGGCTCTTTGTTACCGTGAGAGCTACGTCCCCAGTGCCTGAGCACGGCAATCAGCACCGCCAGCCCGGAGCCGATTCGTTCCCCGGTTGACAGGCTGGAAGCGTTCAGTGGTTCAAACTGCTCTGCGCCACGACGCTGTATTAGCGTTTTTACATCCAGATAATTACGGTGATCCAGCAAATGTGAACCATCAATTTCATGTTGATTGATTTTTTTATACAGGCCAGCCAGCGCTTCGGTAACGGTTCCTGCCGTGGAAAAGAGATCGTCCATACCATATCCGCCTGATTTCAGGGCGTTCAGGGTATCCTGAAAATGCTTAACCGTCCTGGCTTCCAGACGCACACTGGCAACCTGCCCAAAGCCAATTCCGGTAAGTTCAGCGCTTAACCGGCTTATCGCCCTTTTTTCATCGTTAATCCGGCGCGATAGAGCGTCGGCCAGTTCATCCCGGCGCATCTGGAACGCAGCCTCGGTTTCAACCAACATGATCTGTGCGTCTTTCGCCGCCTTAGATAACGCCTGCAACATTTCTCTTGGCTGTGTAGTGCGCTGGATATCCTGCCGTGCACGGCGGCGAAACAGCGCCACTGCGCGGCTGTAAAGCGTGGCACAGACTTCAGCGATGTCAGATGTATCCTGACCGCAGGACGCTAATTGCCGCATAAAGGGGTCGGCTGAAGAAATAGAATATTCAATAGTTAACCGGGTCAGTTGAGTCAGCAATGATTGATCAACTAGCAAAAGCGCTCCCGGTGATGGTACTTTGCCATTGATCAGCATTTCGCGCATTACAGGTTCCAGCTCACCATAAGAGCCATCGGCTTTTAATGCACTTATAATTCCGTTGCGCTGCTTAGTTATCTGTTCAATTTTTTCTGTCAGGGCAGTAAGTTTGTTATTTTGATTTGTCAGGTTTAATTCTTCTTTTGAGCGTTGCTGATGCAACGCAGCCGTTTTTGTATAGCACTCTCTTAAATTGTTATTCAGTTTTTCAAGTTGGCTCTGTAAATGCGCGAGCTGTGAGGCAAGTTTAATTTCCAGACCGAATGTGTAGGGAAATGGCAAATTATCCAGATCATTTTTAGCCTCATCACGATTCTGGCGGTAGCGAGTAATCGCGGATATCATATCTGAATAAAACTTATTTTTTTCAGCTAACTCATTTTTTGCATTTCTGAGTTCCTGTTTAATCCGTTCGCCATCCTGTTCCAGTCGTTTTTGATCGTCTGATAAGAGGATTTGCGCTTGGGCTTCATCTTCCAGTATTTTCTGAGCATTAGCATATTCCTGGTTAAGGTGAGCACGAACACTGTCTAACTCTTTCACCAGTCGAACTCGCATTGCAGAGGTTTGCCAGACTTTCTCGTTCTGCTCAACCTGCTGACGTACTTGCGCTATATTCTCCGGGTATTCTTCCCGTAGTAACGGATACTCTTTTTCTATCTGATTAATTAACGGCTGATAGCGTTTAATATCACGCCCGGCAGCTTCAGCCCGCTTTATCTGATCACCAATCTCGGTCAGTTCCTGTGGAAAATCCCGAAACAGGATTTTACTCTCTGGTTCACATTCCTGTAGCGCCAGTAAGAGATTCCGGCTTTTTTTCCACTGACTGGACACGCTTCTCTGTTTTTCTTCAATATCTGTCAGAGCGGTATGACGATGACTTCGCTGTCGGCGAGTATCCTCCAGCGGTGGTTCGTCATCCCAGATAAATGGGGGGGCCGCGCTAACGGCCTTGAGATGTTCGTTGTGGCGTTCAACGTCTTCAATCTCACGTTCCAGCGTCTCGCTCTTTTCTTCCGCCAGTTGAATCTGTTGGTCCAACTGAAGGATAAGCGCCTCGCGGGCTTTATCACCTAATACGGGCTCTGAACGTATCTGACTGATACGGCGGTAACGCGATTCATCTATAACACACCAGGGCGGGAGGATACTCTCCTCCGTGTTATATTGGTCGGTGATATCTTTAAAAAGTAATTCCGACTCGAACGGTTCGTTGCGCAAAACGTCTATAGGCTGGGTGACACTGATCAACAAAATATCGGGAAGCGGCCATTGCTCATCGTATTGTGTAAGCAATTGTCTGGCGGCATCATCGACATCACCATTGACAAGTATAGCGAACATTAACGGCCCTAATGCCGCCTCAAAATACCCGGCGTCCTGTACTTCGATATCTGCGTACAGTTCAGCAACCGATATTCCCGATACGTCAGCGGCAAGAGTCCGTAAATACTCAAGACTCCCAGCTTCTCTTCCACTCAGTTTGTCACGACGCCCCTGGCATTGTTTTATTTCCGTTTCGTAGCCAATGACTATCTGCCGAAGTGATTTAATGCGTAACGCATGGTCAAGAATAAGTTGTTCGCAGCGTTGCGGTGTCAAATCATCATCAGGAAAAATAGTACGTAAATAGCTAACTGATGGCTGATATTGGTGCCACTGCTGACTCTGTTGCTCATAGCGTGCAATATCGATATCAAGCTGCTTAATTTGTTCCTGTACTTCGGTCTGACGTTGCGCTAATTGTTCCTTTTGTTCATTTAAGCGCAATTCGTGCTCTTGTTGCATCACCAGTTGCTGCGCAAAATCCTCATCGCTCAATGGCAGCGATAGCATGCCTGCATCGCGAAGCCGCTGCTGGAGACGCCGCTGTTTTTGATGATCGCTCAATAACGTTTTATGATGCTGTTGTCGCCCACTAAGTTGAGCGTCTTCGATACGCCATTTTTCCAGTTGAGCACATTTTTCCCTAAACCAGCGCTGAGCGTCTGGAGGAGAGATATTATCCCCCAATTTTCGCGCGCTGTTTGCGGCGAAAGTATAAGCATTCAGGATTTCCTGATGAGATCGTAATTGGCGCTCTGCATGGTTGAGGGCATTCCCCGCCTCTTTTTCCTGATTCGCTAACTGTTCAATGAATGTGGTTAATTCAGACAGCGTAAAAGCCATATTCCATTGGTTAATCTCATCATAGAGCTGTTTTGCGTGGTTATATTGCGATGCCATTTTCTGAGCAACGTCATAACGCGACACGACATTAGACAGCTGTTTGGCTGTGCGTAGCTGGCTTTCTTCATTCTCACTTTTTTTTCTTTCCAGCTCATCAACAATGCCTTGCTGGAGTTTGCTTGTTTCTTCCGCACTCTCTAACTGAGGTTCAAGTTTATTCAGTTCACCAATTGCTCTTTGCTCGTGATCAAAGTAAATCCTACCATCACGAGCACATAACAGCCGGGGCTCAATATCACTCATCTGTTGTTGCGCTATTGACTGTTCCGATTTTATGGCGTCTTCCTTACGCCTTAGGGAACTCAGGCTTTCCTCAATTTTTTCCAGCTCACGTTCAATCCGATATTTTTCTTTCTGAATAATAGTGCGCTCTTCATCATTCATCGCCAGCGTTTTCTCAATAACTGACCACGTATTGGCTGAAAATGATAAGCTCAACGTAAGTAATGAATTAAAAAATTGATAATCCTTTTGATAACTTTGCAGGTCTTGCTGCGTAAGCCTGACTTTGATCATGGACTCATGCACCATATTCACTACGGAATGTATATTCCCGCGAGTATGAGCCATTAAATAAGCGCTGAGATGTTTTTCTATCGATTTATCCAGACGCCCGGCCATTGCCGAATGAAGGATCTGGGCCAGACGGTATTTATCATCGGGTGACTGACAGGCTCGGGGTAAAATGCCATGCTGAAACAGTGCCAACATGTAGGCATTTGGGTCTTTAAATGACTGAATAGCGCATCCTAATAGTGCTGCTTTATCGCGTAACTGATCTGTTGTTACCGGGTGAGCCACTTGTCCCTTACGATCAAGTAAACAATCCAGTGGGTTAACGCTATCGGGAAGTTTCAAACAAAATAGCTGGGTTTCTAGTGTTGTTCCTGTCTTTTTTTCAGCCCTAACGACGTACAGATGCCGGTGGCCTGTCCCTCGGGCCTCAATCTCCAGAGCAACAATACTGGGCTGCCCTAAGCGTGGAAACATTTCGCTGTCTTTTATTGATGTTGAAACTTTGAAATCATCCTTAGTCCCTAAACTAATGTAGCGAATATCAGGGATCTGGCTGAACATAAACGCGCCCAACAAAGACGTTTTTCCCGCACCATTATTGCCCAACAATGAAACGGTGCCACCATACTGTCGCGATGTACGCAGTGCGTGAGGATTCACCAGATTTAACGTTCGGGCCATAATGCCATTAATGTTGACAATACTAAGGCTACGTATCAGAGGGTAATGGTTCACAATTGTTCCCCTTCATGAGTCCCGGAAGCAAATAAATCACCCGTTGCATCCATTTCTTCTTCGGCAGAGAAACGATCGCTCTCTGCCAAATCTTCATCTACACTATCCCGCGCTGCCTCATCAATATTGACCAGATAACCCTCTTGAATCAGTTCAGCCAGGCGTTGTGGAATTTCTGACTCTTGCTGTAATCCTCGCAGCGGTTCAATAAAACGATAAATAGCGGGTGTTGTCTGGAAGGATTGCCGATCCTTAGAGAGTTGAATAAAAGCATAGCGATCGAATACTATAAGCGCCTTTCTGATTTCATCCTGGATTTTAGATAAATCGTATTGGGTCTGTTGCCCAGGACGACGGCGGAATAACTCCAGCATTCTGGTTTCAGATAATTGATTACTCATTCGCTCCAGTAGTTGATTCGTTGTGAACCACTCTTTTTGGCTAAGCTGTTTTTCGAGTTCCATTGCAACAATAATCAAACCAGTGACCATCTGCAACTCATTAAATCGCTCTAATGGTATTTTCCCACGGCGCTGAGGCAGTAAGTAATAAACAGATTCATTGGAAAAGCATAGAGATAAAGACAAGCAGTCGTAATATTCACAAAGCGGATTAAATGCCTGATTAACAAATGAATACAGCATATAATCCGCAGGTAATATATTAACCCCTCTACGTAATTTATAATCTACAACGGGGAATAGAGGTGATTTCATCACATCCAGAAATGTATTAAATTGATCACCCTGTGTGGATTCAAGCTCAGTCATTGAGATCACCTTGTGAAATTAGCCATTGCTCTTCGATTTCGTAATTTGCTGACTCATCCATTAAAACCCATTCCGGGGAAATATCATCCTGGATATTGTCACTCTGTTTCATCAGTTCTTTTATTGTACACTGTGCCAAGCGAAAGCGAACCGTTTCATTGAATGGGAATTTACTTAAAATATTTCTGATAACAGAAACGTTACTCACCGGTTTATTATCACTTAATGCCTTTTCAACAAACTCCCTTGCGAAACTCTCTAACTGAAACGCAGGCATCTCCCGCACCAATTCTTCATCATCATTATCATCGAGGAACAACGCATTATCCGCCGGAGGCGGCGGTGTGTCCCATTCACGTAATTGCATTAGCTTAACGGTCGAAGGTAATGCTAACGACCATGATGACCGACCAAACAACTCGATAGTACGATCGATTAAATACCCCAGATTAGCATTGGGATCTAACGCGATACGGATGCGTATACGGTCCAGTACGCTGCTAAAGAATCCGGATAAATCCCTTAAGGAATGATTAGCGAATTCTCGGACATCCATTAATGAACCAAACAAAGAGGATAATGTATTTTTTAATCGCTGAGCCCCACCTTTTTTTACGACTGTATTTTGCAAAATTTCCAGTTGTATTAATACCGCATCGGCACGGTTCATTACTAACATTCTCAAATCGTTGATCTGACCAGCCAGCGTACGTATTATTTCCAGAAGTTGCTGAATTTCCATTTCCAGAGAAACACCAATTTCATTTTGTATCTCGGAGCGCATTGAATGAAATTTAGAGATAAGGAATTCCTGATTTTTAAAAACGCCCGTCAGCAGATCCTTCAAGCTCGGTAAAAAAAGGTCTACCTTCACCAACCATTCACTATCAGTAATTTTTTCTCCATCGCTGGCAGCATTTAAACTGGACAGTTCCTGATCAATTCTCAGATAACGTTGGCTTAATGTTTCTTTATCCTCTAATTCATCAGATTGTTGGAAAGGTTTTAACAAATCATGCGCTAACTGAGTCAGACGATATGTTCCACCCACATCAGCGACAGACATTCCGGCCAGTGACAACAATCCCTGCTCCAGCGCTCGTTTCAGAAAGTTATTAACCCGAACATCGGAGGTATTAGGATCCTCATTTATTCTTTCATCAACGTAACGGATGATGCTGTGACATGTGGCCTCATCGTAGCCGGATTGTACAAAGTAATGCTCACTATTTGATTCGACACCTGACTCCTCCATACCCCACATCGCCATCGCCGCCAGATAACTAAACTCATTAGGGGTAAGATGCAAATTCGGCTGGTATTTACTGATTTTTAACAATATGCAGCTTAGTGGGCTAGTAAACTGCTGCGGTGTAGGTGTGACATTGTCCATGATAAAGCTCACCTCGGCTTTTCTCGTTCAGTATCCATGCTGTTATATCAGATTAATAGCTGGAGATCCTTTTTTCTCGCTGAAACAGTGACATAAATTCAACCTCTGCCTCAAGATCATTACAGAAATCGATAACAACTTAAACGCCGCTGCTATCCCGGCAAATCACTCCACATAAGCGCAACTCCGGCGGCTCTGCCAGTGTAATAACCCCAATCCTGAGTGGCAAAGAACTCTCATTTTGGCATCGTTTTTTGATAAGTTGCCAGTTTTCGGTTTCAGACTCCATGTGGGTAATCAGGGAATCAAAGGCCCCATCGGCAACTTCTATTTTTAGCTGTTTATCTTCTCCACCGTCAGTGAGATTAGATTCAGTCTCCTTCGATACCTCGCTTTCCAGTCCATTGAGACTATTTTTTAATCCGTCAAAGCAGCTCGTAGCAGCACTTGGGGTATAGAAGAACAAACCGCTAATGAAAATGGCTTCCATCACTTCATAGAAGGAAAAAGAGGTATCCCCATAAACGAAACGGCTACGATCGGTACTATTCACCCCAGAGACACTTTCTCTTAGCAACTCATCCTTCTGCAAGGTCATCAGCGTTTGCTTGTTGTAGAGGATTACAGGTAGGTTTTTAATTTCGTGGACATTTTCGCTAAGGCTCCAGCGTTCTTTATCACCTTTGATAAAACCGGAAGCATCGCAGCTACTTTCTATATCAAACTCGTCGGTGGGGATCCGCTCACGATTGAACCAAGCTGTAAAATCCTCACCGTCTCCCATATCCTGATGCTGATATGCGCGGTAAACAGAGCTTCGGCGATCAATGCCAATCCACTCCAGATTCCATGTGGTGGGTTTGGATGGTTTTCTTACTTCGTCAATATAGGCCCCAACATCCCGATCCAAATAAGCAGTTAGCAGTTCCTTCCAAGGCTCAATGGCAAAAAAGATATTCGCCAGTGTTGTTCCTTCTTCAATCATCACGGTATGACGAAAGAACCTGAGAAGAAAAAAGGGATCGGTATCTGAAATAGTTTTCTGGATTGATAGCAACGGAAGTGCTGTTGTTTCATCATAGTCAGAGCGAAAGCGCAGGATCGAATCCGAACAGAAAATTAGTTGACCTTCCATCATTTATCTGGCTCCTGATGTTATGTAGCAATCCTTGGCTTATCTACCGCAGCTTTTTTGCGCTTTATCTGAGTTTGAAGGAAAGCATAGATAAGGTGGTGTACAAACCATAGTACTCGACTTAAATACAGAAAGGAAAAACCAGAAAAAATAGGTGGTCATTCTGGTGGTCTTGACAACCCATAATTTTTACTTTAGCTTACTAAACAGCCAGTTACTGGCAAAGGCGATCCCAGTCAGAGGAGCCAATTTAAAGAAACCAGATGTCTACTGACGTCTGGTTTTTTGCCTTTTATTAAAGGGTTATTCCCTTTCCCACGCTTACTCACATCTGTTAAACAGCCTCATGACTCTTTCAGTGACCGGCAATCTCCAGTGTGGACTGAAAATAAATCAGGCGGGTATTTGCATTGTTCGCTGTTTCCAGCCGGTGATTATTCGGTTTAATCAAACTGGACTGCTGGCGGAGCAGTGACGGTGTAAATTGTCATTTACCTGATCTTCCATTCCGATACTGTAAGTTCGGCCCTCAGTACAGCATACAGATTGATGTGCAGATCCCGCGTCCGCCTCCCTGACTCATCGACATGAGAACCTTCTCGTGTAAATCCTGTTCTGGCGTCTGTTTGATGCCAGCATATCTCCCCACAGCATAAAATTTCTTTTCCTGCCGCAAAACACCTGGCTATGTTATTTCGTTATCGCAGAAAAACATCCTGCGCTGTGTCATCGCGTTAAAGTAAAGTGACACAGATACAGGGGCAGAGCATGTCACGAATTCAACTGAAAGATCCGGAGTTATTGCGCCAACAGGCGCTATTTGGTGGCCGTTGGCAGGATGCACGAGATGGCTCGACGTTAACGGTAATTGATCCTGCAACTAAAGAGATGCTGGCGTCCATTCCGGCATTGGGCACTGATGAAACGGAACAGGCGATAGAGTATGCCGAATCGGTACGTATCCGTTGGGGTAAAACCCCGAATGCCACCCGCGCCGCGCTGCTGGAGAAATGGCATCAGTTGATCCTCGATAATGCAGATGACCTGTCGATCATTATGACCGCCGAGCAGGGTAAGCCACTCCAGGAGGCCAAAGGCGAAGTGCTGTACGGGGCCAGTTTTGTGAAATGGTTTGCCGAAGAAGCTCGCCGTATCTATGGCGACACCATTCCGGCACCAGCTGAAGGCAGCCGTATTATCGTACTGAAGCAACCTGTGGGGGTGTCAGCGGCGATAACGCCATGGAATTTCCCGATTGCCATGATCACCCGCAAAGTGGCTCCGGCGCTGGCTGCGGGTTGTCCGATTATTGTTAAGCCCTCTGAGCTGACACCGCTCTCTGCACTGGCGCTGGCGGTGCTGGCGGAACGGGCGGGATTCCCGAGTGGTGTGCTGCAGATATTGACCGGACTGCCTACCGAGATTGGTAAGACATTGACGGCTAGCCGCACGGTGCGCAAAATTTCCTTTACGGGGTCTACGCGGGTCGGACAATTACTGATGCAACAAAGTGCCGACAGCGTAAAGCGTTTGAGCCTGGAACTGGGCGGCAACGCGCCGTTAATCATCTTTGACGACGCTGATTTAGATATTGCCGTCGCCGGCGTCATGGCGAGTAAATTCCGTAATGCCGGTCAGACCTGTGTCTGCGCCAACCGCATTCTGGTGCAGCGTGGTATTTATGAACGTTTCAGCCAGCGTTTGCTGGAGGCGGTGGATGCCCTGAAAGTGGGGGACGGCTTTGAGGCGCAAACCACCATCGGGCCACTGATCAATGACCGCGCGGTCGAAAAAGTCAATAGCCATATTGACGATGCGTTGAGTCAGGGCGCAATTTTGCTGAAAGGGGGTATCAGCCAGTCAAATGGCACTTTCGTCCAGCCAACTGTGCTTGGTAATGTCACCAGTAAAATGCGTATCGCCCATGAAGAAACTTTTGGCCCTGTGGCGCCGCTATTTATTTTTGATGAAGAAGACGAGGCGCTGGCAATGGCCAATGATACACCTTACGGTCTTGGCGCTTATTTCTTCACCGAAAATATTCGTCGGGCCTGGCGTGTAGCTGAAGCGCTGGAATTTGGTATGGTTGGATTTAATACTGGCGCCATTTCATTGGATGCCGCGCCATTTGGAGGGATTAAATTATCCGGATTAGGACGTGAGGGATCACGTTATGGAATTGAAGAGTACCTGGAGCAAAAAACTTTCCATATTGGCAATCTCTGATTAAATTCTCAACAGCCATCCGAACGCCTGTTACTTTTAGTAACAGGCGTTTTTATATCTGCATAAATATCTCCTGTCGAGCTGGCCAGTAACAGTGCTTTATTTTTGCGGATTTAGATCTTTAAAAACAGGCGGAGACCTATTGTCAGGGCATTTAGTACGCACCAGTGAGGCGGACTCAATACCACCTGTAACCCCGATTTTTTACTTTGTACTTAACCTTAAACATTTTTGCTAATTCTCCATTCTGGTGCAAAATTCCGGTAAATCGCACCAAAGTAATGCGTCATGTTTGTTAATAAAATCATCTATTTAATTGCTCGGCAATTCCGTGAGATTTCCCTTGTCAATTCGGCAGAAAATTTTTTTTGCGCTGTTTTTATGCATTAATATTTTTTTCTGTGCTGGCATGCTTTCTGCATTAGAACACTAGCAGCATACATCCTGCGTAATCATACCCAAATAATTCGCTTTACAGGACGATAGTAAGAAAGTGAATCCCGGAAGCCCGGAGAGTTATATGAAGGGAGTGAGAAAAGAGTGCGGCTAATACTTATGCAACTTGAAGTGTGACGGTTATGAGCATTTTAATTAACACACTAATGATGGGTGTGAAAAATAAGGATTTTTCATGTTAAGTTTCGACCCTGAAAAAGTTTCTTTACCCGCCGGGCATTATATCGATGGTCAACACCAGTATAGCCAGGGCGTACAGTTTGCGGTTAAGCGTCCGTCGGATGGCAAAGTCTACGCCACGCTGAGCGAAGCCTCTGCGGCAGATGTCGATCGTGCCGTCAGTATCGCTCATCGTGCGCTCACCGTCAGTGGCTGGCGCAGTTGTCCACCGCGTGAGCGCGGCAAGGTATTGCGTCGCTGGGCAGATTTGATTGAGAGCGATCGGCAACTGGCGCAACTCGAAGCACTCGGTTCAACCCGCCCCATCAGCGACGTGGTGCAGCATGAAATTCCGTTCACTGCAGAGGCTATTCGTTTCTACGCCGAGTGTGCGGATAAATACAGTGGTGATCTGTTCCCCACCCAGCAGAGCAGTCTTGGCATGCTGATCTCCGAGCCCTATGGCGTGATTGGCGCTATTACGCCGTGGAATTTCCCGTTGTCGATGGCGTCGTGGAAATGTGGCCCGGCGCTGGCGGCAGGTAATGCGGTGGTGCTGAAACCCTCTGAGCTGACACCTTTCTCCACCGTGCGTATGGCGGAACTGGCGGTACAGGCCGGTTTACCCGCAGGCATTCTGAATATTGTACAGGGTAGTGGTGCCGTCACCGGTAGCGCGCTGGTGAAGCACCCGCTGGTGCGTAAAGTCTCGTTCACGGGTTCTACTGTCACGGGTTCGCGCATTATGAGCGACGCGGCACAACATGGTATGAAACCGGTGACTCTTGAGCTGGGCGGTAAAAGTCCGCAGGTCGTGTTTGATGATGCAGGGGATGTCGAGGTGGTGGCGCAACGCATTCTGCGTGGTTTTACCGCTAACGGCGGCCAGGCCTGCGTGGCCGGGACGCGCCTGATCGTACAGCGTGGCATCGCCCGACCATTACTCGACAGACTGGTGGCGCTGTGCCAGCAGCCGCGGCCAGGCCTCACCTGGCGGGCTGACAGCCGCTATTCACCACTGATCGATGAGCGTCAGGGTCATAAAGTGGCGTCCGTGGTTGCCGCGGCGCAAGCCGAGGGCGCGGAGGTGCTGGTGGGCGGCGAGCGTTTTGCCGACACCGACGAAGGCTGGTTCTGGCAGCCAACGCTGTTATGCCGTGTTGCGCCGGACAACCCGGCAGTGCAGCAGGAGATCTTTGGTCCAGTGCTCACCGTGCAGGAGTTCGATGATGAAGATGAAGGGCTCCACCTTGCCGCACATGAAACTTATGGCCTGTGCGCCGGGGTGCACACCCTGAGTCTTCCACGAGCGATGCGCGCCATGCGGGCCATTGAATCGGGCACCGTCTGGATCAACCGCTATGGTCGCTCCGGCGATTTTATCATCCCTACCGGCGGTTTTCTCGGTTCCGGTGTCGGCAAAGACCTGGGGCGCCAGGCATTTCAGGCCTGCCAGCGCCAGAAAAGCGTATTAATCGATTTTTAATTTACGTATCAGACAACGACGAGGTCGAGTCATGGCATTGTGTAAACCAAAATACATCACCTTTGATTGCTACGGCACCTTAATCAACTTTGACATGGCGGGTGCAGCTGAGCGTTGCTTCAAAGAGCGTGTGACGCCGGATGTTATGCCGTCTTTTATCATCGATTTTGCCCGCTACCGCCTCGATGAAGTGCTGGGCGCATGGAAGCCATATTACGAGGTGGTGAGCAATGCGCTACAGCGTACCTGCAAAAAGTGGGGAGTCCACTGGGACAAGGCAGACAGCGATTTTATCTACACCGACTGCGCCACCTGGGGCCCCCACCCGGATGTGCCCGCAGGGCTGGCAAAGGTGGCGCAGGCGTTTCCTTTGGTACTGCTTTCCAACTCAATGACTGACCTGCTGTCGCATCACATTCCTCGTCTGGGCGCGCCGATCCATATGGCGATCACCGCCGAAGAAGTTGGGGCATACAAACCGCAAATGAAGGGCTTCGAGTACATGCTGGAAAAACTCGACTGCGGCCCGGAAGAGATCCTGCATGTCTCATCCAGTCTGCGTTACGACTTGATGACCTGTCATGACATGGGGATTACCCACAAAGTGTGGGTTAATCGCGGTCACGATCCGGCCAACCCCGCTTACGGTTACACCGAGATTAAAGATATTGGCGGATTGCCCGCAGTGGTTGGTCTCTGAGCCGGGAGGGCAGCCCAATGAAACTCGAATCCTTCTGGCAGGCAACTGCACCGCAATTTCACGGTGCGGCAAGAGAGACGCTGCCCGGAACCGCCTCCGTGGTGGTCATTGGTGGCGGTTTTACTGGCATCTCGGCTGCGCTTAATCTGGCGCGTGCTGGCATTGATGTGGTGCTGCTGGAGAGTGGCGACATAATGAGTCAGGCGTCGGCACGCAACGGTGGCCACTGCAACACCGGCGTGGCGCAAAACTTCGCCTCGCTGGTCGCCAGCCAGGGGCTGGAGCAGGCCAGCCGCTTTTATCGCGCGTACGATGATGCGGTGAGCTACGTTGAGCAACTGGTCCGTGAAGAACAGATCGATTGTGATTTTCGTCTGTGCGGCAAGCTGAAGCTCGCCAGCAAAGCCACGCATTTTTCTGGGCTACGCAGCGCCTGGCAATTGATGCGCGACACCGTCGATCCGGAGATCGAGCTTATCAGCAAAGACGAGATTCGTCGTGAAGTCGGTAGCGATGCTTTTCACGGCGGCCTGCTGCAAAAACGTGGTGGTCAGATGCATATGGGAAAATTTGGCATCGGTCTGGCGGAGGCTGCCGCGCGTAGTGGCGCAAAGATCTTCCCCCACCATAAAGTCAGCGATATGACTCGCCTTGATGGATATCGTCATCGTATCACCACCCGCAAAGGCGAGATTATTGCTGACAAAGTATTGATGGCGACAGGCGTCTCTAACGAAGGGCCATTCCGGTGGTTTCAGCGTCGTATTGTGCCGGTGGGCAGCTTCATTGTAGTGACCGAACCGTTGGACGATGGCCTGCTGAATCAGATACTGCCTCGGGATCGCACCTATGTCACCTCGCTGAATATCGGCAACTATTTCCGCACGACCGCCGATCGTCGCCTGGTATTTGGCGGACGTGCCCGTTTTGCTGTGAGCAATCCAACCTCAGATACCCGTAGCGGCCAGGTGTTACGGGCCGCGATGACGGCACTGTTTCCACAACTGGGCAATGTGGACATTGATTACTGCTGGGGAGGCATGGTGGATATGACTGCCGATCGACTGCCGCATGCCGGTGAGCACGACGGCGTGTTCTATTCCCTTGGCTACAGCGGGCATGGCACGCAGATGTCAACATGGATGGGCAGGGTAATGGCCGATGTGATAGCAGAAAAACGAAATGAAAATCCCTGGCTGCGCGAGGCATGGCCCGCGTTGCCCGGTTACCACGGGAAACCCTGGTTTTTACCTCTCGCGGGTTTGTACTACAAAGCGAAGGATCGGATCTCCTGATTATTTCTGCGCTCTGGTTACGCGATAAATCGTGTCGTGACAAACCGTTACGCGACATTGTCGCAAGGCGATTGATTGAACCATGATGATGGCCGCGCCAGGGCGTCAGTAACGACTATCTAAATAGCAGCAGTTCATATTGAGGGTGTGCAGATGAGTAAATTCAAGAAACAATCTGACGCTGTAAATCCGGCTCTGACGCAAGTGCTGACCGAAGGTTCGCTGTCCCGTCGTAGCCTGATGAAGTTGTTGTGCGCTGGAGCAGTAATGAGTACCGGAGTAATCGGTTTCCCGGAAATGGGCTTTGCGGCCGAAACGCCGGTTAAGGGAGGTAAGTTGCGTGCGGCGATGTCCAATGCCTCGGCAACCGATACTCTCGATCCCGCCAAAGGCAACAACAGTGCCGATTACACTCGTCAGTTTATGTTTTACAGTGGCCTGACTGAACTGGATAAAAACATGCAGGTACATCCGGCGCTGGCCGAATCCGTTGAATCAAATGACGGTATCACCTGGCAGATTAAGCTGCGTAAAGACGTCACTTTCCACGATGGTAAACCGCTCAGCGCGAAAGATGTGATTTATTCTCTGAGCCGTCACAAAGATCCGGCGGTAGCCTCCAATGCGTTTAAACTGGCGGAACAGTTCTCCAACTTAAGTGCAATCAATGATAACGAAGTACAACTGGTGCTGAGCCAGGCTAACTTCGACATCCCCTATATGCTGGCGACAGCGCCTTTCCTGATCGTGCAGGATAACACCAAAGATTTCAGTAAAGGTATCGGCACCGGGCCATTTAAACTGAAAGAATTCACGCCGGGTGTGCGTTCCGTGGGGGTGAAGAACCCTGGCTACTTCAAACCCGGATTACCGCACCTCGACGAAGTGGAACTGCTGGGCGTGACCGATCAGGCCGCGCGCGTCAATGCACTGATGTCGGGCGATCTGCACATGGTCTCCACGCTGGGCGCGGCTGATTGCAAACGTATCAAAGCCACCTCTGATTTTGGCGTTCTGGAGAGCAAGTCCGGAATGTACACCAATCTGATAGTGCGTACCGACATGAAACCGGGCAGCAGCGAAGATTTCGTCCTGGGTATGAAATATCTGCAACCGCGAGAGATGCTGGTGAAAACCGTGCTCCAGGGCTATGGAGACGTAGCGAACGATACTCCAGTTCCGCCATGGCATCCGCTGTACAACGCCGATCTGAAACCACGTCCGCTGGATGTGGAAAAAGCCAAATTTCACTTCAAGAAAGCGGGGATGGTCGGCGCTAACGTCGAAATTATCACCACGCCGAATATCGAAGGCGCGGTGGAGGGCGGTCAATTGATTCAGCAGGTCGCGCGCAATACTGGCGTCAATTTTAAGGTACGCCGTGTCCCTTACGATGGCTACTGGTCAACTCACTGGACCAAAGATCCGGTTGGTTACGGCTCTATCAACCCGCGTCCTACTCTGGATATGTTGTTCTCGCAGTTCTATCTCTCCAATGGCGCCAATAACGAGTCGGGTTGGAAGAATAAACAGTTTGACCAACTGGTGGTGGCAGCCCGGGGCGAACGCGATCAGGCGAAACGTAAGCAGATGTACGGCGATATGCAGACTCTGATTTACGACCACTGTGGCACCATTATCCCGACATTCATCAGCTCAACCGATGGTTACAGTAAGAAGGTCAAAGGAGTGGAAGCCTGGCCGACAGGCATGATGATGGGATACCGCTTCCATGAATTTGCCTGGCTTTCCGCCTGATATCTGAACCTCATAGAGGAGTACGCCGATGAACCGATACATGATGTTTCTGATTGCCCGTCGCGTCGGCGCGGGCATTCTAACTTTGCTTATCGTCTCGGCGGTGGTGTTTTTTATCACCAGCCTGCTGCCCGGAGATGCGGCGCAAATGATTTTGGGGCAAAACGCCACAGCGGAAACGGTGGCGGCGTTACGTCAGCAGCTCGGCCTCGATCAGTCGCTGCCGGTGCGATATTTCAGTTGGCTTAGCGGAATGTTGCATGGCGATTTTGGGATATCGTTTGCCAGCCATTTACCGGTCGTGCAGTTGGTCGCCCGACGCATTCCGGCCACATTCGAACTTGCGGCGATAACCACGCTGATCTGCGTACCGCTGGCGCTGGTGAGCGGTATTGCGGCCGCCATGAACCGGGGCTCGCTGATCGACAGATTTCTGGTGGTTAGCACTATGGCGACGGTGGCTGTTCCGGAATTTCTTGTCGCGACGGTGGCGGTGCTGATTTTTGCCGTGAAGCTGCATTGGGTATCGGCCATGTCGTTCGGTAGCTCGGATATGGATTTGCTTAGCTATCTGAAATCTTACGCCTTGCCGGTGCTGACGTTATGCTGCGTGCTGGCTGCGCAGATGGCGCGCATGACGCGCGCTGCCATCATCAATCAGCTCGATAGCCCGTACCTGGAAATGGCGCGGTTGAAAGGCGTGTCGCCATTGCGTGCGGTACTGCGTCACGCGCTGCCGAATGCCGTCGGGCCGATTGCTAACTCCATTTCACTTAGCCTCTCGTATCTGTTTGGCGGCGTGATCATCATCGAAACGATTTTCAGTTATCCCGGCCTCGCCAGTGCCATGGTGGATGCGGTGAGCAACCGTGACCTGCCCGTGGTGCAGTTCTGCGTGATGCTGTTTGCCGCAAGCTATCTGCTGTTGCTGTTGGCGGCCGACATTCTCACCATCGCTTTTAACCCGAAATGGAGGAACTGATGAATAGCTTGCTTCTTCCCTGGCGCTTTTTCCAGGCGCTATCGGTCTCAGGACGCATCGGCCTGCTGATCTCGCTGTTCTGGATTGCGATGGCGCTATTCGGTACGCAACTGGCACCGCACCGCATCGATGATATTGGCGGTGGTCCGATGCTCGGCGGCATGACTGCGGATAACATCCTCGGTACCGACTATCTCGGGCGCGATATCCTCAGCCGAATTCTGTACGGCGCCAGGTTCTCCATCGGCCTGGCGTTAACCGCCGCACTAGGAGCCAGCCTGATTGGCACCGTGCTGGCTCTGCTGGCAGCCGTTGCCGGCCGTTGGCTGGAGGAAGTGCTGGGGCGTGTTAACGATGCGCTGCTGGTGCTGCCGGGCAAAGTGTTGTCGCTGATGATCGTAGCGGTATTTGGTTCTTCGTTGCCGATTCTGATCCTCACCGCGGTTTTCACCTACTGGCCGGGGGCATTTCGAATCGCCTTTGCTATGGCCAGCAGCTTGCGAAATATGGATTACGTGCGGGCATCGAAATTACGTGGCGAGAGCCGTTGGTATATCGCGGTCCACGATATCCTGCCGAACATGGTGCATCCGATGCTGACTGACTTTGGTCTGCGTTTTGTCTATATCGTGCTGCTGCTCAGTGGCCTGAGTTTTCTCGGCCTGGGTGTGCAGCCACCTTATGCTGACTGGGGAACGCTGGTGCGAGAAAACATTCAGGGGTTGTTTGATGGCTCGCCAGCGGTACTGATGCCTGCGGTGGCAATTGCCAGCCTGACCGTTGGTGCCAATCTGTTTATTGATAGCCTGCAGATGATGCGACCGCTGACCCTTGCGAAGGAGGGGGCATGAACGTGACTCTACACACCGCGTTGCCAGTGATCGCCGTCGAGAATCTGCGCGTTACGGCGCATACGGACAAAGGCGAAGAGATCGATCTGGTTTCCGATATACGTTTTACCGTGCAAAAAGGGGAAGTGTTGGCGCTGATTGGCGAATCCGGCTCTGGCAAAACCACCATCGCGATGGCACTGATGGGCTATGCTCGCCATGGCTGTCGTATCGCTGATGGCATTATCCATGTTGCCGGCACCGATGTGCACCGTCTCTCTCCGGGCCAATTGCGCGAATTTCGCGGTAATAAGGTGGCTTATATCGCGCAGAGCGCAGCGGCTTCGTTTAACCCTGGCATGCGTATTCTCGATCAGGTTATTGAGCCTGCGGTGATCCACGGCACCATGAGGCGTAAGGAAGCGAAAAAGAAAGCGATAGCCCTGTTTCGTGAACTGGCGTTGCCTGATCCGGAAAGCATCGGCGACCGTTTCCCGCATCAGGTGTCCGGAGGACAACTGCAACGTTTGATGACGGCGATGGCATTGATTGGCGATCCTGACGTTGTGATCCTCGACGAACCAACTACCGCACTGGATGTGACCACGCAGGTGGAAGTGTTGAAAGCTTTCCGGCGGGTGGTGGCGCAGCGTGGGGTAACCGCCATTTACGTCAGCCACGATTTGGCTGTGGTGGCGCAAATGGCCGATCGCATTCTGGTACTGCTACGTGGCCAAATAGCTGAATACGGCACGACTGAACGGTTGATTGGTTCGCCGCAGGCGGAATACACCCGGTTGTTGATGGATGCCGCGCGCCAGAGTGAACGCCTGAGTAACTGGTGCCCCGCCACAGCTGAGCGGCAGCCGCTGCTGGAAGTGCGCGATATGTGTGCCGGTTATGGTCCACGTGACAGAGAAGGACAACCGAAAATCCGCATCCTTGAAGACATCAACCTGAAGCTGTGGAAAGGGCAGGCGATTGGCATTATCGGAGAATCCGGTTCCGGAAAAACGACGCTTGCACATGCCATTGCCGGGCTGAACGCGCCGAGTCAGGGCCATATATTGTTTAACGGTCACTACATTGACGGTGATATGCATAAGCGGCCTGACGATGAGCTGCGTCGTATTCAGTATGTTTTCCAGATGGCAGACACCGCGCTTAACCCGGCACACAGCATTGAGCGCATTCTGTCTCGTCCACTGGCACTGTTCCACGGGGTGCAGGGGGCGGCGCTCACGCAGCGCCTGCACCGGTTGCTCGATCTGGTCAAACTGCCGCACAGCGTATTGTGGCGGCGTCCTGGGGCGCTGTCTGGTGGTCAGAAACAACGCGTCAATCTGGCTCGCGCGCTGGCCGCAGAACCGGATTTGATATTGTGTGATGAGGTCACTTCCGCGCTCGATACCGTGGTGGCGGCGGCGGTTTTGGATCTGATAAGCGAACTACGTCGTGAACTTGGCCTGTCGGTGTTGTTTATCAGCCATGACATGCATGCGGTGCGTTCGGTATGTGATGATATCGTGGTGATGAAGAACGGTCGCATCATGACGCAAATCGCGCGTGCGGACTATGACAAACCCGGCAGCGATCTCTATTTTGAGCGGCTGAAGCGTGCGGTGCCAGAGCTACGCCAGGGCTGGCTTGATGAGCATGAAGAAATCCTGAAAGCAGAATAAAAATTGTACACGCCGCTGCGGTGCGATTTGCCGCGCGGTATTTAATGTTTACAACATCGAGGTAGTAACGTTATGCCTGCACCGATTCGTTATGTACAGGACAGTGCTGATTTCCCGGCGTCTGCTGATGTGGTGGTGATTGGCGCCGGTATTGCCGGTTCCGCCGCCATCTGGGAACTGGCGAAACAGGGGTTAAAGGTGGTGCTGGTAGAGAAAGGGTTAGTGGGTGCCGAACAGTCCAGCCGCAACTGGGGGTGGTGCCGTCAACAAAACCGTGACGAACGCGAGTTGCCGCTGATCATTCATGCCCTGCAACGCTGGGGCGAACTTAACGCTGAAACCGGTGAAGAGCTGGGATTTCGTCGTAGCGGGCTGGTGTACGCCACACGCAATCTGGACGATCTCGCCGCCTGGGAGGCGTGGGGGAAGATGGCGAAAAACTATGGCGTGCGCAGCGATATGCTCAGTGCTGAACAGGCAAAAGCGATGACGCCGGGCAGCACGACTCAGTGGCTGGGGGGCGTCTCATCGCCCACCGACGGTCATGCCGAGCCGCGGCTGGCGTCTGCCGGTCTGGTGATCGGAGCACAACGTCTGGGCGCGCTGGTGTTCCAGCAGTGCGCTGTACGTGGTCTGGATATCGCCGCCGGGCGGGTCAGCGGCGTCTGGACGGAACGCGGCTTAATCAAAACCAGCCGGGTAATTTGCGCCGCAGGCGCCTGGACGTCGATGTTCTGCCGCCGCCACGGCATCGATCTGCCGCTCGGCAATGTAATTGGTACAGCCTTCCGTACTCAGCCAATTGAGCAGGCGATTGCAATACCCTTATACACCCCTGGCTTTGCCTGTCGGCCGCAGCTTGACGGTAGCTATACCGTCTCGGTTTCAGGCCGTGGCCGTCTGGAGCCTGGGGCACAGGGCCTTCGTTATGCGCGCCAGTTCTATCCGACTTTCAAAAGTCGACGTAAGAACCTGAAACTCAATATTGGTATCAAGCCTTTCCTGTCTGGCCCGGAGGCGCTGGGAAGCTGGGAGTTTGATCGCCAGTCGCCGTTTGAGCGGGTGCGCATTCTCGATCCCGTAGCGGATCGCAGCACCATCGAAGATGGCCTGGCAGCGATGCGTAAAGAGTATCCGGCGTTGGCGAATCTGAAACTGGCGCAGGCGTGGGGAGGGATGATTGACAGTACGCCGGATGCGATCCCGGTGATATCAACGGTGGAAAAAATGCCGGGACTGGTGTTGTCCGCAGGCTTTAGCGCGCACGGCTTTGGTATCGGACCGGGCGCCGGTCGCCTGGCGGCGGATCTTGCCACCGACAGTACGCCAGTTGTGGATCCCACACCTTATCGCTATTCCCGTCTGGTTGATGGCAGCGGCCTTGACGCGCCAGGCATGATGTGAGGAGCACGCATGAGCATTACATTACGCGCGATGACCGCGGATGATATCGAACCGGCGTTTGCCATGACACAGCATCTGAAATGGCCACATCGCCGTGAAGACTGGGCCCAGGCGCTATCTTTAGGAGAAGGCGTGGTGGCGGAAGAAGAGGGCGCTTTCCTCGGGTGCGCTATTGGCTGGCGTTGGGGTGAGCAGGCTGCCACTATTGGGCTGGTGATGGTTAACGACCAGTATCAGGGGCGTGGCATCGGTAGACAACTGATGTTGGCGCAACTGGAAAAATTTCCCGGCTACAACGTGCGGCTGCATGCTACGGAAATGGGGAAAGGTCTGTATGCCAAATTGGGGTTTAACGTGACCGGGCATATCCAGCAGCACCAGACCCGCGCGCTGGCGACCGTGCCCGCTGTGACTCTGCCAACCGAATTGACGCTGGGTAAAGCCGACGTCAGCGATGCCAGCCTGCTGACCGAGCTCGATCATCAGGCACATGGGATGTGGCGTCCACACTTGATAAATCAACTAATTAGCGAGCATCAGACCGTGATAGCGCGAGATGCGCAGCAGCGCATCCACGGTTTCGCGAGTTTGCGTCGTTTCGGTCACGGTTGGGCGATTGGACCGTTGATTGCCGAAACCTTGTCGGTGGCGCAACCTCTGGTTGCGGTGCTGATGCAAGGGTTGGGCGGCGAGTTTGTGCGTATTGATACCGATGGCGCATTGCCGCTGGCGGAATGGCTGGAAACGTTGGGAATGGCGCAGGTTGACGCACCGGTAACGATGATTCGGGGAACGGTCTGGTCGCCGCTGGACGGTGGTATGCAGGCGTTTGGGTTAATGACCCAGGCGATGGCGTGATGCATATTGTTTATAAATCTGATCCGCTACGCGGCGCACACTGGCAACGCTGGCTGGCCGAGCATGCGCCGGATATCCAGTTGCATATCTGGCCGGAAACCGGCCCGACAGAACAGGTGGAGATGCTGATTGCCTGGCAACTGCCGGAAAATCTGCTGGCAACCTTTCCCAACCTGAAAGCATTGATGTCGGTTGGCGCGGGTGCCGATCAGTTCGATCTCAGCGAGATACCGCCGGACTTGCCGGTGGTGCGCATGATTGAGCCGGGTCTGACGCAGGGTATGGTGGAATACGTCACCTTCGCGGTGCTTGGCTTGCATCGTGATATACCGCGTTACTTGCGTCAACAGCGTGAGCAGCAGTGGCACCCCCACAAAATTCATACCGCCGGGGAGCGTCGTATTGGGGTAATGGGCCTCGGTGAACTGGGGCAAGCCTGTCTGAAACAACTGGTGGCGCTTGGTTTTGATTGTGCGGGCTGGAGCCGAACGCAACATAAGATCGACGGCGTACGTTGCTGGCATGGTGACGAACAACTGGCGGTATTTCTCGCTCGCAGCGATATCCTGGTGTGTCTGCTGCCGCTGACCGACGATACGCGTGGATTGTTGAATGCCGAACTTTTTGCTCAACTGCCTTCTGGCGCTGCGCTGGTACAGGTTGGACGCGGGCCACAGCTTAATGACGATCATCTCCTGGCGGCGCTGGATAGCGGGCAGCTCAGTGCCGCAGTAATCGATGTCACCGCTCCCGAACCGCTGCCAGTCGGGCATCCGTTCTGGCGCCATCCGGCCATCTGGCTGACACCCCATATCGCCAGTGAAACACACACCGGCAGCGCTGTGGTTGCGCTGCTTGATAACCTGCGCCGCTATCAGCGTGGTGAACCGATGATCGGTATGATCGATCGTAACCGGGGATACTGAAATGCAACTGGAACAATTAGTCGCTCTGCGACGGGATCTGCATGCCCATCCTGAGCTGGGGTATAAGGAAACACGCACCAGCGACATCGTGGCGCGCGTGTTGGAGGAACAGGGCATTGAGGTGCACCGCGGTCTGGGAGGAACGGGGGTGGTCGGTGTACTGAAACGCGGAAGCAGCACCCGGATGATAGGGCTGCGCGCTGATATGGATGCGCTGCCAATGGCAGATAACGGTACACAGGCATGGAAAAGCACCATAAAGGGCATTTGCCACGGCTGTGGGCATGACGGGCACACGGTAATGCTGCTTGGGGCGGCGATGACGCTGGCACAGCAGGGTGATTTTGATGGCACGCTGGTGTTTATCTTTCAGCCTGCGGAAGAAGGTCTGGCGGGAGCAAAAGCGATGATCGATGACGGCCTGTTTGTTCGCTTTCCCTGTGATGCCGTTTACGCGTTGCATAACTGGCCGGATCTGCCATTGGGCGAAGTACAGACGCGCCCTGGGGCCATTATGGCAGCGGCAGATCGTTTCGATATCACTATTCGCGGCGGCGGTGGTCATGCCGCGCAGCCGCATTTGACGCGCGACACCTTACTGGCAACCAGCGAGCTGGTGGTGGCGCTCAACGCTCTGGTGGCACGAGCGCTTGATCCTTGCGAACCCGCGTTACTCAGCGTCACCCGTATGCAGGGAGGCTTCTCGCACAATATGATCCCGGCGGAAGCCAGCATTACCGGCACGGTACGCACCTTCAGCCCGGCGGCGCAGGATATTATCGAATCACGGATGCGTGAAATGGCGCAACACATCAGCGCTGCGCACGGTCTGCATGCCGAGGTCAACTACCTGCGTTATTACCCGGCGACGATCAACAGCGGCCCGGAAGCCTTGCTGGCGCTGGAGGCGTTACAACAGGCGGGGATGACAGCGAATCAGGCCGGACAACCGGCGCTGACCTCGGAAGACTTCGCCTTTATGTTACAGGCAAAACCGGGGGCGTATTTGTGGATTGGGTCGGCGCCTGGCCAGCCGCTGCACCATTCAGCGTATGACTTTAATGATGCCGTGATCCCATATGGTATCCAGGCGTTGACGGCCATCGCTCGTCATACTCTGCGTACAGAATTTCCCCGCTGAAAGACAGCCGATTTTAACAGGAAATGCTGCTGTCCCGGCAATTACGGCAGCGTGAGAAACCAACAGGTTGCGATACTTTAGTCAACCTAACGTTATGTGGATGAGGGCAAAAATGCAGAATGCCATGGTAGGACAGTACACATTTTCCGATAACAGTATGTTACTGGATGCGCGCGAGCAGCAGGTGCCTCGTGGCGTGGTCACTGCGCATCCGCTGGTGATCGAACGGGCTAAAGGCAGCGAGGTGTGGGATGTTGAGGGCAATCGCTACCTCGATTTTGTCGGCGGAATTGGTGTACTTAATGTCGGCCATAATCACCCGGCGGTGGTTAATGCCGTCACGCAGCAGCTTGGTCTGGTGTCGCATGCCTGCTTCCAGGTCGTGGCCTATCCGGGCTACATTGAACTGGCGCAGCGCCTGAATAAACTGGTGGGTAACGGCCAGCCGTTTAAGAGTGTATTTTTCACCAGCGGTGCGGAAGCGGTAGAAAATGCGGTGAAAATTGCCCGTGCGCATACCCAGCGATCCGGCATCATTGCGTTTGACGGGGCATTTCATGGCCGCACCTTACTCGGCTGCGCTCTGACCGGGATGAGCCAGCCTTATAAACAGAATTTCGGCCCCTTCCCCGGGGAAATCTATCGCCTGCCGTTTCCGAATACCTTTTATGGCATCAGCGATAATGACTGTCTGCAAGCCCTGGAACAACTGTTTGCGGTACAAATTGTGCCGGAACGCGTCGCGGCGATTATCATCGAACCGGTTCAGGGCGATGGTGGTTTCCTGCCTGCGAGCGCTGACTTTTTGCAGGCGTTGCGCCGTATCACGGAGGAACACGGGATTCTGCTGATTTGTGATGAAGTACAAACCGGGTTTGGTCGTACCGGGAAAATGTTTGGTTTCCAACATGCGGACATTACTCCGGATCTGATCACCGTGGCAAAAAGTCTCGGCGGCGGATTGCCGATTTCCGGTGTCGTGGGGAAAGCGGACATTATGGATACGCCATTACCGGGTGGGCTTGGCGGGACCTATGGCGGTAATGCGCTGGGGTGTGCGGCAGCACTGGCCGTGCTCGACCTGTTTGAAAACGAAAATCTGCTGATACGCAGTAACCAGTTAGGTGAGAAACTTAATGCCCATCTGCATCAACTGGCGGACAAGTACGCGTGTATCGGCGATGTGCGCGGCATCGGCTTTATGCAGGCGGTGGAGATCATTGATTTTGAGACCAGGCGTTCTGATGCGGCGATGACGCAGAAAATTCTCGACTGCGCCTGCCAGGAAGGGTTATTGCTGATTAAATGTGGTTTGCACCGCAGTACAATCCGCTTCCTGGCGCCGCTGATCACCACTGACGCGCAGCTGGAAGAAGCATTGCATATCTTTGATATTGCGCTGGCTCGTGCAAGCGGTCGTCTCGAATAATCACAGCTTCCTCATTGATATTGCAGCAAATTATTTTCAGGTATTCCGAAAAATGTGGCCTGCGTCAGGACTGGCGCTGTCACATTAAAGCGTGCTATACCATCGGGATAACCTGCACACCTGGTCAATAATGAGGGGGGCCATGAACGGCTTAATGAAACTAGATCGCATCGATATCAATATTCTGGTGCAACTACAAAAAGATGGCCGTATCAGCAACGTTAACCTGGCCGATGCCGTCGGACTTTCTCCCAGCCCTTGCCTGCAACGGGTAAAACGCCTGGAGCAGGCGGGTTTTATCTCCGGGTATGAAGCCCATATCAATTTGACCAAAATCACCAACTCTGTGACGGTTTTCACCGAAGTCACGCTTTCCGGCCACCGGCGAGAAGATTTTATGAAATTCGAAAACGCGATGCGCGATGTGGATGAGTTGATGGAGTGTCATTTGATTACCGGGGGCTACGACTATTTGCTGCGCTTTATTACCCGTAGCATTGAGCATTACCAGGATGTGATCGAGACGTTGCTGGATGCGCAAATCGGTATTGATAAGTATTTCAGTTATATCGTGATCAAGTCGCCGATCATGAAAAGTAGCGTGCCGTTGAGATCGCTGATCATGAAGCAGAATTCGGCTGATTTTGGCGGGTGATTCTGCGTTAATCGGGTTGCCAGCCCGGATCTCATTTCGTTCATAAAGGCAGATGGATATATTCCGGTGCGGCATTCGCGCAAAAAGAGCGAGGTCGCCGCCTTCTGCCTACGCGGATAAACCGTGCCACCCCGATCTGTCCCTCCATCTGGACAGCATAAAATTTCTCCGTCGTCCAAAATTCCCTTTATCTTCGCTGTTCAGACCGTGGATTCAACGGCGACGTTTGTGCTGAAGCCGTTACACTCATTCTATTACTTTACAAGGAGTTGCTATGACAGCCTTCACCATTCCCGACCAGCTGTGGCAGCGCAATGGCTTCATTGTCTCCACCCAACGTCAGCGCCTTGATATCGACTGGATTCATTATCAACTGGCGGAGTGTTCCTACTGGGCGAAAGGCCAGACCCGGGAAAAAACAGAACGCGCAATCGCCGGGTCACTGCCCTTTGGTCTGTACCAGCAGCAGCGGCAGATCGGTTTTGCCCGGCTGGTGACCGATTACACGCGTTTTGGCTGGTTATGTGACGTCATCATTGATGAGGACTGGCGCGGCCACGGTCTTGGTCGTTGGCTGGCGACTTGTGTGCGTGCGCATCAGGAATTACAAACGGTGCACCGCTGGATGCTTTCTACCAATGATGCCCACCAGCTGTATCAGCGACTCGGCTGGCGCGTGGTGCAGGATCCCCACAAGTTGATGGAATTTCCTTCCTCCTGACAACGGAAAAAACTATGTATCGTGTTGGCGTAGATATTGGTGGCTCTTTTACCGATTTTGCCGTCCTTGATGAGCAAACGAACCAGATCCACACTTTGAAAGTGTTATCGCGGCCGGACCAGCCAGGGCGTGAAATCCTTACCGGGTTGGCACAACTGGAGCAGCGTGCCGGCATCGCCCCACAGCAGGTCAGCTACTTCACGCATGGCACCACGGTAGGTATCAACGCCGTGATCCAGCGACGAGGTGTCAAACTGGCGCTATTTGCGACGAAAGGATTCTGCGATGTGCTGGAACTGGCGCGTCTGAAAATACCGCATATTCACGATCTGTTTTCACGCCGACCCACCCCGCTGATATCTCGTGACCGGGTTTTTGCCATCAAAGAACGGACCGATCGCCACGGCAACGTGCTGCAAGCGGTCGATCATCAGAGTGTGCTGGATGCCATTGCCGGCGCAAGAGCGGCGGGGTGTCAGGGAATTGTGGTGGCGTTGCTGCACAGCTATCGCAATCGCCACAATGAAGCCCGGGTCAAGGCGATCATTAATGCACAGGCGCCTGAGCTACTGACCTCGTGCTCGGCGGATATCTGGCCAATCATCCGCGAGTATGAACGCACTATCACCGCCACCATCAACGCCTATGTGCAGCCGATGGTTATCCATTATCTCGAATCGTTTGAACGCGCCTTAAAAACCATGGGTGTTGCGCCACCGCCGAGGATAACCAAATCCAATGGGGGAGTCATGGGGGTTGAGCAGGCGAAAAGCGAATGCGTGCAGATGGTGCTGTCGGGGACGGCATCCGGAGTGATCGGCGCCAGTTTTTTCGCCAGTACCTGCGGTTTTGACAAAATTCTCAGCCTCGATATCGGTGGCACCAGCGCCGATGTGGCGGTGATCATTGACGGTAAGGTGGCGCAGGGGAACGGTGAAATCATCGGTGATTTCCCTATCTATATTCCTTCGGTGGCGGTGACCTCCGTCGGGCAAGGCGGCGGAACGCTGGCCTGGATCGATAACCAGGGCGTATTGCAGATGGGGCCGGACAGCGCGGGGTCTTTGCCGGGACCGGTTTGCTTCCAGCGCGGCGGCACGCAGCCAACTGCCACCGATGCTTTTGCCGTCTGCGGAATGATTGGTCACGGCGATCTCGGTTACAACGCCGTGCAGGTAGACGTTGGCGCGGCTCGCGCCGCCTGGCAGCCGCTGGCGGATGCCCTCAATATCACTGTAGAAGAGACGGCGGAAACCGCCATTGAGCTGGCGATCTCCAGCATGTACGGCGATACCAACGGATTGCTGTCGCGCTTTGGTCTCGATCCGCGTGAATTCTGGTTCCTTGCATTTGGTGGCGCGGGGCCGATGATGGGGTGTTTCCTGGCGCGCGAACTGAATATGAAAGGGGTGATTGTCCCGCCGACGCCAGGCGTGCTGTCAGCACTGGGCGGATTAGTGGCGGATATCCGCAATGACTTTATCCGCACTCTCTACGGCGAACTGGATGCTAACCTGGCGGACTCGCTGGCGACCGAAGCTGAAGCCCTGAATCAGCAAGCCCGGCGCTGGCTGCATGAGCAGCACGGGGTGGAGATGCCGTTCACTTTGCACTATAGCGCGGATATGCGTTATCGCGGGCAGTCCTTTGAAATTGAGGTTGCGCTTGAAGAAGCATGGTTGACACAAGCCAACGTCAATGCCCTGCACGCCGCTTTTGATCGTCAGCATCAACAAATGTTCGGTCACAGTGACGTCAGCGCACCGGTGCAGATTATCAACCTGCGTCTGGTTATCGTCTCGCCCACACCGAAGCCCGCATTGAATCGTGTGCCCGCGGCCAGCGGACCGGTAGTGGCGGCGAAACAGACCCACGTCTGGATCGACGGTGCGCAGCATCAGGTCGATGTGGTCGCCCGCGCGACTCTTGGGGCCGGGCATCAACTGACCGGCCCGGTGATTATTGCCCAGGACGACTGCACCACCTGTGTGCCGCCGCAGATGCAGGTAAGGGTCGATGAATTTGGCAATTTACTGATTACTCCGCTGGAGGTGAGCTAAGATGGCGATTGACGGACGTAACCTGCAAATTCTCGCTAACTATTGCGCGGCTGCCGCCGATGCGATGGCGTTTACCCTGATGCGAACCGCACACTCGACGTTTGTTAAAGAAACCGAAGACTTCTCATGCCAGATTGTCAGCCCGGACGGGCTGGCCTTCGCTTCACCGCGTCGCTTTGGGGCGCCCTGGTACAGCGGTATTGATTACGGCCCGGTGCTGGCGCTGATCGACCAGTATGATGAAGGGGATATCTGTATCACCAACGACTCGTATGCCGGTAATGTGGCGACCCATACGCCTGATATTCATATCTGGAAACCGGTGTTTCATCAGGGAGAGATCGTCTGCTTCGTTGTTGGTCATATTCATAACACTGACGTTGGCGGGGCGGTACCGGCATCGCTCTCGCGTTCCCTTACCGATATCGTGCAGGAAGGCATACGCATTCCGCCGCTGAAAATTGTGCGCAATGGCGAGCTGAACGACGAAGTGGCGCGCATTATACGGCTTAACGTACGCGTTCCGGATCAGAACTGGGGCGATTTCAAAGCGCAACTGGCCTCAGTGAATGTCGGGGAACGTAAAATTCATGACATTCTTGCCCGCTTTGGCGTGGAGGATTTTCGCCAGGGGATCGACGGTATCCTTGATTATGCCGAACGTCAGGCGCGTAGCATTATTGCCACCATTCCCGACGGCGAATATTTTTATGCCGACTTTGCGGATGAAGATGGCGAAGGAGGCTTCCCCTGCCGGGTAGCCATCACGCTGCGGGTGCAGGGCGAAACGCTGGAGCTGGATTACACCGGAAGCGATCCGCAACTGGCCTCTTCGCTGAACATGCCGACAGGCGGACGTGAACGGCACCCGCTGGCGCTGGTAGGGGTCACTTATGTCCTGTCGACGTTGGATCGAAACCTGCTGCTGAATGCCGGTACGCTACGGCCTACGCGCGCTATCCTGCCTCCTGGTACGGTCATGAACTGCGAAGCGCCAGCCGCAGTAGGGATGCGTTCCCTGACCTGCGCGCTGTCGCAGATAGCCACTATCGGCGTGTTTTCGCAGGCGATACCTGAACGTCTGCCCGCGAATTCGCCAGGGGGAAACTCCATTATGAACATTCGTACCAGCGATGCGGCAAACCGCAGCGTGGTGGCGTCTCTGGGGCCAGTAGGCGGTGGTGCGGGCGGTACGCCGCGCCATGATGGCCCGGACGGTTCCGGCGGCTTATCCGCGTTCCTGAAAAACACGCCGATTGAAATCAACGAAGCCGAAGTCCCTATTCAGTTTCATCGCTATGGTCTGGTGCCTGACAGCGCCGGCGCCGGGCGCTATCGCGGCGGCCTGGCCACGGAAATGGTTTTCGAGATTTTTGCGCCGGATACGCTGGTTACCGCCCGCAACCGCAATCGCTCGGTATTTGCTTCACCGGGCGTGCTGGGGGGCGCGGCGGGGGGCTTGTCACACTTCCGTACCTGGCGTGATGGTGAGGTGATCGAACACGGTAACACCGATGTCATTCGCTGCCAGCCAGGCGATATTGTTGAGGTTCGGGGGCCTGGCGCGGGGGGATATGGCCTGCCCGTTGAGCGTAGTGATCAGGCGGTGCTGCAAGATGTGCGCTGTGGATTTGTCAGCGTTGATGCTGCCCGCACACAGTACGGTGTGGTTATCAATGGCGAGGATATCGATGATGTCGGGACAGCATGCTTACGCAAAGCGATGAGACAGCGAGCGGACAGTCACTTTGACTTTGGCGTGGCGCGAACGGCATTTGAAGCGGTATGGACCCCGGAACGCTACCAATTGCTGACACGATTTCTGGCTGAGGCACCCACAGGATGGCGTCATTTTCTTAAACATCAGGTGTTTAAAGCTGTGGCGGCGGAAGTAAACCAAAATCAGGTGCCCGGCGAGCAAATGTCGAGAATCTTCGCCGCGTTACGCCAACGCTATCCGGCAATGAGATCGTAACTCATTATTTTGCGAAAGGAAAATGCGGCGCAGATCAGGTATCCGGGCTGCGCCGGGGGGAAATCAGCATATTTGCGGCGTGGAAGAGGCCAGCCGCTGACTAACAAACGGGATCAAAAAGTATAGAGCACGCCGAGGGTCGCTGACGTGTTGTTACGACGAAACACAATCGGGCTGTTTTCTGCATGTTTATCCAGCCAGACATAATCAGCGCTGACCAGGGCGCTCCAGTGAGGAGTGAACTGGTGGTTCCAGGTCAGACTGGTGTCTGTCCCGTAAAACCCTCCGGCGGCATGATATTGCGCATAGCCTGTGCCGCGACTTTGCCGGGCGCTGACGCCGTAGAAGGTGTTCATATAGCGATTGTCGCCAAACAGCGCCGCAGCGCTCAGGGCGACAGTATCGGTATCACTCTGTAGGGGAATCAGCGTGGCGGAAGCCTGATAGTTCACGCCCTGACTGTCGCTCAGGGGGAGCGTCGCTTTGCCTTCCACCGTCAACCAGGGGGCGATCGTCCAGCCCAGAGCGAAGGCGGTATTGATCGTCGCTTTTATGTTTCCCATGCCTTTAAGTTTGTTGCTCCCGTCGCGCCAGTCCGAATTCCGATCCGCACGCCCAAGGCTATAACCCAGCGTATGTTCCAGGTAAAAGCCATTTTCACTCTGCAGGTCGTAACCCAGCCCCTTTTGGCTATCGACAAAAAATGCGCCGTCACGCCCCTGGATCAGAGGAACCACCTGCCAGTGGCGCTGATCGGAACCGCTATAACGGGGCAGGCTTTGTCCGGCCAGCCCCAGTGAAAAAGTGGGCTGCGCGGGATCGCTCTCATCAGCCTGGACGACAGTGGCTGTGCCGGTCAGGGTAAAACACACCATGTACAACACTATTTTTCTGGTTATCATCATCATTCCTCCACACCTGAATCGTTAACGGACCGTGAGCCGCGGTGGCCGTAAATGCCAGGTGAGTATAGAGAGGCAGTGTCAGTAAACTGTCAGGGCTTTATGAAGAAACGGTCAGGGTGCCAGCAATGTCAGGAAAACGAATACTGATTATTGAAGATGATGCGGATGCGGCGGATGTACTCGACGCCTATCTGCGACGTGAAAACTATGAAGTGTGGGTGGCGGGCGACGGTCCTTCAGGCCTGGAAATGAGCCAGCGACTCACTCCGGATCTTATTCTTCTTGACGTCATGCTGCCGGGGATGAATGGCACCGAAGTTCTGGCAGCCATACGGCGCAAAGGCAATATCCCCGTTATTATGGTGACAGCGATGGGAGATGCGCCGGATAAAATCGGCGCCCTGCGCTACGGCGCCGATGATTATGTGGTCAAACCCTATAACCCGGGCGAAGTCGTGGCAAGGGTGCAGGCGGTGCTGAGAAGGGCGACCCAGGAGCCTGAGGTTCGTGCTTTACGCTGGCAGGGCCTGGAGGTCAACACGGCGATGATGACGGCGATGATCCGTTCAGCAGACGGAGAAGGGCAGGCGCTGGAACTCACCCCGACAGAGTTCAGCCTGCTTTCGACGCTGATGGCGGCGCCAGTGCGCCCATTTTCACGTCAGGAGCTACTGGAGCGCTGCCTGCCCGAAAGCGATGCGCTGGAAAGAGCGGTCGACACTCACGTCTATAACCTGCGTAAAAAACTGGAAACGGCCGGTATTCATCATGTGCTGGTGAACGTCCGGGGCGTAGGCTACCGGTTCCGTCAGCCATGAAGACATTACAGCAGCAGACCCTGTGGCGCTGGATTTGCGTGCGAATTCTGGCGCTGGCTGTCGGTTCCGTGGTGGTGATTGCGCTGTGCATGTGGCTGCGTTTCGCCGTGGAGAGCCTGTGGATACAGCACCATATGCCACCGGCCTTGCGCGCCGAGTTTGCGCTGTTACGCCTGCATCCGGAAACCAATCCGGCCCGCTTTCATGAAATTGTCGATGCGTGGTGGGGGATCAGTTATTCCGATCCCTCAATCGCTTCCGCGGACTGGCTGACGGTGGGCATCCTGGTGGTGGTCATCATTCCTTTCATTGTGGTGCTGGGGCTGCGCGCCGCCAGGCCGCTGTCCGTCCAGTTCAGCCACCTGGCTACGGCTGCCGGGTCGGTCTCCAAAGGCGATTTTACCGCCCGGGCGGCGCCGGTGGATAACACGCCGCTGGAAATGGCGCGGTTTACCCAGGATTTCAATGCCATGATGATGCAACTGGCCCGCTACGAGCGGGAACTGCGGGCTTCCCACGTGGCGATGGCCCACGAGCTTCGCTCGCCGTTGACGGCGGCCATCGGTCGTCTGCAGGGGATGATGGACGGTGTGTTCCTTCCGGAACCGAAGCAACTGGCGATGGTGATGAAGCAACTGCAGCTCCTTCGCCAGTTAACGGATGAACTGCACTTGTTGTCGCTGGCCGACGCCGGTCAACTTAGCCTGCATAAATCGGTAACCGACCTTACCGCGCTGCTGCGTGAACGGGCTATCTGGCTGAGTCCACAGGCGCAGAGCGTGGGTATGGTTATCACCGTTGCCTCGCAGGCTCCGTGCCTGTGCGAGGTTGATCCGGTTCGGCTGGGACAGGTGGTCACGATTGTGATGGAAAACGCCCTGCGCTATGCGGCAGAGGGGGGCGTGCTGACGGCCGTGGCCCGCAAGACGTCGGCAGGATGCGAGATGATTTTCCGTGACCACGGGCCGGGCGTACCGGCAGAGTTTCTGCCGGCGATGTTTGAGCGCTTCACCCGGGGAGAGTCTTCGCGGGCGCGGCACTCTGGCGGCAGCGGCCTGGGGTTGTCCATAGCCAGAGGGATCTGCGCGGCACACGGCGGCGGTATTCAAGCCAGACAGGGAGAAAGCGGCGGGCTGGTTATTATTATTACGCTGCCCGGTGGAAAGGCGCGGGAATAAACCTGGCGTCCTGACAGTTTCCTGACAGAATGCAGGGATCAATCCTGACACTGTTTCGGTTTAATGACCGTGACTTTGTTAAGGAGCGCCGTCATGACGAAAAATTTTCCCGGTCTGTCCGACTGCCTGCGACAGATATTTCGCCTCCTCTCTACACCGCACCTTCCGGCATCGCTCTGTTACGGTATGTTGGCGCTGCCGGTTATCCTGGTTTTAACCGCCTGCGGCGATAAGCCACAAAAGACGCCACCTGCGCCGCGGCCGGTCAGAACTATTCTGGCGCCGCCACCCTCACGGAGCAGCATTTTCACTCAGACCGGTGAAATCCGTCCGCACGATGAGGTAACGCTCGGGTTTCGCCTTGACGGACGTTTGCTGACGCGCCCGGTTGATGTGGGTGACCCGGTGACGGCTGGCGAGACGCTCGGCACGCTGGAGAGTGGCACTTTTCAGAATCAGCTCGACAGCGCTCGCGCCGATCTGGACAGCACCCGGGCCGCAGAGCGCCTGGCTGCGCTTAATCTACGGCGAATGAGTGCGCTGATGCCTTCCGGGGCCATTGCCCGCGTGCAGCTGGATTCGGCCCGCTCGGACTGGCAGACGGCAGTCTCACGGCGTCAGAGCGCCGAAGCCGCATTGAATACGGCCAGGGAAAATCTGAACTGGACGCATCTGATTGCGCCGTCAGCCGGCATCGTGACCGGGGTGAGCGCGGAACCGGGACAGGTGGTCAGCGCCGGGCAGACGGTAGTGACGCTGGCGGCCAGCAACGGACGAGATGCCATTATAGACGTGGCGGATCCGCAGGTGTTTTCCCACAATAGCGGTACATTCAGCGTAGCGTTAATCGCCGATCCGGCGATCCGCGCCAGCGGCCGCCTCCGCGATATCAGCCCGCAGGCGGATCCGCAGACGCGGACGTGGCGCGTTCGCATCACCCTTGATAATCCTCCTCCGGCGATGGCGCTGGGCGCCAGCGTCAACGTCGAATTACCCGGCAGCGGACCGGCCATGATGTTGCTTCCGGCCTCGGCCCTGACCAGGGAGAATGGCAAGCCCGCGGTGTTCGTGGTCGACAGGACCAGTCAGCAATTGCAGCTGCGACCGGTGACGCTCGGCGGCTATACCGCAACCGGCATTCTGGTGACGTCAGGTGTCCATCCGGGAGAGGCGGTGGTCACGGCTGGCGTCAGCAAACTTCGTCAGGGTGAAAAAGTGATCTTCGGGGAGGGGCGTGAATGAGCCAGGGATCCCTGAAGCACGCCTTCAATCTGTCGGCCTGGGCGCTGAACCATCAGCAGCTTATGACTTTCTTTATGCTGCTGGTGATGGCCACCGGCATCATGAGTTATGAACAATTACCGCGTAATGAAGACCCGGCCTTTACCATTAAAACCGCGGTGGTATCGGCGCAATGGCCCGGCGCTAACATCCAGGATACGGTTAATCTGGTAACCGATACGCTGGAGAAAAAACTGCAGGAAATCCCCTATCTGGATTATGTGGAGAGTGACACGCACGCCGGTCAGTCGGTAATTTTTGTCAATCTGCGTGACGATACCCCGCCCGGTCAGGTGGCCGGGATCTGGTATCAGGTGCGTAAAAAAATGCAGGATATTGCATCCTCGCTGCCCTCTGGCGTGCAGGGGCCTGCCGTGAATGATGAATTTGATGATACCTACGGTACCATTTACGGTTTCACCGCTGAGGGGTTTACTTCCCGTGAACTGCGCGACCATGTGGAGGATATCCGCCGTAGCCTGATGTCGTTGCCGGATATCGGCAAAATCACGCTTATCGGTGTGCAGGAAGAGCAGATGGTCATTGCCTTTTCTCCGCGCAAACTTGCCGGTATGGGACTTGATCTTCAGCAGGTCAGTGACGCGCTGAAGGAACAAAACGATGTTGTGCCGTCGGGTATTCTGCGTACCGACAGAGAGAATGTGGCTCTGCGGGTCAGCGGCGCGCTGACTTCGGAGGAGAGCCTGCGCGCGGTGACGCTGCATATCAATGGGCGCTATATTCCGCTAACCGACATTGCCACTATCCGGCGCGAACCGGCGGAGCCGCCGACGCCGCTCTTCCGGGTAAACGGCGAGCCAGCTATCGGGCTGGCGATCTCCATGGCCGCGACCGGTAATATGACCGACTTTGGCCGCGCCCTCAATGAGCGTATGGGCGCGATCGGCCAGCAGTTGCCGCACGGTATTGAGATGGTGAAAGTGGCGGACCAGTCCGCCGTGGTCGCGCAGGCGGTCAGCGGATTCGTCAGGGTGCTGATTGAGGCGATCATTATTGTGCTGGCCGTGTCGTTTGTCTCACTGGGTATGCGGGCGGGTCTGGTGGTGGCCGCCGCCATACCACTGGTGCTGGCCATGACCTTTACCTGCATGATGTTCGCGGGTATTGGCCTGCAGCGTATTTCACTGGGGGCACTGATTATCGCGCTGGGATTACTGGTCGATGATGCGATGATTACCGTGGAAACGATGGTTTCTCGCCTGGAAGCCGGAGACTCCCGGTGGAAGGCGGCGACGTACGCTTTTGAAACCACCGCTTTTCCGATGCTCACCGGCACGCTGGTGATGATCGCCGGATTTATTCCGGTCGGCTTTGCGGCTTCGAGCGCCGGTGAATACTGTTTTACCCTCTTCGCGGTGATGCTGATCGCACTGCTCTGTTCATGGGGAGTCGCCATCCTGTTCTCCCCGCTGACCGGGGTCTGGATCTTGCCGGAAAAACTGAACAACCGCCATGTAAACGGCAGCCCGGGCAGGCTGCGGCGCGGATATCATCGCCTGCTGCTTGCCGTGCTGCGTCACCGACTATTGACGCTCGGAACGGCGATTGGCCTGCTGGCGCTGTCCGCCTATGGCACCACTTTTATGCAGGGGGAATTCTTCCCCACGTCTGACAGGCCGGAACTGCTGGTCAGCCTGACATTGCCGGCAAACGCTTCGCAAACGGAAACCGGGCGACAGACCGCACGTCTGGAACAGGCATTAATCCATAACCCGAATGTGGACCATTTTTCCAGCTACATCGGCTCCGGAGCAATACGTTTCTATCTGCCGATGGATGTTCTGCTGGATAATGAAAATACGGCCCAACTGGTGGTGGTGGCGAAAAATCTCCGGGCCCGCGATCGTCTCCGTAAGCAGCTCGAAGATCTGCTGGCCCGGCAGTTTAGCGACATCACTAGCCGCGTTTCGCCGCTGGAACTGGGCCCGCCGGTTGGCTGGCCGGTGAAATACCGCATCACCGGACCGGATTACGGGCGCGTTCAGGCGATAGCCCATTCCCTGGCATCGGCCCTGGGCGACAGTCCGCTCACGCGCGAGGTAAACCTCACGGCGGGTGAGCCGGAGCGGGTTATCACCCTCAAGGTTAACCAGACGGCTGCCCGGGCAGCCGGTGTTTCGTCGCAGAGTATTTCGCAGATGCTCAATACTGTCTGGTCGGGCACCACCGTAACCACGGTACGTGACCGTAACCGTCTGATCGATGTCGTGCTGCGAGGGAATAACAAGGCGCGTCAGGATATCTCGACGCTGTCAGATATGTTGCTGACCAATGACCGGGGAGAGAAAATTCCGCTCAGCCAGGTGGCGACGCTGGTATGGGGAGTGGATGACCCGGTTATCTGGCGGCGTCAACGGCTGCCCTATATTACCGTGCAGACCGATCTGGCGCCGGGGATGCGGGCGGAGTCGGTGTCACAACAGCTGAAGCCGGTCGTCGACCGGATACGCGCCTCGCTGCCGCCAGGTTATCAGATAGAGGAGGGGGGTACGGTCGCGGAATCAAATAAAGGCAACAATTCGGTGTACGCCGTGCTGCCGGTGACGCTGCTTGTCATGCTGGTATTGTTGATGATACAGCTGCAGCGTTTCTCACGCATGCTGCTGGCCCTGCTGATGGCACCCTTTGGGCTCATCGGCATTGTGCTGGCGATGCTGCCGACCGGTACGCCGATGGGATTTGTGGCATTACTGGGTATTATTGCGCTGGCAGGCATAATCATTCGTAACGCAGTCATTCTGATCAGCGAAGTGGACAGCAATATTCTCAAAGGTATGGACTACGAGGCGGCGATTATCGTTGCGGCAGAACACCGGGCCAGGCCAATCTTGCTCACGGCCTGTGCCGCGATACTGGGTATGATCCCGATTTCAACGGAAGTTTTCTGGGGGCCGATGGCGTATGCCATTATCGGCGGGTTGCTGGTGGCGACGCTGGTCACGCTGACGGTTCTGCCTGCGGCGATGAGCCTGGTGATGCAGCCGATGAGCGGAACCCGCAAGGGATGAGTCCGTTGGCCGAATCACGCGGCGACCCGTCAGGGCAAGGCTTATGGATGAGCCTGGTAACAAAGTCCGCGCAGATACAACTTGAAGTATGACGGGGATATCACAAAAATCTGCCATACAAACGGAAGAATGTTGGTCTTAAATGATGCTGCAGCTCATCGATCAACATCATGCGGCATTTTTGTTCGGCGGTGAAATCCAGAACAGAGACAGGAATTAAAAAATCAGCTTCGTTATTCCCTTGAATGAATAGTAATCCGCCACATTCGGCGCAGAAAAATCTATATCCATGAGACGCTGTGTAAAATGATTTCAGACTTTCCGTACCGGGATACACATCAGGGCGTTTTTTTGCCTTAACAAACATAAATACCCCGCCGGTATGTTTCTGGCACTCATGGCAGTAGCAGGAGTATATGTTCAGATAACCGAGTTTGATTGAGATATGAACGCTCCCGCAAAAACATTCTCCTCTGTAATTTTCCATTATGCCTCCAAAATTGCCAGTTCACGGGAACTGGCAATCCGATTAGCTTAGTTTAAAACAGATATGTTAAGCCTACGCCAACAATATTATCGGTGCTGATGTTGGCTGTTCTGGTGAAGTTGTTATCGTCAAGCAGGTTGATTTTATAATCAACATATGCCGACATATTTTTGTTGAAGTAATAATAGGTGCCAACATCCACATATTCAACTAAGTCCTGGTCGCCATAACTCCTGAAATCTTTGCCTTTAGATTTCAAATACGCAATTGACGGACGGAGGCCAAAATCGAACTGATATTGTGCGACGACTTCATAGTTTTGTGTCTTCTCAGCAATATAATCATCACCAAAACTGGTCATGTTCCTGGTTTCAGCATAGGTGGCAGCCAGGTAAATATTATTAGCATCATATTTCAAACCGACGTTCCACAACTCCGCTTTATCCCCGGAAGCGTATAAGGCGGACGTTTTCCCTTTTTCGACCTGTTCATTACTTCTGTCTGAAGCGGTATAAGATGCACCGGCACTAATCCCGGCATACTCATACGAAGCAGAAATACCAAAACCATCGCCATGTTGTTTCTGGACAGAACGATCGCTGTCGTCCGCTTTGCCCTGATATTGTAAAGCGAAGTTAAGCCCATCCACCAGGCCAAAAAAGTCCCTGTTTCGATAGGTGGCAACCCCGGTAGCACGGCCAGTCATAAAGACGTCTGTCTGCGTCGAGGTATCAGCGCCGAACTCCGGCAGCATATCCGTCCAGCTGCTAATATCATACGCGACACCATAATTACGACCATAGTCCACAGAACCAAACTCAGAGAAATTCAACCCGGCAAAAGCCATACGGGTTTTATCCCCGCCGGTTGCCCCGGTCCCTTCATCATTGTTACCCTGGAACTGGTATTCCCATTGGGCATACCCGGTCATGAGATCGTTGATCTGGGTTTCACCTTTAATGCCGATACGAACATAGGTCTGATCACCATCCTGGTTTTTATCATCCGAGAAATAGTGCTGCGCTTTTACCTTTCCGTAAAAGTCCAGTTTATTTCCGTTTTGGTTATATACTTCAGCAGAGACGGCGGAACCAGACATAATAAGCCCAGTAATAACTACGGCTATTTTTTTAATATCCATTGTTTGTACCTTTTATTGATTTAGATAACCACTACTTTCTGCTTATGGATTCACGGCATGCTTACAGAATCCTGTGTGTCAAGATATTGCAATTGTGACAATTATTTTTACCAGAAAAAGTCGTTCATCAATTTGTCAATTTATCAATCATCTGGACAATATACGATAAAAAAAGCCCGGCAGTGGCTACCGGGCAAACAAGGAATGCTTGCATAATATTAGGGTTATATGTACTGCAAAAAAAACATAGCAACTTTCTGGGTTTATTTTTATCAAAAAAAGCAATTTCGCGGAGGGAGAGGGCAAAATGATCATTCTGGTCGTTGGTGTTCACCGGTCACGTTTCTGATGTCTGAAGCGAAAGCTCATGCGGTAATGGTCAATACTGCTCGTATCTCAATTAGCAGAGTATTTGATTAATTGGCATAAAATACATCAACTTTCCGCTGGCGGAATTTTTCTTATTCATTTTCTGGAGGGGAAAGCAACGGGGCCTATTGCGTGGTATCGACATCCGTATCATTTCTTCGCCTCAGACGGAAAGGTGATACAAAGTCATATTTCAGGGAAGAGTGATTAATGTGACCCAAATCACTTTTTCTTCTTCGGCATCAAAATTTGTATTGCACTATTGGTTAATGATGATGACCAGTCGATACTGGCGTTATAGGGGTGCGAGGCGAAATGATAATACGGTTCGTGTTTCGGTAAATTCTTATTCGTATTGCGATCTTTCTATGCGTTCCCTCACTTTCTTGTCATGTCGATAAGGATAACCAGCTTTGGTCATCCCTCCAGAAAACCCAATGCAGGTATAAGTAGAATTCTCTCCTAACCTGAATACAGGGGAATTTCGATGAAGCGTTCACGCTTCACTGACAGTCAGAGCATTACTGTCCTTAAACAGACTGAAGCTGGAATAGATGTTCCGGAGATGTGCCATCAACATGGTATAAGTAGCGCCTATTTTGCAAATAGCGATCAGTCAGGAAGCGGATGCACAGCATACGATAGTGTACCGGGGAGCCGTATCAGTTTGGGCAGTCAGATTTTTATCGTCAGCGACCGGTATAGATGTTTACTGAGCCAGGAAAATTAGCTGATTGCTAACTGGCTGATACGCGTCACAGACAGTCATCGTAACTGGGGCTTGGTCAGTGTTATCTGTATCTCGTAATGTGAAAGGCTTTATCTGGAACTATAAAAGAATTTACCATATTTACAGCAAACTATCGCTGAATATGCAGATAAAACTCCAAAAACGGCTGAAATATGAAAAGCCTGAACCAACGGAGTGTCCTTGATGGTAGTAACAAGAGCTGGTCAATGGACTTTATGCACCACCAGTTATCAGATGGCCACTCAGTTCGGCTGCTGAGTATTATAGACGATTTCAATCGGGAAGCACTGGCAACAGATGTTGATTTTCTCTTTCATTCAGCCGGATAGCCAGAATTATGATGCAACTGATTGAATAAAAAATAAAACTTACATCAATTCGTTGCGACAACGGATCGGAATACTCAGATAACACACTGATAATGTGGACTGAACGACAAAATGTTATCCTCAATTTTATTCAGTTTATTCAGTCGGGAAAGCCATAGTAAAATGCTTATATTGAACGCTATAACCGCACAGCCTGTTATAACTGGTTGAGGCGCCATCTGTTTTATTCACTGAATAAGCTACAGGAATGCGATACTCAGTGAAAATGGCTCCCTAATCATGAATGGCAGAATATGGATCTGAATAAATTCAGACCGATACAGTATATTCTGGGTTTATATTATTTTACTTATTTTTCCATGTGAAAATGGAGATCTACTCGTTGATAATCTGAATTTACTGGAAACCTAATAATCTATTATAAATTATATCCAGGCTGAAGGGTATAATATTACCGTGATACGTCTGGTTGATAAATTGTATATAAGTCTGATTTATCTCCGCCAAAAACGTACTTATTGCCAATTGCTAATCCAGCTGGGGATCACCTATGGTAGCCCTGAAGGCGCTTATACGGTAATGCAATAACCCAAAACTGACATATAGGCAGGATAGATGATGAGAAATAAATTAAGAGGTAAAGATTATTTGGCATTTAAGGATATGCAGCGTGAGGAAATTGAATTTGTAGTAGATCTGTCGCTTGAGTTTAAGCGCAAATGGGTAGCTCGTGAGCCGCATGAGTATCTAAAAGGGCAGGTGTGGGCTGCATTATTTGAGAAGAACTCAACGCGAACGCGGAATGCCTTTCAGCGGGCGGCAGCAGACTTGGGAATAACGGCAGTTTATTTACGTCCAGATGAACTTCAAAGCGGACGTGGTGAACCGCTGAAAGATACAGCACGCATGTTTGACCGTTACTATGATGGCTTGTTCATTCGTACTTTCGGTCATGAAATTGTAGAACAATATGCTCAATGGATGGATACCCCTGTTATCAATGGCCTGACAACGATGGCCCATCCGACACAGGGTATTGCCGATCTGATGACGATTAAAGAGAAAAAGCGCGATTACCCTGGATTGAAACTTTGTTATGCCGGTAATCTCTATAACGTTTGTTACACTACGATGATAGCCTGTGCCACGCTGGGAATTGACATGTCTATCGCCTGTCCGGCGAGTTTACACCCAGACGCAAATATCCTCGAAGAGACCCGCAGACGTGCAGCGGTAAGCGGGGCCAATATTGTCTTTACAGATGATTTTGACGCTGCGTTGAAGGATGCAGATATTGTCTACGGCATGTCACATTACAGTATGGGACAAGCACCTGATGAGATTGAAGCGTTGAAGAAAGCATTCCAGCCGTATCAGGTCACCATGGAGGCGATGAGAAAAGCAAAATCGGATGCTATTTTTATGCACTGCCTGCCGGCATATCGAGGTATCGATGTTACCGACGAAGTTATGGAGTGCGAACAATCCGTCGTGTGGGATCAGGGTGAGAATCGTATGCATTCCATCAAAGGTATCCTCGCAGCTGTTGCGTTGTAGTTACACGATTATTGTTCGGGAATTTTCTTCGCAATCTGAATGATTTTCCGTGTATGACTTTTTTATAAATAATGTTCACGGTAACCTTACAGCCAGCGATTATTCATGCTATGAAAGCAAAATTGCTGGCTATAATAATAAGGAATCATTGTATGTCTGCAATAGATGAAACCGAAAAAAAATTAAAATCGCCCAATGCTTATGTCATCATTTTCTTTATTATTGCTATTGTTGCCATATTAACCTGGTTTATCCCAGGCGGAAAATATCAGTTAGATGAGGCTGGTCGTGCAATATCCGGAACTTATACACAATCGGTCGCAAATCCTCAGGGGTTATGGAATATTTTTATGGCACCGATTATTGGTATGATCGGCAACCAATCAGTGACAGGTGCTATAGCTATTTCATTAAATATCATGCTGTTCGGCAGTTTTCTTGAAATGATGGATGAATCAGGGGCAATAAAAATAGCCCTTAAACGAATCGCAATTAAGAACCAGCAGAATTACCACGTTTTGATTTCACTACTCGTGCTGGTAATGGGGATCTTTGGTACCGTTCAGGGGGCGTATGAAGAAGGTTTTGTATACTTAATGATGTTCCTTCCCATTGTGCTGGCTTTAGGATTGGATACGATGGTTGCTGTAATGATTGTTGTCCTGGGAACCCAGGCTGGCTGTCTGGCATCGATTGTCAATCCATTTGCTGTGGGAATTGCTTCCAGTATCGCTGGAATTAGTCCAGGTAATGGCATTATCATGCGAATGTTAATGTTTATTGTTTTTATTGGCGTGGTTTCTATATATATTTGCCGCTATGCGGACAAGGTCAAAAAGGAGCCGCATAAATCTCCACAGCATTTTCGTCGGGAACAGGATCTGAAAGAGTTTCCTTTGGCAGAGAATACTGAGACATCTTTGACGAATGCACAAAAAAAAGTTCTGACAATCTTTTGCGCGACCTTCAGTATTATGATTGTTTCTTTGATTCCATGGTCCTCTTTAAACCCGAACTGGACGTTTTTTGAAACCTTTACCGCGTGGTTAGTGAATATTCCCTGGTTGGGAACTCTTCTTGGCAAAGATATGGTGCCTCTTGGTCAATGGTTTTTTAATGAAATTAATGCGATGTTAATCATATCTACGATTATCTCCGGGTATATAATGAGGATGAATATCGATAAGATTATTGATGTGATCATTAAAGGTGCAGCGACTCTGGTATCCACGGCCTTTATCGTACCTCTGGCGCGGGGTATTCAGGTTATTATGAATGATGGATCTATTACACCGACGATTTTGCACTTTGGTGAAGTTACGCTCAGTAGCCTGCACCCAATTGTCTTTGTTGTGGTATGTCTGCTTTTTTACCTGGTCATCGCTTCATTCATTCCTAGCTCCACGGGATTAGCCGCTGCTACGATGCCAATTATGGTGCCTCTGGCCGTATTTGCAGGCGTGAAAGAAGAAATTATGGTTGATATTTATCTTATCGCTCTCGGATTAGTGAAAATGATTATGCCAACGTCGATTGTGGTGATGACCTGCACTCAGGCTGCACATATTGGCTACGGACAATGGGTAAAAAGCAACTGGAAATTTATGATATTGTTGCTCATGATTTCCTGTACATTTTTGATTGGTGGAGTTTCATTCTGATTATTTAAAAAGGAGTTAATATTATGTCTCAGGTATTTGTATCTAATGCAACTGATACATTAAAAAAAGTGCTAGTGTGTTCCCCTCAATATTATGTATTTAATGCGATCAATGAAATTACCAAGACCTGGATGGAAAAAGGGGAAACGGAGCAAAACGATCTGATGGTCCGGGAGTGGCGAGAACTGGTTAGCGCCTATAGAGACAATGGTGTTGAAGTGGTGGAAATGACCCCCGACAAAAGCATGGAAGTGCAAACCTTTGCCCGTGATTTTGGCGCTTGCGTCAAAGAAGGCGCGATTATTGGTCGTTTTCGTCACCCAGCCCGTCAGCCGGAAACTGTTGTGTATGAAGCCAAATTAAAAGAGCAGGGCGTTCCGGTCATTGCGCGTTGCAATGCCGGTTGTTTTGAAGGCGGTGATTTCTGGATGATTGACGAGCACACATTAGCGTTTGGTCTGGTGGATCGTACTGATGAAGCAGGCGTCGCTAATTTACGCGAGCAACTCGAAAAGTTTGGTTATACGGTCGTTGGTGTACCTTGCCCGCCTGCTAACCTGCATCTGGACATGGTATTTAATATCGTTGCTGAAAAAGTGTGTCTGGCTGCGGTGCATGAACTTCCCTATAACTTCTTGCAAATGTTAAGGCGCCGTAATTTCACGGTGATTCCGGTAGAGAGCGAACAGGTTTTCAGGCACGGTTGTAACGTTCAGGCATTGGGACAGGGAAAAGTAATGGCAATTAGAAATAACGTCACTGTTAACTCCAGAATGAAGGCGTTGGGGATTGATGTGATTGAAGTTGACCTCTGCCAGATTCTGAAGGCAGGTGGCGGGCCGCATTGCATGACTTTTCCGGTAATAAGAGAGGCCTAAGCATGAAGATAGTAATAAGTGACTATAAAGATTCCATGATGCCTCTGCATGACAACGAAATCACTATATTGACGGCGGGATTACCTGATGCGGAAATTATCATCTACGAATATACAGATGAAAAACGTGATGAATTTATTAGCCTGCTTTCTGATGCTGATGCTCTTCTGACAGCTTTTATTCGCCTTGATGCTCAGTTTTTTTCAAGAGCGAAAAATTTGCGTGTGGTGTCTATTAACGCTACAGGTTATGACAATGTCGATCTTAGCGCCGCGACCGCTCATGGTGTGGGGATATGTCCGGTGGCAGAGTACTGTACCAGGGACGTCGCCGAGCACACCATTGCGTTGATGCTTGCATTGAACAAGAATCTCAAATCCTACACTTATGATATTGAGCAAAACTACTGCTGGCGGTATGACTTTCCACGCAGACCGGAGCGTATTGAGATGCAAACCCTTGGTATTTTCGGTTTGGGCAAAATCGGTAGTCAGGTAGCCCGTCTCGCTAAAGCATTGGGTATGCGGATAATTGCTGTCGATCCTGCGGTCACCCCAGAACGAGCGTGTTCTATTGGGGTAGAAATGGTTACTCCAGAGGATATCTGGCAGAAAGCTGATGTGATTACTAACCATATGAATCTGGGAAATACCAATGTTGCCTACTTCACAATCAAAGAGTTTGCGCAAATGCGGCGTAACCCTATTTTCCTGAATCTGGGGCGGGGGTTAAGCGTCGATGAAGCCGCGCTGGCAGAGGCCCTGGATAGGGGGTTAGTTCGTGGAGCAGGGCTGGATGTGTTAAATGATGAAACGCCGCAGCTTGCCGGGCATCCGTTAGCCCGACGGGCTAACGTGATTATCACTCCGCATTCAGCATTTTATTCAACCCAATCAATGACCGAGCTTCAGCGAATTTCCTGTGACAACATCGTTAATTTTTTGACAGGGCACTGCATGGATGTGTTTCGGCTGGTTAATGAGGTTTAGGGGGAAGCATGCTGGAGAAACTAAAAATAGTTATTGCGCTGGGGGGGAATGCTTTGCAGTCTAAGGATAGCGCGCCTACTGCCGAGGCCCAATTATCCGTGATTAAACAGACCTGTGAGCGTATCGCTGATATCAGGCTGCAGGGTTATGATATAATCCTCGTGCATGGTAATGGCCCGCAAATAGGGCGAATTATTCTTGCCTGTGAAGCTGCGAAAGACGTTGTACCGCCAATGCCATTCGATGTATGCGGTGCTATGTCGCAGGGGTATATTGGCTACCATTTACAGCAATCGCTTAGGTATGCACTCAACCAACGGGGTTGTAAAACGGAAGTTGTCACTCTGGCGACACAAGTTTTAGTTGCTCGGAACGACCCGGCATTTCTTGTGCCATCCAAACCTATTGGACCATTTTATAGCCAGCATGAGGCTGAAGTTCTCACTCGTGAGAAAGGTTATATTATGCGCGAGGATGCCGGACGGGGTTGTCGCAGAGTCGTGGGTTCTCCGCTACCGCAACGAATCGTCGAAATTGATGCGATAAAAAAAATGGCAGAAACCGCCATAGTAATAACATGCGGTGGCGGTGGTATCCCGGTTATTGAAAATACTGATGGCTCTCTGGAAGGGGTGGCTGCTGTTATAGATAAAGATTTTGCTGCAGAACTATTGGCTGAAGAGCTTAATGCAGACATATTACTCATACTCACCGAAGTTGAGAGAGTTGCAATAAATTTCAATACGCCACAGCAGCGGGATCTTTCCCGATTAACATTAGTACGAGCAAATCGATATATCAAGGAAGGTCATTTTTCTCCGGGGAGCATGTTGCCAAAGATACAGGCAGCACTAAAGTTTGTACATAGATATCCGAAACGACGGGCAATTATTACATCACTCGACAAGGCATTACAGGCATTAGAGGGAAAAACAGGTACCACAGTCGAGTTTTCCTGATAAAACATCGAGTGATCTCACTGCTGAATAATAAAAGTGTTTTGTGCTTCACTTTTTTTAATTATGAGTTATAGGAAAATAGATTAAGGGATTTACTGAGGCCAGAGATAAAGGGAAACAGTTATGCTAACAATGGTTGATTATCTGTTTATTATTGTCTATCTGCTCGGAATTGCCATCGTGGGATTATTGTCGCTAAAATTTGCTCGTTCTAAAGAAGATTTTCTTGTTGCCGGCAGACGACTTTCTTTGCCGATATTTTTTAGTTGTATGGCTGCTCTGGCATTAGGCGGTGGTTCAACGGTGGGCAGCGTGCGCCTCGGTTATGAGTTTGGTGTCGGAGGCATCTGGTTGAATCTGAGTATTGGCATTGGGCTTATTGTTACAGGATTACTGGTTTCGTCGAAGCTGGCAAAACTAAAAGCGCTGAGTATTAACGAAATCGTTGAGGAAAACTATGGTTATGTGGCTAAATTATTCAGTACTCTGCTAACGTTAATTTATACTATTACGCTAAGTGTAGTGCAGGTAATCGCTATTGGTGAAATTATTAGTGGTACACTGCAAACAAATTTTACATTATCAATGGTTGCAGGCGGAGGGATTGTTATTATCTATACGTTTATCGGTGGAATGTGGTCTGTGACCCTAACAGATGTCATTCAATTTGCAATAAAAACCGTTGGTTTTATTATTCTTGCACCGGTTTTCAGTATTTCGGCGGTGGGAGGGTGGAATGTGTTTGTCAATAACTTGCCGCCGTCCCACTTTTCAATTACCAGTATTGGCATAGAAGATATTGTGCTCTATCTAGTTCTATATGTTCCCGGAATTATTATTGGTCAGGATATCTGGCAGCGAATTTTTACGGCTAAAAACAATTACGTTGCCAAGACTGGGACCCTCTGTGCAGGGATTTATAGTATTGTTTATGCTTTTGCAACAGTGATTATCGGCATGTGTGTTTGCATTATGCAACCCTCACTTAGCGATCCACAAAACGCGTTTGTGCAGGGAGTTATAGACTTTCTTCCTTCGGGTATAAAGGGAATTGTACTCGCAGCGGCAATGGCTGCAACAATGTCTGTTGCCAGCGGCACTATTCTGGCATCATCAACTATTCTCTATAATGATATCTACCATAGCTATTTGGATAAAGAACCAACTGAAAAAAAGGCCATTTGGGCAACAAGGTTGTTTGCTGCCATTATCGGAATTGTCGTTATGATTTGCGCACTATGGATCCGCGATGTACTGGTGGGAATTAAAATTTGCTATGGCTATCTATCTGGCTGTGTATTTATTCCGTTGTTGGCCAGTTTTATTCTTACGCGTTTTAGTCCCAAGGCCGGTCTTTGGTCACTGGGAGGTAGCTTCGTAGTTGTGACTTTTCTCTTTATCCATTTAGGAACCTCTTCAGTTTTCCCTATTCTGTATGGAATGCTGTCGGGATTAATTATCTATGTTGCCATTCATATAGCGAGTAAACATAAAATTAAATCACGCTTTTATCAAAGTGACCAAGCTGTAGAGCCAAATGAATCTTCATCGCCAGTTGAACATTGAAGAGATCTTCTGCCTTGTTGATATTGCAGTTAAGAATTTTATTGATGGTATTAAACCGAGCAATCAGGGTGTTTTTATGAATGAAGAGTTGTTTTTCGGTTTTGGTTTTTGAACAATCGTTATTAATCCATGTTGTTAATGTATCAAATAGATGGCTGTGATGTTCTTTATCATAGTCAAGTAGCGGTTTGATGTAGGTCTCATACATTTCCTTGAGAAAATAACCAGAAATATACTCTTGTCTGTCGATAAAGAAACGAAGCACTCCGAGGTCCTGATACTTGTAATAAGGTACGATGCTGGCTGTTGATGACAAAAATTGTGCGGTTCGTTGTGCTTGAGTAAACCCCATGCGAATATTTTTCAGGGCTACAGGTTCACTGATGCCAATATAAATTTTTGTATAGCCGGTGGTAAGAATGAACAGTTTGCGAATATCGGCTATCAGAGATTCAAGAGCATCATTCGGCCAGGGGATTAAGACTATTTGTGAGTTGAACTTTTCGAATGTAATAATGTGATCGCTGTTACTAATTTGTTTTTTCAGAATGTCATGAAACTGATTTAATCGATTGTTCTGTAATTCAATAGATCTAATACCATCAGGATTACTATACAATAGATTGGCAACAATATACTGACGGTGAATTTTCTTACCTGTTGGAGCCAACATGGTTTCAATGCTGTGTTGAGATAATTTATCTTCCGAAAGTAATCGGTCCATAATAAGCTGATTAAAGCGTCGGGTAGCGTTACTTATTTCACTCATTTTTGTTACATGTAACGCGACAAATAAACCATATTGTTGGATGCGGACAGTTTCGTCGGCCGGTATTTCGACAACGTTATCATCGAGCAAGATAATAATATAGCCATATTTTATATGATTCAGGATGACAGGGTAGAATAATAGTTGTTTCCCTGGGATGGACAATATTTTACCCCAATAACAAAAAGTTTGTATTCTGGTATTATCCATAGTCTGCATATGCAACGCTGACGGTTTGAGCTGATTAATACTTAGCTCTCTGGTATGGTTTTTCCAGTTAATATCGTCGGATGCACCGATCAAATAAAGGTCACTATCGGTAATTGCGTGGCTCAGGCCAGTAGCAGAGCGGAAGCGGCAGCACATTTCCGGTAGCGAAACACCATCGATCATGGCATTCATCAGCAGAGAGTGAACTTTTTGACTTTCCTCAATGATATGATAAGGCTTACGAATAATGGCATTGAGTATAGGATTCATTACTTCTTCCCAACTATAATTTGCCGGAATTAACATGATCGGGAATCCAACCTCATCGCACCACGAGAAAATGTCTGGTGAAATTCTTAGTGTGAATTTCTCTTTGGTAATAATACCAGCAACATTTTTTGCCAGTAGTGTATCAACCATTTCTTTGGAAAAACACTGTTCAAATAGCACGCCAGAAATAACTACTTCGCCACCTTTAAGCCAATCTGCAATCTCCGGTATATCCATTATTGTCACCGTGGTTACTGCACGCTGAAAGCCGCTAGCCCCGGCTCTGATTTGTATTCCGTTTAAACTACCAATCATGAGTACATCCTGAATAACAAACATAATGAACTCCTGTTGAATCACTGATGCCAGACGCAGATATTCCTTAGTGTTAAAATATTGTAATAAAATTTAGATAATACAATAGGAACATATTATACAAGAGTCTTGTATGTATTTTTGTGGAATATGTTGGTTATTAGCCATTGGGTATTTTTCTGATGCAAACACGAAAGAACGCAATAGCCCATCGGCAGCGGCCAAAGCCGCATGCAAGGCCAGAGTGACGAAACATGCGATGCTGAGTTCGGGTACCGGATGGCACCCGATGTTTTATCTGCCGCGAAATGGGTCGGAGATTAGCGAAATGGCGGCTCGTTGAAGGTTCTCAGTTTGCGCGAGTGCATATGGTCGCCTTCGGCGCGCAGCAGGTCAATCGCCCGGATACCAATCTGTAAATGCTCGGAAATGGCCCCTTCATAGAACCGGTTGGCCTGGCCCGGCAGTTTAATTTCTCCGTGCAGCGGTTTATCGGATACGCACAGCAGAGTGCCGTAGGGGACGCGGAAGCGATAACCCTGAGCGGCAATGGTGGCGCTCTCCATATCGATGGCCACCGCGCGGCTGAGATTAAAACGCAGCGCTGAGGCGGAATAGCGCAGTTCCCAGTTACGATCGTCGGTGGTGACCACTGTCCCGGTGCGTAGCCGTTGTTTAACTTCTTCACCCGGCATGCCGCTGACCTGTTTCGTGGCGTCATAAAGCGCACGCTGGACTTCGGCGATGCTCGGAATCGGGATATCCGGCGGCAGCACCGCGTCCAGCACATGGTCGTCGCGCAGATAGGCGTGAGCCAGCACATAGTCGCCGATGGTCTGGCTTTCTCGCAGACCGCCGCAGTGGCCAATCATCAGCCAGACGTCCGGGCGCAACACCGCCAGATGATCGCAGATATTTTTGGCGTTCGCAGGCCCTACGCCGATATTAATCAATGTGATCCCCTGACCATCTTTGGTGATCAGGTGCCAGGCCGGCATCTGATGCTTCTTCCATGCGAGATCGGAAATGGCTTCTTCCGGGGCTTCTGTATCCGCAGTGATCCAGATCCCGCCCGCGCAGGATAAGGCAATATAAGGGCTATCGGGATCGAGAATTTGGCTACAGCCCCAGCGTACGAACTCATCGACGTAACGGGTGTAATTGGTAAACAGCACGTACGGCTGGAAATGGTCAACCGGGGTGCCGGTATAGTGGCGCAACCGGGCCAGAGAGAAATCCACACGGCGGGCGTCGAAGTGCGAAAGCGGATAGAACGCGGTCGAATGGAACAGGCCGTCGGCGGTTTCATCGCCAATTTGCGAAAGCTCTGTGGTCGGGAAAAAACGGGTCAACCCGGCACTCATGGAACGATCAAGTGTTAATTCAGAACCATCAATGACATACGGATAGGGAATTTCATGCTGCGATAATCCGACGGTGATGCAGGCGTCATAATCCTGATACAACAGGGTGAGCTGCTCCAGCAAATAGGCGCGAAAAAGTGTGGGATTAGTGATAGTGGTGGTGTAGCAACCGGTGTGGGTAAAGCGACCCCAGGCGCGGGTTTTTGACGCTTTATGTTCAGCGCCATCCCATGTGACTGACAGTTGCGGATACACGAACAAGCCTTCCGCGCGTGCGCTATCCTCGGGGAGCGTATTATGAGTAATATATTCGCCGATGGCTTTACGCAGCGCATTGACCGATTTTTCATACAGCGTTTCAAGTTGCGTAAGGGCTTGTTCTGGGGTCAGCCTGGCGGCATTTTGGTTCATGACTTACTCCTTGTTTTGCTCTGCCGACGTTGTGCTTAGTATGTCACAGACTGGAAAAGACGGTGGAGAATTTCACCGTTTCAACAGGAAAAGTACTGAAATTAGAATCAGTTGACGCAGGGGAGGGCGATGACTGCGCCTCAGCGACGCCCATGGCGGCCGTGTTTGTCGCGGATGGTCTCTTTTTAACCCCGCCGCGCGGTTTGTTTAGCGCAGATCCGTTACACCCGAGAGAATGAATGTTGGTTCCCTTTTCTGACCGTCACAACGGGCGGTTGGTTTATTCTATGTTTAAAAAGTGAATTGCAGGATCGGTGTCGGGCGGCGTAATTTGCCAATCGGGTGTGCAAAAGAGAGAGTTCGGACAAAAATATGGCAATGATGCGCTTTACCCGGATTCTCAATAAGTCGGGCGTGAGAATGGTCTCTTTGGCGAAAAAATGTTTCATGGGCCTGCTGGTCGTGGTGGTGGTCTTTTTTATTGGGCGTATTTACGAGTCACAGCGTGGCCCCGCGCTACACCGTTGGCATACCTGGACCGCAGATGAAATGACGGCCAGCGAGATAGATCATGCCACCTTTGCGCAATATCTGGCGCGGGAGGGGGCGATTTTCCGCGATCTGAAAAGCACGATCACCGATGCGCTGAATGATGATGAAAAAACGACGATTAACCGTTTTTATGCGCAAAGCCTGGTCTATCCGGATAAGTTTCATCCCAACTGGAATCGTTCTTTTATTCTGTTGCCGCAGGGCAAGCCGCGCGGCGCGGCGGTGCTGCTCCATGGCCTGACGGATTCGCCTTACAGCGTACGGTACCTGGCGCAGCGTTATCAGCAGCAGGGATTTGTTGCCGTGGTGCCGAGGTTGCCGGGGCACGGTACCGCACCTGGCGCGCTGACCGCCGTTGACCGGAATGAGTGGATAGCGACTACCCGTCTGGCGGTACGGGAAGCGACGCGACTGACGGGGCCCGATGTGCCATTGCACATAATTGGTTACTCTAACGGCGGGGCGCTGGCGCTGAAATACGCGCTTGATAGTCTGGATGATAAATCGTTGCGCCGACCTCAGCAGATAATTTTGCTGTCGCCGATGATTGGCGTCACCGCGTTTGCCCGTTTTGCCGGGATTGCGGGCCTGCCCTCGATTTTTCCGGCCTTTGCCCGCGCCGCATGGCTTAATATTGTCCCGGAATTCAATCCCTATAAATACAATTCGTTTCCGGTCAAAGCGGCGAGGCAGTCGTGGCTGTTGTCTCAGGCGTTGCAGCAGCAGATCGTGAAAGCGTCGCAGAACAAACGGCTGGCTGAATTAGCGCCGGTGTTAACTTTTCAGTCGGTGATGGATTCAACGGTAAGCACCCGCGCGGTGGTGGATTCGCTTTATCGCTATTTGCCGGATAACGGCAGCGAACTGGTGATTTTTGATATTAATCAGGCGGCGAACCTTCGTGCGCTATTCCGTCCCTCGCTTTATTCGGCGGTGAGCAGCTTACTACCGTCGGCGCCACGGCCCTATGCAACGACGATTATCACCAATGCCGCGGCTGACACCGATGATACGGTGGCCCGCACAACGCTTGCCGGCACGCGGACGGAAACCGTGACGCCGCTGCATATTACCTGGCCGCAGGATATGTATTCATTGTCGCACGTCGCGGTGCCGTTCCCGCTGAGCGATTCGCTCTATGGCCGGGAACCGGTGGAGAAAAATCGCTACGGGATCAGCATTGGCACGATTTCTTTGCGCGGGGAAACGTCGACCCTGAGTATCGGGCTGGATACGCTGATGCGCGTCACCTCCAATCCGTTTTTCCCGTGGATGATGGCCCGGGTTGACCATCACATTGCCTGTAGCTTTCAGGCTGACGTCGCGGCCTGCCTCCGTGCGCAGGCGGCAGGATCAGAATAGCGTGAGGTGCATAATCGTGCGGATGATAATTCCGGCGATGGCGCCGGTTGCGGCGAAACGGAACAGGCGTACGAAACGCGAGCTGACGCCCAGGAAGATGCCGATGCCAGGGAGATCGAACGTCTGAACTAACAGCCCGGCGGAGGCGTTAATCTGGCTCACGGTCACCTTACCCTGCTGAATGAGTTCAGAAATCACGCCAAAATAAGCCGTTCCCCCGGCAACACACTTGACCAGCGCCGGTAGCACGAAGTTAACGGGAATATTCAGCCACAACAGCAGCGGCAGCAGGAGGTGCTGGAGCATCTCAATCACGCCTGCGGCTTGCATAACGCCCACGATAGCCAGCGACAAAATCAGCATTGGCACCGCACCAAGCGCCAGTCGAATGGCGTCGGAACCGGCACTGTTGATCACGGCGATAATCCCCCGATTATTTTGCTCGGCGTTGGGGAGCGCTTCTGACCGGGGATTCTCAATCGTAGACAGCTTGCGACCGGTAATATGCCAGGTTACCGCGGCGGCACACAGCCCGCCAGCGATCGAAATGACAATAGAGGCCAGCCAGTGCAGGCCAAATGGCGTTAACGGATAGAAAACGTTACCTTGCCCCATGGCGAAAAGCATCGCCAGCGTAGCCGCCATCTGTCGATCCGACGCACCGCGTTTATCCATAATGGCCAGCGTCGCCAGCGGGGCGGCAAAGCTGACGAAATTCATCTGGATCAGAGCAAACGCGCTCATCCCGGTTAAGCCGAACGGCTTCAGCAGCGGCGCGAGCCAGCGTACGATGACGTCCAGCACCCCGCGTACTTCCAGATATTTCATTACGATGAGCATGACAACCATGATTGGCAGCAGCGTGTAAAGCGCCACATCGACGGAGCTTTTTCCCGCCGACATAATAATGCTGATGAAGTCCATCTATTTCTCAATCACTGCGAACAGAAAGGATAATTACCGCCATCATAATCCCGGAGGAGAGGAAATGAAATCGTTACAGGGGATCTCTCTGTCCTGGAAGGGGGCACTAACTGTACTGGCAATAAGCTGAATCTGATGGGGAAATTTTACCTGCGGATATTTGCAAAGCCTGTTTTTGCTTCCAGAAAGAATGACAGAGGGTGATTTTCTTTGAGGATAAAACGATGCGAGGGTGTCTGCGGATAGTGTGGGTAACGCTGTTTATTTACGAATGGTGGCGGCGTGGAAACCGGCCGCTGACGGGCAAACGGAACTCACCCATCAGGATTTGCAGCAGGGCGTTATTTTGCTGGGGATTGCCGGGATGATGGATCCGCATTATCGGTTTTATGATGTTCCTGATTGTGGAAGTTGAAAAGCCGTTGACCCGGAGATGGCGCACGGTCTGAGATATGCCTGGTGGTATGGCACGGACAAAATCCAGAGCCGACGTTCGGGACGTCGGCTCTGATTGCTGACAATTCGTGCCCCGGGAAAATCACCGATGACATTTTTATATCTTTATTGTTACTTGATACCTGCGTGTTTTGTCCATACCTGCATCTCCGGGTATGTCACGTTCCCCCCGCATACGATAAGTCCAATAACCGCGTTCCGGGGAAGTGTGGGGATAACGGCGCGCGCGGCCGGAATAAGTGTCCCGGTTGCAGGTTCAACCCATTGTCTGGCTTTCTCGCCAAAAGAAATCATGCCTTGTATAGCATCGCTATCCGACACTAGGATGACCTTTTCAAGGTAGCGTTGAGCGTGTTCCAGCATCAGAGGATCGATCCGAGGAACGCCCAGAGTTGAAATGGTGGAGGTGATGTCCACGTTTACTGGCCTTCCTGCCGTTAACGCGTGGTACATCGAACTGGCCCCCTCGGTTTCCACTCCCCATATGCGGATGTCAGGATTACGGGATTTCAGTACCGTTGCGATGCCAGCCAGCATGGCTCCACCGCCCACCGCAACAAATACATCGGTTAATGAAGGGCAGTCAGCAATAAGTTCGAGTGCAAGGGTTCCATATCCTTCTGCGACCAGAGTGTCGCTACAGTCATCGATAACATGATATCCCTGTTCTGCAAGTTTCCTGGCCCGTTCAAACGCGGAACTGACATCTGCCTCAATAAGCACTGTGCTACCCGAATGGCGTATTTTTTCAACTGATGAGGCCGGGGCCGTTTTGGGCATAATGACGGTCACATTTACATCAAGCGCTTTTGCGGCTTCTGCTACTGCGATACCAAAGTTGCCGCCACTGACGGTAGCGAAACAGCCCTCTTTCAGGTTGCCAGTGAAAGCGGAAAGCAGGTTCAGCACGCCCCGGGGTTTAAAAGAGCCGCCAGTTTGCAAATTTTCCAGTTTGAGAAACACCTTTCTTCCCAGCATATCGGATAATCCCGGTGACAAAACCGTAGGGGTACGAATGACGGCATTTTTAATCCTTTCAGCCGCGGTAATAATTGAAGACAGGGTAAGGTAAGTGGTCATCAGTATGTCTCTTATTGAATGCGAACGGGTTAAAAGAGCATCAGGAAATGAGGGGGCAATGTCCCCCCCAGGCCAGATGAGAGTCGCCTTTTCTATTTATATGCTAAATCATCAACTGATGCGGATGACGATTTTCCCGAACGGTCCTCTCTCCAGATGCGTGAAGGCGGCTCTCGCATCGAAGAAATCGTAGATTTTATCAATCACCGGTTTGATTTGATGGTGGTCAACAGCCTGACATAGCTCTTCAAGGGCGCGTCGGTGGCCCACGGTAATCCCCTGAATATTTGCTCTTTTAAGCATCAATGGCACGGCAGGAAGAATCATCTCACCGCCTTTAAGAAAACCAATCTGAGCAATCCGCCCTCCCGGTGCAAGGGCTTCTGCAGACTGGCGCAGGTTGTCACCGCCGATAAGTTCCAGGATATGGTCAAATCCGCGTCCCCCGGACAACTCAGTAGCCCGCAATGCCCATTCTGGCGTCAGGCGGGTATTAACCAGACCTGATGCCCCGAGCGCCTTTGCGCGCTGTAGTTTTTCTTCACTACGCGAAATGACGGTGACTTCCGCACCCAGAGCCTGAGCCAACTGGAGCCCTGCCAGTGCCACGCCGCCGGTTCCCTGGACCAGCACTCGCTGCCCCTGTTTGAGTTTTCCTGTTTCTACAAGCGCGAACCAGGCCGTCAGGGCTGCAACCGGGAGAGTGGAGACCTCCTCGTCACTCAGTGAGTCAGGAGAAGCGACAGCAATATCTTCGTCGAGTATGACATATTCAGCCAGCATTCCGGGGAGCGGACCACCCAGCGATCGGCCGTGCCTGACCATATCATCCGGTGCATCACCATCCAGCCACTGCGTCCAGAAATTTCCGGTGACCCGGTCCCCGGTACGGAAACGGGTCACGCCGGGGCCTGTTGCGACAATCCTACCCGCCATATCTGAAACGGGCGTGAAAGGCATTTCCGGCAGGTCTGGCAACAGTTTCCCCTCCAGCACCAGTTTATCCCGGTAGTTAAGGGAGACCGCAGAGATTTTAACCAACAACTCGTTATATCCCGGTTTCGGTAAAGGGACTTCAGTCAGGTGAAGGTTTTCAGTGCCGAACGACGACAACTGCCAGCGTTTCATCATTTGAGCCATAGTGATTTCTCCAGTAAGTGGTGAAAATCATCTTATTGACAACAATACGGCGTGTATTGCGATATAAATGAATCATATTTCCTCTCAAATGGAGACAATCGAATGGCATTCATCCTGCATTCTCAGTTACTCAGCATGGCTGCTTTTGTGCATACGGTGGAGACAGGTAGCTTTACCGCTGCCGCAGTCCGGATGGGGGTATCAAAATCGGCAACCGGTAAACATGTTGCCCGACTTGAACAACGGCTCGGTGTTAAACTGCTGAACCGGACCACCCGCAGCATCAGCCTGACCGAAGAGGGAGAATTGTATTACCGGAGCTGCCTCAGGGTTATGGATGAGCTTGATGAAACAGAATCTCTTCTGGCGTCGCGCAAAAAGGTGGTTTCAGGTACGCTGCGCATCAGTCTCCCCGTCTCATATGGCCGGATTTGTGTCATGCCTGTCCTTGCTACACTGTGTGCTGAGTATCCGGCGCTCAGACTGGATATCACTTTTACCGATCGCCGGGTCGACCTTATCGAGGAAAATATCGATCTTGCTGTACGGCTCGGTGATACAGGTAACTCTGCCAGTCTTGCCGGGCGAAAAATCGCCACTCAGCGCTCTGTCATTTGTGCTTCGCCGGCATACATTAATCGCTATGGATTGCCTGGCTGCGCAGAAGAGTTGCTTTCACATGCTTGTCTTGGCTTTTCAAGGGACGGCAGAGTCTTGCCCTGGAAAGTGCTGGATGAAAATGGTCACATGGTCCTGCTTGAACCCACTATCCGTTACATTGTCAGCCACGGGGAGGCATTGAGGGATGCGGCGGTCAGGGGGATGGGGATTGCCTTTCTGTCAACTTGGTTGGCCGGAGACGAAATCGCTAAAGGAGAACTGAGGATAATACCGGTTAAGACTCCCGAACATGATGCCCCAGTTACGGCGCTATGGCCCGTTTCCAGAAATCTCTCCCCCCGGATCCGGGTGGTAGTGGATAGATTGTATGCGGATCTTGGTAAGGCGTTCTCCCGGAACCATTTGTGATGGACGCTGGAATATGATCAAGCGCGAAGCGCTCTTGTCAGAACACGCTGGATGGGGGCAGAGAGCGTGAATGTTAATTTTTACCGTTGCACCATTGCCAAAAAATTGGGGGGTAGAAAAATGCGGGGGTATTTACTCAGGTCCGGAAGGCGACTTTCCAGCTTATGGTGATAGAACGTTATCCACTGAGAACAACCTGATTGCGTATCGACATCTTGAGGGGGAACCCTCTTCCTTTGATTATGGGACAAGAATGGGGGAAAAGGTGCCAGATTTCCTGATGCATTTTCGTCATAGGCCAATGCTTAACATAATTAATTGTTAAATAAGATAAAATGTTACCTGTTGTTTCCCCAGTCTTATCGGCTTGCATGGGCCAGGACCCGCTTGTCGTCAGTACGATGGATGATTTATGGCCTGACAACTTTTCTGTTTCAGGTAAATTTCAAATAAAAATGGTTCGCTGAAATAGTAGATTAACGATTTTGTCATCGCTATCTTTACGTGACGTTGCTGAAGGAGTCAACAGAGTGAATGTAATAGAATCAACCTTGCGGTCCGTTTATTGGAAGATTTTAAGTACCAGCATGGCTTTTTTCATTATTGCATGCAGCACTTCACCGAACGTTCATTTTCCACAGGGAAAATGCGACGCTATGGCGGATTACGATATCCATTTTTATCGCTTTGATGAAACCGCCCAGGCGCTGGCGCACGGAACCGGGTGTTTTATCCGGACGGATCTCAGCCGGACGGCGTCGGTGAGGGTAAACCCGGTTAAAGGTCGGATGACAATCCGTGAGGCGCTCCATGAGGCAATCGCCGGAACGGCGTTGAAAGTGACTGAACAGCAGGCTGATTCCATGACCGTCAGGTAAACGGCGCGGCAGAGGTTAAGGTATGGGCAACGCAGTAAATTTTATTCTGTTGTCTGTCCTGGTATGCTCAGTATTGAGCTACTCTGGTGAGAGGGGCATGAGTAGCGCAAACAGACTGTGGCGCTCAGATGATGCTAACGGTGGGGCCGGACTCTCCGGAAAAAATGGCCAGCCGGGCATGAACGGTTGCCCGGGAGGGACGAGGCCATTCTCTGATGGCAAATACTACCTGCCCGGGACGCATGAAGAATGTCACCCGGCCCGCCGAACGGCCTCCCATCAAAGCGGGCATTTGGTGCGGGAGAGAATCTGATAAGGTTCATCACGCCGCAGCGAATATTCCCTCCTTTTCGTACAATACGGTGAAAAAAGCCGAAGATCCTTCTCAGCTTTTAATGGGGCAATCAGAAGTGATACGTTAAACCAAAACCAATCACATCATCATTGGTGATACCAAATTGTTGGTTATTGTCGAGCATGTTTATTTTGTAGTCGACATAAGTGACCATGTTGTCATTAAAGTAATACATCATGGCTAAATCAAGATAGCGAATTAAATCTACATTTCCTGTGTTTTCAATGTCAAACGCACGTGACCAAAAATAACCTACCTGAGGCCTGATTCCGTTATTAAATTGATATCCGGCTACCGCTTCCCAGTCGCGGGTTTTATTGGCAAAACCCAGTGATTTTATTGGCGTCAGATTATGGGTTTCCGCATAAATGGTCGCCAGATAGAGTTGTTTACCGGCATATTTAATACCGCCCCCCCACATATCAGCATACTCGCCTTTACCCAGTGATAGCGCCTGTTGAGCCGCCGTACGCCGAGATGATGAGCCAGCACCAACGATACTGATTTCATCTGTGGCATGCCATGTCAGCGACATTCCGTACCCTTCTCCGTTCTGTTTTATGGCTGAACGACTACTGCCTGTTGTTTCTGAACTGTCGTTAGCGCCCTGGTACTGGACAGCAAAATCAAGACCGTCAATCAGACCAAATGTATCGTGATTACGCCATGTCAATAATCCTGTCCCCCTGCCGGTCATAAAATTATCGCCCGCACTAAAGGTCAGATTGTTAAAAATCGGCGCATAGTCTGTATAGGATGCCAGATCATAATCAACGCCCCAGTTACGACCATAATCGAGGGAACCGAATGTCCCCGCATTCAGCCCCGCGTATGCCAGACGCGTGGCATTCCCGGTTTGAGCATCGCTGCCAGATTCAGTATGGTTAGCCTGAACGTTAACTTCCCACTGGGCATAACCTGATAACCATTCATTAATTCGTGTTTGCCCTTTAAATCCGAAACGAATAAACGTGTTGTCTCCGTTCAACGACGTATCATCACTAAAATAATGTCGCGCATGCACAGCGCCCGTAAGTTGTAGCTGATTACCGTCTTTATTGTATATTTCAGCTGCAAACAACGGAAAGGAAATGCTGAATATCATGCCCGCCAGGGTTAATTTTCTGATTATCATTTCTATTATTCCAGAATTAATGTTATGGGGTGTTTTAAATTCACCATGACACAACGTTGTTGCGTTTAAGCCAACATTGGATGGACTGTCAGAACTAATTTTACAAAATGTGTTAATACTACCTGTTGCTGTCGAAGTGTGATTTTATCGAAGGGTAAAATAGTGGAAAGGCCCTGGCGATGTGACTGTGAAACATATCAATACCATTTGTACTATTATGACAGGAAATGCATGAGGATGGCATTTATGTACACTGTCAATTGTACTATCAATAATGTTATAGAAACGCATTATCCCATGAAATAAAATGATGTTTCATATTCGTGATGCAAATCAATTTATCCTGCCTCATAAGGTCATAGATTATAAAATGTACTTCTTATCTGTTAGGCCCGGGACGCGGGGACTAAAGAGGGTTTGTTATGACACTTGTTCTTCCAAGGGATACTCATTTCCACCATCCTATGGAAAAGGTGGTATTCCATTTCTGGCAGCCAGAGAAAAGTATCAGTCGTGAACATACCCATGAATATTGTGAGCTTTTTTTGGTGGAGAGTGGGAGCGGCGTACATGTTATCAATGAAAAGCCGTATTTGTTGACCGCCGGGACACTTTGCTATCTAAATCGACAGGACTACCATCTCTTTGAGAATATGAATAATTTAAACCAGGTAAATCTCCTGTATCTGGGGCGCGATCAGTTTAATATTATCAAAGGGATAGACCATTTACTTCCCGCAGAGGATGAGACAAATATCTGGCAAATAGATATGCGGATAATGAAACATGTCATTAGCCGTCTTTCAGCTCATCAAGAGGGGGCGTTTATGGATAAATTTTTTGCCGAGAGTCATAAAGAGATGGTTTTTCTTGAGGCGCTGCATATTCTCAGCGAATGGCGATACAAAACACACGATTTTAGCTCCAGTGATGATCGTATTAGCCAGATAATCATCTGGTTAAATAACCACTGGGATCGACCACTGAATATTGATGGATTATGTCAGATGTTTGCGATATCCCGTCGTACTCTGCAACGTGGTTTTGCCGAATATACCGGAATTTCCCCACAGCAATATCTTTCTCTTCTCAAACTGCTGCAGGCAAAATATTGCCTGCAGTTTTCTCAGATGACCGTCTCAGAAGTTGCGATACATTGTGGTTTTACGGATATTAGCTATTTTTCCCGTCTGTTTCGTAAGCAGTTCGGTATTTCGCCGAATCAATGTCAGTAACCCGTCGTAAGGACGGGTTTCCATCTTACTCAATACCGGTATCAATCAACTCCAGTTGCGTAGCACCCACTTCAACAGGGTGGGGAACGTCGCGGAAGATGGGTAGCGTTTCCCAGCGTAGCCAGTAGCGGTGTTGTTCGTGCCCGTCGCTGTCCAGAGCGGCAACCAGTTGAACCACCGCGTCAGGGTGAATATGCTGTCGGGGCTGGCGTTGCGTAGTGCACATGGCCCGGTAAACTGCTTTATCAGCAATGACCTGCAGTGTTTCTTCATCGATTATCCATATCCCCTGGCCAGCGTTTGCTGTCTGCCATTCAACTTCCAGTCGGGAATGCCCCACCGGACGCGGAGGACAGAGGATCACATCAGGGGGGATGGAGCCAGGGCCTTTGAAATCCCAGCGGAAATCCCATCGGCTGATTTGTTTTTTCAGCCACGTACCTTTACCGTCAGGCCTTGCGAGCCAGGCCTGGGAATAACCCTGTTCGTCGTAGCGATGGAAAATCAGCACAGGACGCCCCTGATTATCAAATCCCACTTCCTGAACCATATTGATCAGACCCTCTTCCGGTGCGGCAGGGTCGACAATTTCTCCTGTTGAACGGGAAATGGGTAATGTCAGTGGCTTGCCAGCAGAGGTTTCCCAGTGCAGCAGATCCCGACTGCGGGCATAGGACAAATTGTTGTTGGTTTCACAATGGGGCGTTTCTCTCCACATCCAGATCATGTGCCAGTAACCATCTGGCCCGACTACCGGTGGTCTGGCATAACCATTACGTTCCCCGTCACCATTGAGTAGCGGCGTGTCCAGCAACCGGCCCCAGGTTTTACTCTGGTCATCCCAGCGGTTGTATATATCATCGCCGTTGCCGCTGCATCCATCCCGGTAGCGAAACAGCAATCGTCCGTTGCTGTCTTTAAAAAAGAGTGGATAGGTGGCTCGATTTTCGCGCTCGCCCACCATTGATAACACAGGTTGTATTGAGCAGATATCCAGCGGCTTTTGTGAGCGATAATAAATTAACGGATCGACATGCATGTTACCGGCCAAATGAATATAACCTTCAGCATCAATAGCCAGTGTCAGATAATTGTGTGAATCATAATCCGTTATATTTGAGAAGCGATGTCGCTCCTCAATCCAGAAGCCCTCCGGCTGGAACGTCTCCCATTCTTCAGCGAACGGTGCCCGACAGCCAATGGTTATACGGTGGGACGGGTCATACCATGCGGCAAACAAATATTCCTCATGCGTAACCAGACAGTACAGAACGGTAAAATCTGCACATGCCTCACCAATTAGCGAGGGAATAACATCTTGTTTCATAAACTACGCTCCTGATGGACTAAGGTGTTTTTTTTGGATAAAAAATAGATTGCAAGAATAATGGCTCCCAGGGGATGAAGTAGTGCGCCGGCATAAATCGGTACGGAATAACCAAAGTGGTCAATAATTGTCCCTACAAACCCATTGAAAATAATGGAACTGATTCCACCTAATGCACTCATAATGCCAATAGCGGTGGCAATGGCTATTCTTGGGGCAAGGCCGCCCATCATAATGGTTGCCATGCTTAGCCAGGCCGTACACATAAAATTGATAACCGTCATAATACCCGTTGCGGCAATGTCATTGGTGACAGAAGGTAAAAGGAAGACCAGTGGAGAAAGACAGGTGACCGACCAGATAATAATCAGTCGCGCACGTGTTGGCTCAATGCCACGCGCCACCAGACGGTCTGAAATTTTGCACACCAGAAGTACGCCAAATACGGCGGCAAGCGGTGGGAACCACATTAATTCCCCCACACGGGATAATGAGAGCCCTAAATAACTGCTCGGAATAGTAGATCACTCAGGGGGAACTCAGTCCGGTTTATGCGATCTGATCAATCGCTGAATATCCCAAATCACCAACCGGACTGAGCGATGCCGATCATAGCACCAATACCC